>JAYEJW010000039.1:0-3715 GCA_034716535.1 Pseudomonadota bacterium
TCTATCTCTTTCTGCAGAACTTCCGCGGCACCCTGATCCCCTCGATCGCCATCCCCGTCGCCCTGATCGGAACCTTCGCCTTCATGGCGGCGCTGGGTTTCTCGATCAATACCCTCAGCCTGTTGGGGCTCGTGCTGGCCGTCGGGCTGGTGGTGGACGATGCCATCGTGGTCGTGGAGAACGTACAGCGCAGGATCCAGGAGGGGGGGACGGATCTGAAGGAGATCACAAAGGCCGCCATGCGCGAGGTCCGCGGCCCGATCCTGGCCACGACCCTGGCGCTCATGGCGGTCTTCATCCCGGTCGCGTTCATTCCCGGCTTGACCGGAAAGCTCTACAACCAGTTCGCCTTGACCATCGCCATCGCGGTGGGCCTCTCGGGAATCAACTCGCTCACCCTGAGCCCCGCCCTGTGCGCGGTGTTTCTTCGACCCACGCCGCCGACCAGAAACCCCCTGTTTCGGGCCTTCAACAGCCTGTACGAGGCGGCGGCCCGGGGCTATCAGAGCAGCGTCAAGCACTTGGCGCGGGTATGGTATCTGGTTGTGATTGCGTACATCGCACTGACCCTGCTCGCCGTGCAGCTGATCGGCTCGGTACCCAAGGGCTTCGTCCCGGAGGAGGATCAGGGTTATCTGATCGTGGCGGTCCAGGCCCCGCGTGCCGCCACCATCGAGCGCACCGAGGCGATCGTCAAGCAGATGACCGACATCCTGCTGGACACCGAGGGCGTCTCCGATGTGGAAGGCGTCAGCGGGTACAACCTGTTCGACGGGATCAACCAGCCGGACGCCGGGGCGGCCTGGGTGATCCTGGAGCCCTGGGACAAACGGACCAAGCCGGAGCTCCAGATCGACGCCCTGATCAAGACCGTACAGGCGCGGCTCGATGGGATTCCCGGAGCCCGAATCATCGTGGTCAATGCGCCGCCGATCCCGGGGCTGGCCGCCACCAGCGGCCTGCAGCTCGAGATCCAGGACCGCGAGGCACGCGGCACCGACGATCTGGCGAAGGCGGCGGAGCACTACCAGGCCAGGCTCGCCGAGCGCCCCGAGATCGCCAAGGCATTCACCACCTTCTCAAACGACTTCCCGATGCGTTACCTCGACATCGATCGGCTCAAGGCGAAGTCCCTCGGCGTATCCCTGACCGATATCTTCGACACGTTACAGATCAACCTGGGCTCTCTCTACGTCAACGACTTCAACAAGTTCGGGCGCGTCTATCGCGTCTATCTGCAGGCCGAGCAACCGTACCGCAGCGTCGAGCAGGACATCTCCCGCTTCAAGGTACCGAACGCCCAGGGGGAGATGATCGATCTCAGCACTTTCGTGACCATCCAACCCAGGATGGGGGCCTTCAACACAACCCACTACAACCTCTACGGTTCGGTCACCATGAACGGCGTACCCGCTCCGGGATCGAGCAGCGGAGAGGCGGTGAAAGCCATGGAGGAAGTCGCCCGGGAACAGCTGCCCGAGGGGTACGGCTTCGAGTGGACGGGCATCGTGTACCAGCAGGTCAAGGCAGGCCACCTGGCGCCCTTGATCTTCTCCCTCTCGGTGCTCTTCGTGTTCCTGGTTCTCGCCGCGCAGTACGAGAGCTGGACCATGCCGTTCATCGTGCTGCTCGCCGTTCCCCTGGGCCTGCTGGGCGCGGTGGCGGCGTTGATGGTCCGGGAGCTGCCGCTGGATATCTATGGGCAGATTGGCCTGATTATGCTCATTGGCCTGACCGCGAAGAACGCGATATTGATCGTCGAGTTCGCCAAGGATCGGCGCGAGCAGGGCGAGAGCGTCCTCGAGGCGGCCATGACCGCCGCGCGTATCCGCCTGCGTCCGATTCTGATGACCGCCTTTGCGTTCATCCTGGGCGTGTTGCCGCTCGTGCTTGCCACCGGTGCGGGCGCGAACAGCCGACATTCCATGGGGACCACCGTGTTTGGCGGCATGTTGATCTCGACCATGCTGATCGTCATGGTCCCCATCTTCTACGTGATGGTCGAGACCGCGCGCGAGAAGCTGACCCGTCGACGCGCGAGCAGACAGTCGCAGACCGACGTCGCGCCGGACACCGGGGACGCATAGACGGCAACCGAGTTGAAAAGGGTAATCAAGATGCAAGCAGCGAGGCCAGCGCGCAAGGTCGAACGGCAGGCTCGTGGGATCGTTCTGGTGGCGGTCATGATCGCCCTGGTGACCGGCTGTGAGAGCGAGTCCAAGCAGGCGAGTGCCCCATCCCCGGAGGCACCAGAGGTTGTCGTTGCCCAGGTGACCGAGCAATCGGTGCCTATCGTCATGGAGTTCCCCGGCACGCTTCAGGCCATCAGGTCCGTCGACATCGTCCCCCGAGTCACCGGCTGGATCGAAAAGCGCTCCTTCGTCGAGGGAGATCAGCTCAAAGCAGGAACACCCTTGTATCTGATCGATCCGCGCCCTTTTCAGGCGACGCTGGACGGCTACAAGGCGCAGCTCGAACGCGATCAGGCCAACAAGGAATACTGGGAGAAAGAGCGCGAGCGCTACACCAAGCTGGCCGATGAGGGCTCGGCGGCCCAGCAGAAGATGGACGAGGCCGTCGACAACGCCAAAGAGGCACAGGCCGCGGTGAAACAGGACCAGGCGAACATCGAAAACGCCAAGCTCAATCTCAGTTACACGGAGGTCAAGGCGCCCTTCGACGGTCGCATCCAGGAGACCCAGGCCAACGTCGGCAAGCTGGTCACGGCCCAGCAGGACGTACTCACCACCCTGGTTCAGCTCGACCCCATCTACGCGACCTTCAACATCAGCCGGCGCGAGCTCGACGAGATTCAGGGTTACATGGAAACCGGATCGATCGTGCCCGGGGATCTCAGCCGCTTCAAGGCAGAGCTCGTGCTGCCCGACGGCACGCCCTACCCGCAGCAGGGAGAGCTCAACTTCGTCGGCGCGCAGATCGACGCGGAGACCGACAGCGCGCCGGCCCGGGCCATCTTTCCCAACAGCTTCGAGAAGTCACACGACGTTCGCCTATTTCCGGGCCAGTATGCCCCGGTGCGGTTGATACTCGGGGAGAAGCCCAATGCCCTGCTGATTCCGAAATCCGCCCTCGTGGAATCGCAGGCAGGCGATCAGGTCTTCGTCGTCACCAAAGACAACAAGGTCGAAGCGCGCAACGTGGAAGTGGACGCCCCTCATGAGCAGTACTGGATTATCAAGAGCGGGCTTGAGAAAGGCGAGACGATCATCGTCGAGGGAACCCAGAAAGCGCGTGTCGGGATCACCGTCAAGATCGACACTAAATCCACTCGGGATGGGTGAGGAGAACCGCGCGGCGCGCGTGGGGGGATTCCGATCGCTGCCGGCTCTGCCCCTTGCGCAACCGATCGACGGGCTGGTACCGATATGACGTATCGGCCACCAGCAGGTTGTCGATGGCGTCGAGGTGTCCCCTTCCCTATCGATGTTTCCTTTTGGTCGCGACGCGGATGCTACAAGGCTAGACCCCTATCCTCCTATTCGCTGCAGCGGAGGTAGGATGCCGCCATATTTCTCGTCGGCTGAATCCCCTTCAGAACTCTCTCCCCGAGCTTAGCAGTCACAAGTCAAGACCTGATAAGCATCTAGCCGACCCCTCGGCCAGGTCGTACGTTCTAAGTGAGAGCGTCAAGAACGGAGACCTGAGCGGAGGAGCCTGCAATGAAACTATACGGTGGGATTGACCTGCACTCCAA
>JAYEJW010000040.1:0-3711 GCA_034716535.1 Pseudomonadota bacterium
GGATATACTTAATCTCCCGGCGCAGCTGTTCCACCTTGTAAGCAGACCCTTCTGCCGCCGCCTCAGCGCCCTCAGATCGCTGATTCGCCTCTTGTATGATGTCGTGCATTTCTGCTGTCTCAACTCCTATCCTGTCTACCCGGCCCTCCAAGCGATTAAGGCGTTCGTTCATGGAGCACCCTGCCAAGGGGAGCAGAGCTAACACTAACAAGATATTTTTGATCTCACCCCTATATCAATGCTCTCAAGCCGGTCAATTGTGTCTGCTGAAAGATACCAGCTTTAATCAGTTGAGCTATTGACCCTTGTTACGACCCGCACTGATTCAGAAGATTTGACTCGACCTATTTGAGGCGAAACGCAAGAAGATGTCCCAAGCTGGACGAGGGGAATACTGCCCCGAGCCAGCCTGGGACAAAAGCGTATCAGAATGGAAGATCGTCGTCGAAGTCGAGTGTCTGTTGAGAGGCAGGAACCTGGTTGCGTTCCTGCATGATGAGTTCGACCAGCTCGATCTCGTATTGTTGCCAAAGGGCGTCGATCAGATCCTGGAGCACCTCGAAGAGAGCCAAAGCGACCGGCGGGGAAAGGTCTTCCGGGAATGTGAAGGGTAATAAAGTCTTCATATCAACTCCTCGATGGCCTGTTGGATCAACTCATCGGGCAAATGATTCAAGCCCTTGGGCACGGCCAGTTGCATACTGGTTTTGAGGATGCGCCCCGCCTGGCGCGGCAGCCCCTGAGAGGCCTGGCGCAACAGCTCGAGGCCTGAGTCGGACAGCAGGGTATGCTGGGCACCGGCGTGGCTGAGCGCATGCTCGATGAGGTTTTTGAACCGCTCCCGGTCAATGATGGGTTTGAGGCGCAGGCGTACCTGGATACGGCTGGCCAGGGCCGCATAGGGGGCGCGTTCCAGGGTGTGGGCCAGCTGGGGATGACCGAGCAGCCAGACGGCCATCAGGTCGCGGGAGTCGAAGGCGAAGTTGAGGAAGGCTGGCAGATCGCGGAAGAACTCCACAGGCAGGTTCTGCGCCTCATCGATGATCCACAACGGCACGACCCCTTTGCCGTCGGCCAACTCCTGGATGCGGGCCTTGATATCGCGCCACAGGGCGGCACGCCGGTAGACGGGCTCCAGCCCCAGGGCCAGGGCCAGCGAGCGGTACAGATCGAGACGAGCAAAGTCGGTCTCCGCCAGGTAGACCACCTGATAGCGGTGGGGGTTGAGTGCCTGGGTCAGTTGGCGCAGCGCGGCGGTCTTGCCCACGCCGGCCTCGCCGGTCAACAACCCCACGCCGGGGCTCTCCAGCAGCCAGGTGAAACGCTGGTTGAGCCGGGTGAGGAACCCATCGTCCCACAGCTCGGTAGGCGCCTTGCCCAGGGGGTAGTGCTTCAGGCCGAAGTGTTGCAGTACCATCAGCTGTCCTCCTCGGTCTGGTCGTGGTATTGGCGATACGCCAGCTCCACCTCGTTGTCCCTGCCGGTGTGGCTGGGGGGTGAGGTCTCGGGTGGCTGAGGTTTACGCCGCCGCCGACTGACATTGGCCACCGCATCCAAAGGCGTGGCCGCCCCGAGCGATTGCCCGTCGGCATTCTCCACGCCGAGAACCTTCCGGGCGTAGGGATCGACCACCAGCATGACCCGCTTGCCGGACAGCTCGTAGGGCACCTCGAAACGCACACCCTGGTAAGAGACGGTGCCATCCTTGCGCACCGTGCGCTCAGCGCGGTGGTAGAACAGCTCATCAAGCCGGGCGGCCAGGGCGCCCAAGGTACGCACCCGCGGCAGATCCCGCTGGTAGCGCGCGAGCGGGGTCTGTTCTTCAAGGCCACTATGGGGCGTGCAGTGATAGACGGTTTCGAGCCAGGCCCAAAGGCGGGCGTTGAGATCGCTCAGATCACGGAGGCGGGAGGTATCGAGCTCGCTCAGGAACTGATCGCGAAAAGTGCGGTGCCACCTCTCCAATTTTCCCTTTCCTTCCGGAGCATAAGGACGGCAGTAGACCAGGTGGATGCCCAAACGGGCGCAGATCCCTTGCAGGGTCTTGGCCCGATAGGCCGGACCGTTGTCGATGACAAGTTTCACCGGCAGCCCGCGCTTCAACACCGCTTGCTTGAGTACTGCCTCGATATCCAGCGCCGTCTCGCCAGGACAGAAGGCCGAATGGGCGATCAGCCTTGATGCATCGTCCATCAGCGAGACCAGATACGCCTTGCGCAGCCCACCGTCTATCGGCACCCGGGGGCCGTGCATCACATCCCCGTACCAGATATCGCCGGCATACTCGGCGACATACGCACGCCGCTCCTCGGGCTCGCTCGCTGAACCGCTCGGGCGCGAGAGGCCATGGGCTTGCAACAGGCGGTGGATCGCCGAACGCGACAACGCATCCTTGGCCACCGTACCCTGGCGTTCGAGTAGACGGCGGATCACCCGGACGGAACGGCGTGGGTTCTTGCGTTTGGCCGCGAGGATGGCCTCCTGGACCTCGGGAGCAATCTTCGATTGTCCCCGATCCGAGCGGGCCTTGGGGGTCAGCGCCTCGAGTCCGCCCCGGCGCCAGGCATAATACCAGGCTTCGATCGTCTTCTCGCTCAACAGACTGTTGCGCGAGCCGGGGATGTCGTAGTGGCGTGCAGCCAACTCCTGGAGGGTCGCCTTGAGTTCGCCGCGGTGCAGTTCGGCACGGCTGACCAGCGTACCCAGTACCGAGTAACGGAACAGGGCCATGGGATGGATGTCGTTCATCGTATTCTCCTCTGATTGGATGGAGAACACAGAAGACACCAAGGGCGGCTTCAACGGGAGGGGCAACTTCTGTGGGGCGTTGGATCCGCCGCCTGCCGCCCTTCTCAAGGCCGTTTCGGATCAGCCGTTCACGGGACACGCACCCCTATCCGATCGAGCCAGCCCATAGCTTCACACAAGTTCATGCACTCGAAGCAGCGCGACCAAAACGCCTTCCAATCCACCGCCCGGCCGAGTTCCGGAAACCGGCTACGCAGATGCAGGGCGTGTTCGTCGAATCGCCCCTTCAACCACTGCCACCAGCGCCCAATTGTACGGCGGCTCGGCCATAGCTGCCGCGCCACCTCACGCAGCGATACACCTATCATCAACCGCATCAACACCGCCTGTTGCGTTGCCCACCAATACTGCCGCCTGGGCGACAGACAGGCGGGCAACCGTGAGCAGGTGTGGCGGCACTTTGGGCAATAAAAGCGGGGTATGAACAACGACCCCAGTAAAAAGGCCATGCCTTCAGCGCGGGGGGCATTACGCTCATAGTGACCATGGCGTTGCAAGCCCCCCTTTCCGCAGTGGGGACAGCACTCGGGTCGGTAGCTATCGGGATTATCACGAAGCTGATCCTGGTGTTGCGCTACTGTCTCAATTTCTGGCAGCATACGATTCATAGGCCGGTCTCCTCTGTCGTTGTGATTTCGTTTGCACGTACCACGATAACAAAGGATGACCGGCCTATCTTTTCCGCTTCTGTTTCGGAATCTACGAGGGGATGTTTCTGGTAAGGTCCTGGCGGACCCCGGGATATTTCAGAGGAGTGGGCCTACATGAGGGGAGGACGTAACAGATGGAAACCAGGCCGATGTCACAACCCATATCCCCAATTGGGAGCAGTTGCGGGAGATGCTTGGCAAGGAGGATTTCATCTATGTGGCGGACAGCAAGTTGTGTGCATACGAAAACCTG
>JAYEJW010000041.1:0-3711 GCA_034716535.1 Pseudomonadota bacterium
GGCGCGAAGTGCCGAAGCTGTGGCCCCGGAGCGGGGCGAACCGGGGCATAAAGGCTGTCGCCGAGCGGAAGGCGAAAGGGGGACTGGGACGTCCCGTTTCGCATCCTGAGCACGGCGACACTCCGAAGACTGCCGGGTCGCCTGAGAGATCAATATCATCACCGATGGGAATTGATAGAGAATGAACGGGACGCCTGCCACGGCTGCGCCAAGCACCAATACCCAGGGGACGGGCAGTTCCGTACCCAATCCGTGTATTGCGACGAGGGCGACGAGCAGACCGAAGAACAGGCCGACAAGGGTCTTGAGCTTACTTCGCGTATGGGTAATCTCGTCGAAAACGTCGTAACCGGCAATGTCGGCAAGCCGTTTGAGCCACTTGGTTCTGCGGGACGGGGCATGGCCCGAGAGCGCGCCGGCCTTCTTCAGCCGCCTTGCCGTCGACTTACTGGCCATTCTGGCATAGTCCAGGGCGGTCCTTTGGGAGTCGCTCTGGGCGTTGATCTCAGCTCCCGCGCTGACCAGCCGGTGGACGATCTCCGTCGATCCGGAGTAGGCCCCATACATGAGCGCGGTACGTCCGGCGTTGTTCTTAGCGTTCACGTCGGCGCCCGCATCGAGCAATAGTTCGACGAGCTCCAGATTCTTTCCGGACGCGGCATACATCAGAACGGACTTGTCGTCGAAGTCCCTGACATCGAGATCCGCATTGGACCCGATCAAACGCATCACAGCCTCCAAACTGCCGATCCCCGCCGCTTCGGCCAGGAGAGTGCGACCGCCCCGCAGATACAGGTCGACGTCCAGCCCGCGGGCGATGAACAAGTCCAGGATGCCCAGGTGTCCCTTCGAGATTCCCCGGCGGCAACATTCCGCCCAGCGGTCCCAGTTATCCGACTCCCTGCGCGCTTCTGCGTCCATGATCTGTTCGCAAATGGAGACGAAGCCGCCCTCGGCGGCATGGAAAAGCGCGCTATGGTTGCGGCTGTCCTTCGGGAAGGGATCGGCGCCAAACGCGAACAGTGAGGCGGTGATTTCTCCACGTCCCTTCTTGGCGGCCGCGATCAGTAGTGTCTGACCATCCGACAAGCGCAGTTCCGGGTCCATCCCCTGTTCCAGTAGCCGCGTAAACCCCTCCGCGTCGGCCCTAGTGATTGCTCATTTCGCGGTTAGCCGGGTCCAGAACGGAGTCGATTGGGACAGCGGGTCCCTTCCGTTTCGGACCTTGAGATCAAACGTGGCGGCTCTTCCTTGGGTTTTGTGCTCGGTCCAATTAGTCTTCTCTCTAGCGGGCGAGCTTTCGAGGTTTGTCGGCGAGCTTTGCTCGGAATTGGAAGGATTGGGTCCTCCGAAACCACCATTTGACGAGAACGTGGGCATGTTCCTGAACTCCTGGATCGCCGAGCACGTCAGCGATTTCCATAACATAGAATAGTCCGGCGACTGGGGCCTGGAGAAAGGAAGGCGCAGCGGGTTGCTTCGGATCAATAGACGGGGATCTCCAATATTTGTCGGTATCTCGCGGAAGCGCCCAATGGCTCCGTCCACGGAGCCGAGCGTGGTCTCGGCAACCGATGAGCCGTTCACCAAGGACCTAGGGAAACGCTGATTTATGGCCATCCTGGTCAAAATCAGCACGGAGCCGGAAAAGCGCGGTTTCCCGGTTCCTTCATTTTCAACGCCTTACAGGCGTCGAAAAAGGCGAGGCATCCCTGCCCCGCGGGAAGCGCTGAATAAATCAGTGCTTCCCTAGTGGGGAGGAAAGAGCGCCTAGGACCTGTAGCTTGGGTTGTCGTTGCCAAAGCCGGGTGTCCCAGGTGCGGCATAGGGAACTTAACGTTGTTCAGCTGTTGTTCAGCTGGTCGCGGCTAGGCTTTCTCTCGTCGGGGCACAGGACTGATGAGAGAGAAACGACGGAGTTGAATCATGACAAAGACCAAGCTACTGAGCCTACATCTCGTCGCGGCGTTGACTTGCGGTGCGGCTTTTGCGCAGGCCGCGGACATTGGTAAGAAGGCCTACGACCGGGGCTATACGACTAAGCGATTCGAGGCGGCGGACCAGAACGGCGACGGCTTCTTGACGAGAAAGGAGGCCAGCGCACGGCTCAAGGCATTCGAGGGCGTGAAGGGAAGTGAACGGTTCAGTGCCGCCGATACGAACGGGGACGGGCTGTTGAGCCTGGACGAGGCGGCGGCGCGCAAGTCCGTCGAGAAGAAGCACGGCACGGAGGTCGCCCGCAAGACTCAGGATCGTTTCTACAACCGCGAGCGCTTCGATGAGGTTGACGCGAACGACGACGGGTACGTCAGTCGGGAGGAGGCAGCCGCGAGCAAGACGGTCGCGGACAAGCTGGGTGGCAAGCGTTTCGACCGCGCGGATACGGACGGCGACGGCAGACTGAGCCTCTCCGAGGCGAAGCAGCGGGTTGCGAAGGAAAGAAAGGCCTTCTGAAGGCTGGATGTGGTCGATTCTCTCGGGTTTTTCGGGGTCGACGTCGCCAACGAACCCGCTTTCCGGTCTGCAAACAGAGGCGGGTTCGTCAAGGCGGCTCAACCAGCATTGTCACGTTTGCGCATTTCCGGGCTCCGTGTTTTTCCGCAGGGTGACCGGGTCGATCTCGCCGCCCCCTTATCGAACCATTACGTTGTAACGTTTCGTTGCATCCAAACCGCTACAAGTCGCCTGATTCTGTGCCGCAGTCCCCAGTATTTCAGCGATCCAGTACTGGCACGAGATATGCGTGATTTCTAGCAAAGGCTCTTTCGAGCCAACTTGGCCCGCATCGGAGACGACGATGAGCATCAAGACACTGGAGACGGTTCGAGAGGATTCGAAAATCCTCGAGTCCGAGCGCACGCGCAAGACGCGCGGTATTCTCAGCCAGCGTCTACTGAGCGACCAGAATCTTGCCTATGCGGGCACAGGCGGGATCAGCCGGAACAACCGCAATCGCGGATTTGCTCCCGGCTATCTGAACGTCCGCAGCGGAGTGGCGGTGGTGTCCTGTTTTGCCGACGGGCGTCCGGCGCCCCTGCATCTTCTCGACGGCCTGCCGGAGGATTGGGTGCTTGAGCGCGATATCTGCGGGCGGGTGATCAAGGCCCGGCCCGGTGTGATCGCCGGCTTCATCCGGGGCAGCCGCTTTTACACGCGGGAGCAGGCAGCGCGGGCGGTGAAGCATTGAGCCTCGTCTTAGGGAGCCGCTGATTATTGGCCATCCTGGCCAAAAATCAGCACGGAACCGGAAAAACGCGGTTTCCCGGCTCCTTCAATTTCAACGCCTTCCAAGCGTCAGTAATTGGCGGGGCATCCCTGCCCCGCGGGAAGCGCCGACTAAAGCAGCGCTTCCTGAGCAACTGCGGCTCGGACAGGCTACTGTTCTCTTGACGGTTAGTTCCTTGCGGTGTCTCCCGCGTTCACCGATGAGGTGGGGCGCGAGATACCGTTCATGAGTCTGGTCTCCTGCGATCAGCGGGGGTGCTCGGCAGCCGGCAGGGTGACCGCCACACAGACTCCCCGCACCGGATCGGAACGGATCTCGAGCTGCCCGTCGTGGGCGTCGAGGATGCGCTTGACGATGGCCAGCCCCAGACCCGTTCCGCGGGATTTGGTCGTGAAGAAGGGCTCGGTGAGCTTCGCTAAAATCTCGTCGGGGATCTGCCCTGGATTGCTCACCTGGATCCGGACGTAGCGGCCGGCGGGGTCGGC
>JAYEJW010000042.1:0-3708 GCA_034716535.1 Pseudomonadota bacterium
CCCCGAGGACTTTGCGGCCCGCTATGGCGAGCGCCCGGTGCTGCTGGAGACGTTCGTTCAGATCCCGCGCTTTCGCGGCACCTGCTACCGCGCCGCCAACTGGCAGTACCTGGTGTTGTCTCTCAGATTATTTCACCGCCAATTTCCCAAGATGTTTCGGAGCATATCCGGGCGGCGTTCCCACATTGATCGCACTGGTGGAATAGCGTTGGAAGACGGAGGAATCTGGGAAAGCAGCGATTTGCGTTCGCAGGTGTGAAGAGGCTCTGCCGCAAGGCGAGCTTTCGCAAGGGAACGAAGGCGGGACAGCGGCGGGTGGTTGCCCGCCGCGCAGGAGTCAAAACGGGAGCTGGTCGTCGGGGTCGAACAGGTCGGGCTGTGTCGAGTCGTCTGCGCTCGGTTCGGGTGTCACGAGGGGCAATAGATCGACCTCGTAACGGTCCCAGATCGCCTCGGCCATCTGGTTGATCCATTCGTAGACGGTCAGCGCCTCTTCGGGTGTCCAGTCATCGGGCACCTGCAGGTGAGCGTACGAGAAAAGTGTGCTCATGGTGCGACCTCCTCGCGTGCCGCCTGGACATGCTCGGCGGTGACGGTCCTGGCCTTGTCGATGGCGGAGCTGGTCAGGGCATAGTGGGCCAGGCGATTGACCTTGCGCGGCATCCCCTGGGTAGCCTGGAACAGGGCCTCGACGGCCGGCGGCTCGAACAGCGGCAGCTCGCAGCCGGCCAGACGCAGACGATGAGTGAGGTAGGCGGGCAGCTCCTCGCGCTCCAGGCCGGCGAGGTGATAGCGCACCACGATGCGCTGGGCCAGCGACTCGTGCACGGCCATGGACAAGCGCCGGCGCAGCTCCGTGAGCCCCACCAGCAACAGACACAGGCGATTGTCCGAGTCCATCTGATAGTTGGTGAGCAGACGCAAGTCCTCCAGTACCTCGTTTCGCAGATGATGGGCCTCATCGACGATCAGCACCGGGCGCTGCTTGGCCTCCAGGGTCAGGCGCGTGATCTCGGCGCGGATGACCCGAAAGGCCGCCGCGCGATTACGCTCGGTGGGCAGCCCCAACTCCCAGCCGATGGATTTGTACATATCCATCACGTTGCCGGTCGAGAGCGGCACATAGAAGACCCGATAGAGCCCTGGATGTAGGGAAGAGGCGACCTTGCGGCAGACCGTGGTCTTGCCCGAGCCGGCCTCGCCGGTGACCAGGCCGATGGCGCGCAGCTCCAACAGATGCTTCAGGCGCACCTCGGCCTCGCTCAAGGTGGATGAGGCAAACAGCTCGTCGGGCTGCGGAGTCCGATCGAAGGGAAAGGCGGTCAAGGCGAAATGCTTGCGGTACATCAGCGCTCCTCCTCGCCCTCGTTGGGGAGCGCACGCAGCTTCAGGCCAGCGCCCGACGGCTCGGGGGCGGGGCCATCGACGTTCAGCGTCCAGGACGGGCGGTTGCGCTTGACGAAGCAATTGGCGTAGGTCTCGACCGGCCTGGCCTGCTCGATGAGCTTGCCCTGGTGGTAGACCTGCACCGGGCGCTCGGGTGCGGCGGCGGGATCGAAACGCAGCGTGATCTTTTCACCGACCAGGGCGGCATCGACCTCGTAGACCACCCCATTGAGGCTGACGGTGCGATCCTTCTGCACCTTGCGCTGGGCCTCGAACAGGAACAGATCGTCCAGATCCACCTCGGGCTCCGGGAAACGCACCGCCTCGCCGGTCTGTGCCCACTGCTCCAGGGGTGTCACGCCCCCCAGTCCACGATGGGGTGCGTGATGATACTCGGACTCGACCCAGACGTGCAGGCGTCGATTCAATGCCGCCAGGCTGGCGGTATCCTCGTCGTTCAAGCGGGTGAGCAGCTGTCCACGTACGGTTTTGAACCAGCGCTCGATTTTCCCCTTTCCTTGGGGCCGGTACGGGCGGGCATGAATCAGCGCAATGCCCAGCTTGGCGCACACCAGGGCGAGATGCTGGGAGCGGTAATTCGCCCCGTTGTCGACGTACAACCGAGCAGGCAGGCCGCGGCGTTGCACGGCCTGCTTGAGCACCGGCAGGAAGGCACGGGTACTCTCCGCCAGCGCAAAGGCGGCATAGGGGATCACCCGGGTGGCATCGTCGATGAAGGCGATCAGATAGGTCTTGCGTTTGGTACGATCCCCGACCACCACGCTCGGTCCGTGCATGACATCGCTCATCCACAACTCCCCGGCCCGGGCGAAGGCGAAGCGGCGCCGGTCGGTATCGGTGTCTTCGCCCCGCGGCTTGTCCATCAGCCCATGACGGGCGAGCAGACGGTGGACTGTCGAGAGCGGCAGGGGGAGATCCTCCGGGACCTCCTCGCGGGTGCGTGCCTCGCGCACGACCAGCTGCACCGACAGCGCCGGGTTGCCTTCCTTGATCTCGAGCAGCACATCGGCGACCTGCGGGGGCAGCGAGCGCGACTGGCCGCGGTCGGCACGCGGCTTGGGCAACAAGGCATCGAAGCCGCCGCGACGGTAGGCCTTGAGCCAGTCGCGGATGGTCTCGCCGGCCACGCGTGTACGGGTACTGCCCGGTATGGCGTACTCGCCGGCGGCCTTCTGCTCGATTTGGGCATACAGCCCCTTCGAGCCCGATTCCAGGCGCACAAGGTCGGCGATGAGCCCGTAGCGGAACAAGGCAATTTCATGACGGCGGTCGGGATCGGAATCGGTCATGGGCGTGAGCTCCTGGCAGCGCAGGCACATTGCCTGCGAGCACGCACCCTACGCCGCCGTCCCTGGCGGGTCCGCCCCCACTCGGTGTTGGCGGGCACGATCGCGCCCGCCCCCCGGCGTTCGCCGGGGAACAAATCCGAGTGGAGCGGGAAGTCGGTGCAGAAAAACGGCGGCGATCTGCCGCAATTCGAGCAGCACCTCGGCAACGCCGAGGCGCTCGGAAAACGCCGTCAAGGTCGGCGTGCAGGTGGCCAATACTTTCGGAAGGAGACCTTTGAGCAGGTTGAGCGAGGCGTGCACGGCGTGAATGCGTCGGCTGACCCAACGCAGCGCTCCGGGCAACTCAATGTCCAGGCGCAGCCCCTGACAGGACGCCTCCAAGCTCGCTGCCTGCTCGACATTGCGCACCACCGCTTCGACCTCGGCCAAGGTGCCCGACAGCCGGGCGGCCAGACAGTCCGGCAGCAAACTAAAGGTGCGATGACCTTCCGGACAGTACCAGCGGGCAATCAGGGTGCCGGGCGGGGAAACGCGCTCGTAGGTGCCATGGCGGGCAAATCCGCAGCCGCCCTTCGGATGCAGCGGGCAGCACGGCAGGCTTGCATCCCGCCAGGCTTCTTGGCTAACGTACTCCGCGCCGGTGAGGCTACATTCAAAGCGGCGTTGCACCGGCCACCGGCCCGCACGGTGGCGACCGTGGCGGGCCTTCTCTTATCCACAAGTCCCGCTATTGTGCCGCAGGTTCCACTCAGGCGTGTGGCGGTGGCGCCTCTGAGAAATCCCCATAAACACGCTACCCGCTATACGCCACCGAGAAGCAGAATCACCGGTGGTCTAATCTTCCACAACGGTGCCGGTGGATCGCGGATTACTGAGAGCGACAACAACGGGTCCATCGTCTCCGATGATCGCGGTGGCAAGATCTTGCGCCTGAGGTCTCTTGTTCCCCGAGGCTAATAGGCCGATTAGGCGCCAGGTGGACCAGTGCATCCACTCGCTGGAGCGTTGCGGG
>JAYEJW010000043.1:0-43723 GCA_034716535.1 Pseudomonadota bacterium
CTTCGAAATCAACAAATATTTTCTGCGACTCACTCATCGCGAAGAGATTTTTCAATTTGTTTCGTACCGGCGTGCCGGCGGGACGACTTCCAAAAGACTCCGCCTCTTCTTTCATCTTAAATACAATTCTCTCGCTGCCAATTGATTCATAGTTAGTTTCAACAAAGTCAACTGGGGTATATTTCTCACCACCGAACTTGAGCGCCTCCTCTAGTAGGTGAGGCTTGGAGAAATCTATCTCCGCTACAACCAACGTTCCAGCATATGGAATTTTTTCGTTTGACACTCGCAGACCTTTGTTTTCTGTAAACAGCAATCGGCCGTGGCCGGAGTCTACTTGGAATTTCCCGTTACAATGACTACATATTTGATAACTCCCGAACAATCCATTACCTTGACCGACAGACTTGTCTCGTGTCACTCCTTCTCTAATCGCCTTGTCTAATGCGTCGGTATCTGATGTTAATTCGGGATGTGTTTCGCGCAAGGTGTGAGGTATTCCAACTCCGGCATCGGCTACGATAAATTGAACAAGTTTTTTGTTTCTCTGAAACGTCGATACCTGAACAACTCCCCCAATTGGTGATTGCGCGTGTGTAAGAACATTATCCGTAATTTCATTTATGGACCATTCGAAGGCCGCAAAATCAGAGCGCTCCATATTCGGAATCGCTCCGAGTATCGCATTGACAATTCTATTTACTGCATCATGTTGCTCTTCAGGGGTTTTATACTGCGTCACAGGAACCTGTGTATAGCCGCGAAATGTTGAAGGGTCATATTTTCGCGGATCAAGCAAGTAAGCCCAATTGGTATTCTGAAACAATCTTAGCAACTTGTTGTCGCTGGGTAGCTCTGTTGCTATATCTATGCCCGCGTCTCTGTTACTCATAACTTGTGCGCAGATAGCTACCATCGAACTAGGATAAGCAGATGTGCACGCACCGAAATCTAAGATAATTTCTTGATATCCAGCCTTTTCAATAGCGTGATGAATATGAGATAATAGGTAATGAAAGCTTTGAACATCACAGCTCCCCTCAACCGTTATTCTGTTGCTATCCCTATTAATTTGGGCCATAGGAAGGATGCTCATTCATTTTCGTGCATAACATAGTAGTAACCCGCCACTGCGCCACCAGAAAAAGGATCCGGATGTAGATACAGTTATCTATGGATGGATAAAAGCATCTATATCTGTATATCTGGTTGTATATATCTATGTCCGGGATATGCCACGACTCCTCCATCACCATCCTTTGCTCCAGCCGCAGGGGGGGATCTGCCTGTAGGACAAATCCGAGAGTTTGTGCTGGGGCGCCCAGATACCACCGATTTGCGTTACCTGGTCCCTCAATGCGGTTTCGTTGAATACGATCCGTACTCCGTATCTCGCCGAGGGAGCAGGTGAGGACGGGCTCTTGCTCGGGCCGACGCGTCGAGGATATCGCATCCAGGACGTCTCCTCTTCGATGAGGATGAGTGTAGTTCCACTAAGCGCAGGCCGGTGTGTTGTTCCTCACACTAGTACAGCAGCGCCTAAGTTTCTCTGTAACCGTTCACTCCCCCAGCTCATTTGCCCCCTCTCCCTGACCCTCTCCCGCAGCGGGAGAGGGGATTTGGGGAGGGGGGACTGAACGGTTACGTTTCTCTAACAGTCATCATGCCAGTAGATTCTCTTCGCGCCCTTCGCGGCTTCGCGTGAGACGCTCTCTATCCCGTTGCAGAGTCTTAGGCGCGCCCGTACTAGAATGGCGACCAACGGCAATCTGGTGGCGAGGCTGTCGATGACTCCCGGGTTACAGCATGAAGTGCGATGTCTACAGGACCACGGGCAAAACGGCATCCGCCCGTTCGCACCGGCGGTCGAGATGGCGGCAGATCTTGTCGCTCAGGCGTTCCCCGGCGCCCGAGACATCGAGGTCAATTCCGAGATCGCGGCACTGGGTCATGGGCAGTCCGCGGTGACCGCAGGGATCGATGCGTGAGAATGGCTCCAGATCCATGTCCACGTTCAGGGCGAGTCCGTGAAAGCTGCAGCCGCGGCGTACGCGCAGTCCCAGCGACGCGATCTTGGCACCGCCCACGTAGACCCCCGGGGCATCGCTGCGCGGGGTGGCCTGGATGCCGTAGTCGGACAACAGATCGACGACCGACTGCTCGAGCAGACCCACAAGACGCTTCACGCCGAGGCCGGCGCGGCGAAGGTCCAGCAGAAGATAGGCGACGAGCTGACCCGGGCCATGGTAGGTAACCTGGCCACCCCGGTCCACCTTGATGACGGGGATATCGCCTGGGGCTAGCAGGTGCTCCGCGCGGCCAGCCTGGCCGAGGGTGTAGATGGGCGGATGCTCGAGCAGCCAGAGCTCATCGGGCGTGTCCGGATTGCGATGGTCGGTGAAGGCCCGCATGGCCTGCCAGGCGGGTTCGTACTCGCACAGGCCCAGGGTTCGGACGCGCAGCACAGGCGCTGCGGTCACAGGGCCCAGACGACCCGCTCGTGAGCGCTGAGGTCCCTGTAGATGGCGTCGAGCTGGTCCTTGCTCCTGGCCTCGACCACGACGGTGACGGACACCCACTTGCCGCCCCGGCTTTCCCGTACGGTCACCGCCGCCTCGCCCAGGTCCGGCGCGTGGCGGCGCACGATTTCTACCACGAGGGTCTCGAAGTCGCCGTCCGCTCGCCCCATGGCCTTGATGGGAAATCGGCAGGGAAACTCAAACAGAGTCTGCTGATCGTCAGACATCGCCCATGCTGAGAGAATCGGCGCCGAAGGTTCTCATCCCGCCGATCTTCCGCTGGAAGAGGGCGGGGGTGAGGATGGTACCTGCGCCTTGTATGCCTGGAAGAGGGCATCCATGCGCCGCCACAAGGGACCGGGCATGCCCGTCCCGACCGGCTCGCCGTTCAGGCGCGTGACGGGCACCACCTCACGGCTCGAGCTGGAGATCCAGATCTCGTCCGCCCCGGGGAGCTCGTGCTCCGCCAGCTCGCGCTCGGCGCAGGGGATGCCGGCCTCGCGGGCCAACTCGAGCACCAGGTCCCGGGTGATACCAGGCAACAGATGGTTGCTCTTGGGCGGGGTGATGATCTCGCCACCCTTCACGATGAACGGATTGGTCGAGGAGCCCTCCGAGACCAGCCCGTTGCGGATCAGGATGGCCTCCTCTGCCCCCGCGTCCGCCGCCTCCTGTCGGAGCAGCACGTTGGCGAGCAGGGCGGTGGTCTTGATGTCGCAGCGGTGCCAGCGGATGTCCTCCAGCGTGATTGCCGGGATGCCCCGCTCGGCGATCTCCGGGCTGCGCGGCTTGGCGGCCCAGGACATGACGAGCACGGTGGGCTCGACTCCGACCGGAAACAGGTGGTTGCGCGAGGGATCGGCCCCCCGCGTCACCTGCAGATAGATCAGGTGGTCGCCCTCCGGTGCCGCAGCGATCAGCCGGTAGCAGATCTGCGCCCAGGCGTCCCGTGTCAGGGGATTGTCCATCCGGATGCCGCGCAGGCTGTCGTCGAGCCGCTGCATGTGGTGGGAGAGGCGAAACGGCCGCCCGCCGTAGGCAGGGATGACCTCATAGACCCCGTCGCCGAACAGGAAGCCGCGGTCCATGACGGGAATCCGCGCTTGCGCCAGGGGTATGAACTCCCCGTTGAGGTAGACCTCGCTCATGACCTCAGAACCACTGCAGCACGCTGTCCCTGGCCTTCTGCAATAGGCCGCCCTCGGCCACATCCTGCAGGGCGACCAGGGGCACGCGGCGCACCTCCTCGCCCTCCAGGCTGATGCTGATGTGGCCCACAGCGTCGCCCTTGGCGACTGGCGCTCTGATGTCGGGGTTCTTCTCCAGCTGGGCGGAAAGCTTGTCGTACTGGCGGCGCGGGATCGTCACGTAGACATCCTCGGCCGGCCCTACGGGCAGATCCGCGATCTCGCCCATCCAGATGCGCAGGGTCTCCACCGCCTCGTCTCCCGGGTACAGCTTGTGGGTCTCGAAGAAGCGGAAGCCATAGTTGAGCAGGGCCAAGCTTGATCGCGTCCGCGCCTCTGTTCCCGAGGAGCCCATCACCACGGACGTCAGGCGCATGTCGTCTCGTTCGGCGGATGCCACGAGGCAGTAGCCCGCGGCGGCGGTGTATCCGGTCTTGACTCCGTCCACCGACTCGTCCCGGTAGAGCAGCAGGTTGCGGTTCGGCTGCTTGATGCCGTTGTAGACGAACTCCTCCTCGGCGTACCAGGCGTAATATTCCGGGAACTCCCGGATGGTGGCCGCCGTCACCAGGGCGATGTCCCGAGCAGTGGTGTAGTGCTCGTCGTGCGGCAGCCCGTCCGCATTCATGAAGTGGCTCTGGGTCATGCCGAGGCGCTCGGCGTGCGTGTTCATGAGCTCGGCGAACGTGGACTCGCTGCCGGCGATGTGCTCGGCGAGCGCGACGCTGGCGTCGTTACCGGACTGGACGATCATGCCCTTGAGCAGGTCCTCCACGGTTACCCTGTCGCCCACCTCAATGAACATCTTCGAGCCGCCCGTCCGCCAGGCCTTCTCGCTGATGAGTACCTCGTCCGTCAGGGCGAGATTCCCGCTCGCCAGTTCCCGGAAGACCACATAGGTGGACATGATCTTGGTCAGGCTGGCGGGCTCCCGGCGCTCGTCGACATTGGATTCCGCGAGGATGGCGCCGCTGTTGTGCTCCACCAGCAGATAGCCTTTGGCGGCCAGCTTCGGCGGATCCGGGATCGGTATCTGGTCGGATGCGGGGGCTCGGTCCGGAACGGGGGGCTCGTCCGCCTGGGCGCTACACGGCGGAAGGGCGAGGAGAACGAGGACGCTCAGAGCGGTGGCGAGGGATTTCATCAGTGATAATCAGCGAGAAGTAGGAAAGACGAGGGGCGCTTGCGCGCCCCGACATACCGCGGCATTCTAACCGCTAGCCCCCGGTTTGACACCAGTCACAACCGCGGGACCCCCTTGGGGTCACTCCCTGACAACGTGGGACTGGGTCAGCCCTAGAGATGCCAGCTGCTCGGAAACCTTGTGCGCTTTCTGGCGGGAATCGAACGGACCCACGCGAACCTTGTAAAGGGCCGCCTTGCCGCCGTCGCCGGTTCGCACTTGCACCTGCTCGGCTAGTTGGTCGACCAGCTGTCGCCTCAACTGTTCTGCGTTAGTGCGTTCGCCGAATGCGCCGACTTGCAGGTAAAGGATCGAGCCGGCTGACCGTGCAGACGCTGCTTCTTCGGACGCCGTCGCGACCTTCGGGTCAGGCGTGGACGCCGTATCGGGGCGTGCGACGCGGATCGGAGCCTTGTCGGGCGAAGAGCTAGGCTTCTTCTCGGCCGGCTCCGCCTTCTGCGCCACCAGCCCGACCGACTGCGATGAGGCGTTGCGCCGTGTCTCGGTCGAGGTCCGGTTCTCAGTGACAAGCACTGGCTCGCTTGCGCGGGAACTGCCGGTCGCCGAGTCCCCGTCGGAGTCGACGAACAGGTTATGCTCCCGCCGGTCGATATCCGGCCGCCTCGGATCGATGGCCTGCACCTCCACCAAGGCGGTACCTTTGCTTACAACGCCGAGCTTGTGCGCGGCGGCATAGGACAGATCGATGATACGCTTACCGTGGAAGGGACCCCGGTCGTTGATCTTGACCACAGCGCTACGGCCGTTCTTCAGATTGGTCACTCGGGCATAGGTCGGCAGCGGCAAGCTCTTGTGGGCCGCGGTCATGGCGTACATGTCGTAGCGCTCACCGCTGCTGGTTTTGCGCCCGTGGAACTTCTTGCCGTACCAGGAGGCCAGGCCCTGCTCCACGTGGCCCTCGCTGCTGGGCTTCGTGTGATAACGCTTTCCGAAGACCACATAGGACTTCGGATTGCCGTACTTGCTCTTTGGCTCCACCTTGGGTACGGCATCCGGGACGTCGGACAGGTCCGGCGGATTGCCCGGCGCGCTGTCCTTTCCGCCCGTGCTCGAGCAGCCCGACAACAGGGCGAGTAGGCCCGCGATAACGAGAACCAAGCGGATGCCTCCACCCAAGGTTTCGAGCGCAGTCAACGGACTCTGTTTCTCTTTCATCGTTCTCCCCCAAACGCGCCGGATCAATCGCGGGCGGCCGTTTCGCGGCCTCTTGTCTCGTAGGTTTCTTTGATTTCTCGGCTGAGCTGATAGACCGCCATGGCGTACAGATTGCTATGGTTGTAGCGGGTGATCGCATAGAAGTTTCCAAGGCCGAGCCAATACTCGTCCTCGGGGCTCTCGAGCCGGATCAGGGTGACCCGCGTAGACGGGGACAGGGGTTCGCTGGAGATGACTCCCGCCGCCTTCAGTTTCTCGATCCCGATGCCGGGTTTCTTCGGTTTTTTCTCTGCGACCGGAAGACCTGCAGGCACGCGGCCGGTGACCTCCGCCTTAAAGGCTACGGGCTCGCCGGTGCGCCAGCCGTTGCGCTTGAAGTAGTTGGCGACGCTGCCGATCACGTCGGCGTTACTCTCCCACAGATTCCGCCGGCCGTCGCCGTCGAAGTCGACGGCATAGGCACGGTAGCTCGATGGAATGAATTGGGGCATGCCGACGGCACCCGCGTAGGAGCCTTGCACATGTATGGCGTCAACGGACTCTTCCTGCGCGAGCAGCAGGAACTGTTCCAGCTCTTTGCGGAAAAAGTCCGCCCGGGGCGGGTAGGCGAAGCCGAGCGTGCTCAGGGCGTCGATTACTCGGTCCTTGCCCAGGTTGCCCCCGTAGTTGGTCTCGACGCCGATGATGGCGACGATGATCTCCGGCGGTACGCCGTACTCTTCCCGCGCGCGGTCCAGAATGACTTCATTATTACGCCAAAACTCGACGCCGCCCGCGATTCGCTTCGCGGTCAGGAAGATCTTGCGGTATTTGTACCAAGGCTTGCTCTCGTAGGGACGACGGATCTTGTCGATGATCTCCTGGCGAAAGCGTGCCTGGTCCATTAGAGCCGATACTTCGCCCGGGTCGACCCCGTGCTTGCGCGCCATCTCTGAGGCGAATTGCTTGGCGCCGGAACGATAGCTCGCGGGCTCCGCCCCAAGGGCAGTGACTGCCACCAGGAACGCAAACACCCCCATCGCCCCACGCATCAACCGCATCAACTGATCCCCGAATCTCGTTTGCCTCTCACGCGGTACTTTCAGAATATTATGAAACATATTATGCAGGAAGCAATTTTCTGTGGGTATGAATGGACATAAGGATACCGAACCCTGCCAGGATGGTCACCAGGGAGGTGCCGCCGTAGCTCACCAAGGGCAGGGGAATCCCGACCACGGGCAACAAACCGCTCACCATTCCGGTGTTGACGAACAGATAGACGAAGAACACCAGGGTCAGCCCGCCGCCGAGTAGCCGCCCGTAAGTATCCTGGGCTTGGCCGGCGATATAGAGCCCGCGCACGATGATGAAGAGATAGAGCCCAAGCATCACGAGGATGCCCAGCAACCCGAATTCTTCGCCGAGAACCGCGAAAATGAAATCTGTGGAGCGTTCGGGAAGAAACTCGAGGTGGGACTGGGTTCCGTTGAGCCAACCCTTGCCGTAGAGCCCACCGGACCCGATTGCGATCTGAGACTGGATGATGTGATAGCCGGCGCCCAAGGGATCGTTCTCCGGGTTGAGGAAGGTCAACACGCGCTGGCGCTGATAGGGCCGCATGAGGTACCAGAGCAGTGGCGTGAGCGCGGCAGCGGCAACGCCGACGAAGGTGATGAGACGCCAGCTCAGACCGGCCAGGAACAACATGATGGCCCCGGCGCTTGCCACCAGCAGCGCCGTGCCCAGGTCCGGCTGGCGGGCGATGAGCAGGACGGGGATGCAGATCATGATCGCCGCCAAAAAGATGCGCGCCCCGCTAGGCGGTAGCGGTCGCTTCGCCAGATACCTGGCGAGCATCATCGGCAGGGCGATCTTCAGAAGCTCAGATGGCTGAAAACGCACCACGCCAAGGTCAAGCCAGCGCTGCGCGCCTTTTCCGGTCTCGCCTATCACCAGGACGCTCACGAGCATCACCACTCCGAGTACGAACAGCAGGGGTGACCACCGGCGCAGCTCCGACGGCGGGATTTGGGCGAGCACGAACATCACGGCGAACGCCAACCCTAAGCGGATCATCTGTCGGTCCACCTTGCCCGGGTCCTGGTCCGTTGCGCTGAAGAGCAAAAGCAGCCCGTAGCCGCACAGCAACAGCAGCGCGATCAGCAACGGCAAGTCCAGGTGAAGGCGCGCGAGGGGCCCGGGCTGAGTTGCGGTGGGCGCGATCTCAAGCCCCGAGCTGAAAGACCTATTGGTCATCGGCATCTCCCTTGCCGGCTTTGCGGAGATCGCCCAGCAGGTAGCTATCCATTACCTCCCGTGCGATGGGTGCGGCAACCGAGCCGCCGTGTCCGCCGTTTTCGACGATTACGGCCACGGCGATGCGCGGGTCCTCCACCGGCGCGAAAGCAACGAACAGGGCATGGTCGCGCATGCGTTCGGCCACTTCTTCCTCCCGGTAACGTTCCTTCTGGCCCACGCTAAAGACCTGCGCGGTACCCGTCTTTCCAGCGATGCGGTACGCATCGGTGCGGATGCGCTTGGCGGTGCCACGCGCACTCTCCACGACATTGGCCATTGCTGCGATCACGCGATCGACGTGCTGCTCTGACAGAGAAAGCTGACGGCTGACCGCAGGGACGTTTTCCATGGTTTGCGCCCCGGGCACCTGGGTGGCTCGGGCCATCCGAGGTTGGATGAAGTGTCCCCGGGCGGCCAGGGCCGCCGTTGCGGTTGCGAGCTGCAATGGCGTGGTGAGGAACGCGCCCTGTCCGATGCCCATGATCAGGGTTTCTCCGGGAAACCAGGGCTGGTTTCGGGCCCGCCGCTTCCACTCGCGGGAAGGCAGCAGCCCGCCGAGCTCGCCGGAGACATCGATACCCGTGCGCTCGCCGAAGCTGAATCCCGCGAGAAAGTCGTGCAGACGGTTAATCCCCATGTCGTGGGCGAGATCGTAAAAATAGACGTCGCAGGACTGAACGATGGCCTTCTCCAGGCTCACGGAGCCATGGCCCCAGCGCTTCCAGTCCCGGTACTTGTGGCTGTGACCCGGCAACTGATAGAAACCGGGGCAATACTTGCTCTCGGTGAAGCCGACAGTCCCCGTCTCCAGCCCGCCCAGCCCAACGAAGGGTTTCACCGTTGAACCCGGCGGATACTGCCCACGCACGGCGCGGTTGAACAGGGGCTTGTCCGGAGAATCCCGGAGGGCTCGGTAGTCTGCACTTCCGATGCCCTCCACGAACAGGTTTGGATCGAAACTGGGCCGACTGACCATGGCCAACACACCGCCGGTGCTCGGGTCGATGGCGACCACCGCCCCGCGCCGGTCGCCGAGGGCCGCGGCCGCGTCCTGTTGCAGCCGGATGTCCAGGTACAGGCGCAGGTCCTTCCCGGGGGTCGGCGCTTGGCTCTCCAACACCCGCAGTACTCGCCCCTTGGCGTTGACCTCCACCTGCTGGTGTCCCACGTGGCCGTGCAGAACACCCTCGTAGGACTTTTCCGCGCCGCCCTTGCCGATGTAATTGGTGCCGCTGTAATCCGAGGCGTCGATGCGTTTGAGCTCCTCTTCGTTGATGCGTCCGACGTAGCCCAGTACGTGGGCCGTGTGCTCGTTTAGCGGGTAGTAACGCAGGAGCTGGGCGCGGATGTCTACGCCGGGGAAGCGGTGGCTGTTGACCGCGATTCGAGCCACCTCCCCCTGATCGAGGTTCCCCCGGATCGGAACCCCCTCGAACCGCCGTCGTTGCCGGCGCAAGCGTTCGAAACGCTTCAGGTCCTTCTCCTCGATCTTGATGATGCGTCGCAGCTCGGCGATGGTGGTCTCAAGCTCCTCCACCTTCTCGAGCGTGATCTCCAAGGAATAAGAGGGGTAGTTCTCAGCCAGCAAGATCCCGTTGGCGTCGTAGATGAGGCCGCGGGTGGGCGGAAGGGGTTCGATCTTCACCCGGTTGTCCTGGGACAAGGTGGAGAAATGCTGGTGGCTCGTTATCTGCAATTGCGCCAGCCGGCTCACCAAGAGGAGCATGGCCGCGACCACCAGGACCCCGGCGATCACCGAGCGGCGGACAAAGAGACGACACTCCCCCAGATGGTCTTTGAAGGTCGATTCCACCATGGCGGGCAGTGCTCGTGGGTCAGGTGACGCTGAAACGCCGGCGGACATCCCGCAGCACGATGAAGATCCAGGGCCACAAAAGCATGCCGACGAAAGTGGGCATCCAGTACCAGAGGGTCGGCGTCGGCTGCCCAGTGGCGCCGATCACCCAAAGAGACAGCAGGCGCTCCACGAGTAACAGGACCCAGACCGATATGGCTTGCTGGAGCACGGGGAAGACCCTGATGCGCTGGTGCAGCTCCACAGCGAGATAGGCCATCACCGACAGGCTCAAGGCGTGCTGTCCGAGCACAGTGCCCACGGTGACGTCGAGCACGAGACCCGTGCTCCAGGCCCAGAAGACACCCACTCGGTTGGATAGTGCGAGGGACCAGTAGATCAGGGTCATGGCGACCCAAGGGGGTCGGAAGTCGGCACCCCCCTCGGGGATCGGCAGGATCGTGAGGAGGAGGGCGATGGCCAGGGTGATGAGGATCACATAGGTCCTGTGCCGTTGTGCTTCGGTCACGGCTCTCCTTCCTCTTCCCCGCCGGGGCTCGCAGATTCGGTCAATGCCTCGTTTAACAGTGAAGGCGGTAGGGTCCACACGAGCAGGACCTCTCGGCTGCGGTCCAAGCGGGCGGTAGGCGTGGCGATTACGGTGGCGAACGGTTTGCCCGGTTCGCGCCGAACCTCTGACACCCGGGCCACCGGATAACCGGGTGGGAAGTGACCGCCCAATCCGGAAGTAACCAGGAGATCGTCGGCGCGGATGTCGGCGTTGTTGGGAAGATGGGGCAGCTCCAGCCGGTTGATGAGTCCGGTGCCCGCCGCCACCGTGCGCAGCCCGTTGCGGTTGACCTGCACGGGCAGGGCGTGGCCCGCGTCAGTGATCAAGAGCACGGTGGAGGACAGCGGATTTACCCGCACCACCTGCCCCATTACCGCGTTTGCGTCGAGGACAGGCTGGCCGACGAAAACACCCGACGCGGCCCCTTTGTTGATCATCACCTGCTGGCGGTAAGGGTCCAGATCCACCGACAACAGCTCCGCGATGAGCACCCGGTCGCCGATCTTGAACGAAGAGCCCAGCAGGTCGCGCAGGCGCATGTTCTCTTCTTCAAGGGCCTCGAATCGCTGCAGCCGCGCCTTGAGTCCCAGGTTCTCTCGCCGCAGGCTTAGGTTGTGCTTGCGCAGCGCCTCGTCCTCGGCCAGGCGGCCCTCCAGCGCCCGCCCGAAGATGTCTGGCAGGCTGGCCAGATAGTGCAGCGGATAGACGATGACCGACAGCGTGGACCGCAGTAGGTCCAAGTGGTGGTGGCGATGGTCCGCTACAATCAAAACAGTGGATAGCGCCACCGCCAGCAGCATGCGGTAGGAAGTCGACGGGCCATGTACGAACAGGGGTTTGATCGCCGATTACCTATGGCGCAGGGACCACACTTCACTCCGTAGCAAAGAGGTCCAGGCCGCGCTCGTCAATCATCTCCAAAGCTCTGCCGCCTCCGCGAGCCACGCAGGTCAGCGGATCCTCCGCCACCAATACGGGTAGGCCCGTCTCCTCCTCGATCAGCCGATCGATGTCACGCAACAGCGCCCCTCCACCTGTGACTACGATGCCCCGGTCCGCCACGTCCGCCCCGAGCTCCGGGGGAGTCTGTTCGAGGGCGATCCTGACCGCTCCGACGATTCCGGACAGGGGCTCCTGTATCGCCTCGAGGATCTCGTTGCTGTTGAGGGTAAAGCCCCGTGGGATGCCCTCGGCCAGATTGCGTCCCTTGACCTCGATCTGTCCCACCTCGTTGCGGGGGAAGGCGGAGCCGATCTCGTGCTTGATGCGCTCAGCGGTGGCCTCGCCGATCAAGGTACCGTAGTTGCGTCGCACATAGCTGATGATGGCGTCGTCGAACCGGTCACCGCCGACCCGTACCGAGTTGGAGTAGACGATGCCGTTCAGGGAGATGACTGCCACCTCCGAAGTGCCGCCACCGATGTCCAGAACCATGGAGCCGCGCGCCTCGTCCACGGGAAGACCGGCGCCGATGGCCGCTGACATGGGCTCCTCAATCAGGTAGACCTCGCGGGCGCCTGCACCGGCGGCGGATTCCTTGATGGCGCGGCGCTCCACTTGGGTGGAACCGCAGGGTACGCAGATCAGCACCCGCGGGCTGGGACGGATGACGCGGCTTTCGTGTACCTTGTGGATGAAGTACTGAAGCATCTTCTCCGTGACCGTGAAATCGGCGATTACGCCGTCCTTCAGGGGCCGGATGACGGTGATGTTCTGGGGCGTCCGGCCGAGCATCTGCTTGGCTTCCTCGCCCACCGCCGCTACCACCTTGGACCCGCCGGCGCGGTCCTGGCGAATGGCCACCACAGAGGGCTCGTTAAGGACGATGCCCTGGCCGCGGGCATAGATGAGCGTGTTCGCGGTTCCAAGATCGATCGACAGATCGTTGGAAAACATCCCTCGAAAGCGTCGGAGAAACATCAAGCAAGTACCTTGGGAAAATAAAACCGGGACCGCACCGGGGTCCTAGGGAAGGTCCGAGCGATACACCAGGGTGATCGTCCGGACACGGAGAGCGGAAACCAGGGCCTCCACCTTCTTATTTTCAGAGGGTTACAAACACATCAGGTGCCGGCACCTCCCGTGCCACGGGAACCTTCGGAAGAACCGCAGGTTCCCTTTTGCCCTCGATAGCGCCTGTCCATGGAAATCAAAGCGGCTAATCTAGCAACGCTATCCCGGATGGGCAAGACGCATTCCGCCGGCGCGCGGTAAAACGGACAGCCTGACCTTATGCTCGGGCCAACGAGTATGCTATTTTCCCTTGTTTTCGGGAACGCTGGAATAGCCCTCATGTCGCTGGATCGCTCCGACGTCGAAAAGATCGCTCACTTGGCGCGGCTCGCCATCTCCGACGAGGAAAAGGATCGCTACGCTGCGGACCTCTCCAATATCCTCGACCTGGTCGCACAGATGAACGCGGTTGACACGGAGGGAGTGACCCCTATGGCCCACCCCTTGCACATGGCGCAGCGGTTGCGGGCCGACGAGCCCACAGAGCCCAACCAGCGGGAGCTCTTTCAGGGGATCGCCCCGGCAACCGAGGACGGCCTTTACCTGGTCCCGAAGGTTATCGAGTAGGCGCCGGGCATTCGCCAACTCCGCCCAGGACGCTCCCCCGTATCGAGGACCCTCCGCCGATGCACGACAAGACCATCGCCGAACTGGCCGCAGGCCTGAGGAGCGGCGATTTCTCGAGCCTTGAGCTCACGAAGCACCATCTGGCGCGCATCGAGCGCCTGGATCCGCGCCTGAACAGCTTCATCACCCTGGCTGCGGAGAAGGCCCTGGAGGCCGCTGCAAATGCGGACGCCGTCCTGCGTCGCGGTGAAGGCGGCCCCCTGACGGGCATCCCGATTGCACACAAGGACATCTTCTGCACGAGGGGCATCAAGACGAGCTGCGGCTCGCACATGCTCGAGAACTTCGTCGCCCCGTACAGCGCCACCGTCGTGGAGCGCCTGGAGCTGGCCGGCGCGGTCGTGCTTGGAAAGACCAACATGGACGAGTTCGCCATGGGCTCATCCAATGAGACCAGCTACTACGGTCCGGTGAAGAATCCCTGGGACGAGCAGGCCGTACCCGGCGGCTCCTCCGGCGGTTCTGCGGCCGCCGTCGCGGCCGGGCTGTGCGTTGCGGCGACCGGCACGGACACGGGCGGGTCCATCCGCCAGCCCGCCGCCCTCTGCGGCATCACCGGTCTCAAGCCCACCTACGGGCGGGTCTCGCGCTGGGGCATGATCGCCTTTGCCTCGAGCCTCGATCAAGCCGGTCCCATGACCCGAAGTGCCGCCGACGCCGCGGAGCTCCTGCAGGTTATGGCCGGTTTCGATCCGCGAGACTCCACCAGCGCCGACGAGCCCATTTCAGACTACAGGAGCGGTCTGGACGAGGACATCACGGGTCTGCGTATCGGTCTGCCCAAGGAGTACTTCGGCGAGGGGCTGGATTCAGGTGTTGCCGCGGCATTGGAGGCGGCCGTGGACGAGTACAGAGAGCTCGGGGCGACGATTAGTGAGATCAGCCTGCCCAACAGTCCGCTCTCGGTGCCGACCTACTACGTGGTTGCTCCGGCGGAATGCTCCTCCAATCTCGCCCGCTACGACGGGGTGCGCTACGGTCACCGGTGCCAGGATCCCAAGGACCTGGAAGACCTCTACAAGCGCTCGCGTTCCGAAGGTTTCGGCCCTGAGGTCAAGCGCCGCATCATGATCGGGACCTACGTGCTCTCCGCCGGCTACTACGATGCCTACTACCTGAAGGCGCAGAAGATCCGCCACCTGATCAGCGACGACTTCCGGCGTGCTTTCGAGCAGGTGGACGTCATCATGGGCCCGACCGCTCCGGGCACCGCCTTCGCGCTTGGTGACAAGACGGACAACCCTGTGGCCATGTACCTGAATGACATCTATACCATTGCCGCCAACCTGGCGGGCCTGCCCGCCATGTCCGTCCCCCTGGCCACGGTGGACGGCAAGCCGGCGGGCCTGCAAATCATCGGTAACTACTTCCAGGAAGGCCGCCTGCTCAACGTAGCGCACAGGTTGCAGCAGGCGACCGATTGGCACTTGGCCCGGCCGGCAGGATTCGAATGATGCGGCACCGCCAAGGCGTGAAGTGCAGGCGTCATTTGCGTTAACTTGCGTTGATCTTCGGACCAAGAGTACCAAACAGGCTGAACAACCATGCAGTGGGAAACCGTCATCGGGCTCGAGATCCACACCCAGCTCGCCACTCGTGCAAAGATCTTTTCCGGCGCACCGACCCGATTCGGTGCCGAGCCGAACACCCAGGCCTGTGCCGTGGATCTGGGGTTGCCGGGTGTTCTGCCGGTGCTGAACAAGGCGGCGGTGGCGCTGGCGGTGCGCTTTGGTAGGGCGATCGACGCCGAGATCGCGGAGCGTTCCGTCTTCGCGCGCAAGAACTATTTTTATCCGGACTTACCAAAGGGTTATCAGATCAGCCAATACGAGCTGCCGGTTGTGGGCAAGGGCCATGTGGAGATCCTGCTCGACGACGGTTCCGTGAAAGAGATCGGCGTCACCCGCGCGCACCTCGAGGAAGACGCCGGCAAGTCCCTGCACGAGGATTTCCACGGCATGACCGGCATCGACCTCAACCGCGCCGGCACGCCGTTGCTGGAGATCGTCTCCGAGCCCGACCTGCGCTCGCCCAAGGAGGCCGTGGCCTACGCCCGAAAGATCCATCAAATCGTGCGCTACATCGGTATCAGCGACGGGAACATGCAGGAGGGCTCGTTCCGTATGGATGCCAACATCTCGGTGCGCCCCAAGGGTGAGGACAGGCTGGGCACGCGATCCGAGATCAAGAACATCAACTCCTTTCGTTTCCTGGAGAAGGCGCTGAGCTTCGAAATCGAGCGCCAAATCGACGTCATCGAGGGCGGCGGCGAGGTAGTCCAGGAGACACGGCTCTATGACGCTGAGCGCGATGAGACGCGCCCCATGCGCACCAAGGAGGAGGCGAACGATTACCGCTATTTTCCAGATCCGGACCTGCTGCCGATCGCTATCGACGCGGCCTTTATCGAACAGGCCACCACGGACCTGCCGGAGCTTCCCGATACCAAGCGCGAGCGCTTCCGCGACAGCTACAATCTCTCGGCGTACGACGCCAACCTCTTGACCGCGAGCCGGGAACTGGCGGACTACTACGAGTCCGTAACGCGCAGCACCGGCGATGCCAAACTGGCCGCCAACTGGGTGAGCGGCGAGCTGGCGGCAGGGTTGAACCGGGAGGGCCGAGAGATCGGCGAGAGTCCGGTCAGTGCCGAGATGCTCGCCGGGCTGCTCAACCGGATCAGGGACAACACCGTCTCGGGCAAACTGGCCAAGCAGGTCTTCGAGGCAATGTGGAACGGCGAGGGCGATGCGGACGCCGTCATCGAGGCCAAGGGGCTCAAGCAGATCACCGACAGCGGAGCCATCGAGAAGATCGTCGATGAAGTGATGGCCGCCAATCCGGGCCAGGTGGGGCAGTACCGAGGCGGCAAGGAGAAGGTCTTCGGCTTTTTCGTCGGTCAGGTGATGAAGGCCACCAAGGGCAAGGCCAACCCGCGGCAGGTCAACGATCTATTGAAGGAGAAGCTCAAATGATGCGGATCAGGAGCGGTGACTTCGAAGACGGTGGGCGTATCCCCACGGAGCTCGCCTTCTGCCAGCCTCACCCGGAGACACGGGTCGTGCTTTCGGAGAACATCAACCCGGAGCTCGGCTGGGGCGGGGAGCCCGAAGCGACCAAGTCCTTCGTGCTCATTTGCCGAGACCCCAACGTGCCGGTCGAGCGCCGCGACGTGAACAGGGAGGGCAAGGTCCTGGAGGCGAACCTGCCGCGCAGTGACTTCTTCCACTGGGTGCTGGTGGACATACCCAGGGATCTACGTCACATCGAGCAGGGCATCGATTGCGACGGCGTTACCCCGGGCGGTAAGGAAGCCGGTCCCTGCAGCCACGGCGCTCGTCGCGGGCTCAATGACTACAGCACCTGGTTCGATCCCGGCGATTCCATGGCGGGCAGCTACTTCGGCTATGACGGCCCCTGTCCGCCCTGGAACGACAGCATGGCCCACCGCTATATCTTCACCGTCTATGCCCTCGACACGGAGCGTTGCCCTGTGGGACGGGAGTTCGACGGCCGCGACGTGGTGGCGGCGATTCAGGGCCACATCCTGGACGAGGCGAGTATCACCGGCTTTTACAGCCTGAACCCGAATCTTTGATCCATCCTGGCGGACGACACGCTGTACTTCAAGACCGACGATGTCAACCGCGAGGACTATGAAGGCCGCGGCCTCAAGCTCTTTACTTACGAAACGAAGCAGGGGCGAAGCGCGACCATCAGTGGTACTGTTCAGTCGTGTAGTGGCCCGGCTCATTGCGGCGGTGGCGACGCAGTCCACGGGCCTCCAGCAGATCGCGTACCTCCTTGATCATCTCCGAATTGCCGCAGAGCATCAAGTGGCTGTCGTCCGGGTGGATCCGCAAGCCGGCTCTGGCCTCGAGCACACCGGACTCGAGCAACTGCGTGATGCGCCCGTAGAGTGCATCGCCGCGGCGCTCGCGGCTGAGCAGGGGCAGGAAGTTGAAGCGCTCGCCACGTCTTTCCTTCAGCGAGGCGACCGCTTCGCCGTAAGCCAACTCGTCGGCGGTGCGCACGCCATGCACTAGCACCACGCGGTCGAACTGCGTCCAGGGTTCTGGTGTTCTGAGGATCGAGAGATACACGCCGAGGGCCGTACCGGTGGCCAGGAGCCACAGATGGCGCCGCTGGACGACGTTCTCCATGGTGAAGACGCCGCCAGGCCTTGCGGAGAGCCACAGACCGTCGTTGGTCACCAAGTCGGACAACCGGGGTGTCAGCGGGCCCTCGGGGACTTCGTTGAAGAAGATCTCCAGAGGTCGCTCTTGGGGCGCGTTGACCAGGGAATAGGGGCGACCGACCCGCTCGTTGCCGATATCCAGGGCGACCTTCGTAAACTGCCCTGCCTTGAAGTCGTGTATCGGGGCGTCGATCTGCAGGCTGAACAGGCGGTGGTTCCACTGTTTCTTGCCGATCACGCGTCCTTTGACCCAGTCGCTCATGTTTCTCGTCTCCCGACTCGCCGTGCACATCCCGCCTAGATCTGTGCGCGGTGACTACTTTTAAACCGTGGTTACCTGTTCGGTGGAGTCCCCCCGACGAGCTGGACTTGCGCACCGCCATCTGAACGATGGTCCGTGAGCCGTCGAAAATGCGATCTCCAGCACATCTTTTCCGGTGGACGCTTCTCTACAGTTACCTCGGGAATTGGAGGGTATGGGCAAATGGATCTAACAAAGATCGAAAAACAGCGTAGCGGGCTTCAGCAGTACCTGATCGTGCTCATGATGATCCTGTTGGGTCTGATCATGGTCGTCGCCCACGGTGAGGCGTTGGGGTTTTCGGTACCTTTCCCGGAGCCGGAGGTTTGGATTTCTGCACTGGCAATCGTTTGTCTCTTTGCCTGCCTGTACGTGCTCTCCCGGGATCGGCGACTGAGGCGAACCGCATCGAGGCTCGTCCGAGAGCTCGTGGAGAAGGAGCGTGCGGTCCGTGAGCTGGGAAACGAGCTGAAGGAGGGACGCCATGCGTTGGAAGAGGAGCAAACAAGGGCAGCGGATCTGGACGTGCGACTCAAGGAGCTGGCCGCTCTGTACCGGGCAATCAGCAGGGTCAACTCGGAAACGAGCTACGATTTGATCTGCGAGACCGCACTGCGGGCCGTGCTCGAGCTGGTCGGTGGTGATCGCGGATCCATCATGCTCCTCGACGACAAAAGGGAGTATCTGCGTATCGTCAGTTCTCTCGGCATACGGGGCGGGGTGATCAAAGCAACTCGCCAAAAAGTGGGAGACGGTGTTGCCGGATGGGTAGTGCGGTACGGTCAGCCCACTGTCCTCAACGGTGATGCGGCGGCGGACGAGCGGTTTCGTGATCCGACAGCATTGACGGATCGCGTCAATTCAGCAGTTTGTGTCCCGCTGAACTTGGGAGGACAATCGGTCGGTGTCATGAGCCTTGGTAATACAAAGGAAGATCCCGAGTTCACCGAGTATCACATGCGGCTTGCGACGATCTTCGGCCAACATGCCTCCATGGCAATCATGTGCAACCGCGTTCGCCAGTCTCAGCCGACCCACGCGTAGACGAGCCAACGTCTCGATCGCCTTCAGCAAGGTCCCCCATATGGAGCTGGTTGAAACCTACCACCTCACCTGCCCCTGGTGTGGTAGCCCGACCGAGGTCACGATCGACCGTACGGCGGGAAGCCAGGAGCTCGTGGAGGACTGTCACGTCTGCTGTAGCCCGATGTTGGTGAGTGCGCAATGCGATAGCCTCACCGGAGCATTGCTGGCTGTCTCAGCGGTCCGGGAGAATGCGTAGCCTGTACTATTCGGCGTTTCTCCTATCGGTGAACCGTTTGTTTGATCTGGATCCAACCTGCAATAACAGTTTGGGAAAACTTGGTTTATAGTAGTTTTTATAACAGGCGCGTTTCCCGGGACGTATGCTCGGAGCCGACCGGGAGGCGGGGAGTGCAGGGCTCAGGGAAGGGCAGATGATCGACCACCGACGCATCCTTTGAATCCCCCCGAACGGGTGGAGGAGTCCTTTACCATGACAGCCATGCAGATTGCCGGCCGGGCGTTGGAATTCAACCCCAAGGGCTACCTGGTCAATTTCGACGACTGGAACAGGGAAGTGGGCGAGGCCTTGGCGCAGGAAGAAGGTCTGCAGCTCAGCGATTGCCATTGGAGAGTGATCGGTTTTTTGCGGGACTATTATGGTGAGTACGAGCATCCGCCGTCGCCGCGTCTGATCATCAAGGGCATCGGCGAGAAGCTCACCATGAACGCCCCCTGTACCCGCAAGACCCTGGAAGCGCTGTTCCCTGTCGGCGGCTGCAAGCAGGCCTGCCGCATCGCCGGGCTTCCCGACTTCTACTGCCACTCCTGCTGATCCGTCGACTCCGCCCGTCGGCGCCCAGGGCGGGCGGAAGCCGGTCGGCGGCATTCAGAATCGGACCAAGGGGCCTCCCTCGGGGAGGGTCGTCGATCTGTCCCTCGCTGCGGTTGTTGTTCCGGGATCCGTTTCTAAAGCCGTTGCCGCTGCGGGACCGGAAGCGACGCTCGCGACGGATTCGGGTGGCGGCGCGTCGACGTACTGGATCCTGAGCCGGCCATTCCCGTTCAAGGCGCCGAGCACTGCATCATCCCGGCTATAGATGTCCTCGCGAAACCCGACCTCGCCGTCTTCGCCCACCTCGGCGGTCCAATAGGCGAGGATGATCTGCAGGGGTTCTTCGAGGTGAACCCAGCGGGTGCGGTTGGACTTGAGGATCTGCTCGAATTTTTCCTGGTTCCACCGTTTGGGGTTGTTCAGCACCAGCTCGGCCAGCTCCATCGGGCGCTCGACGCGCACGCACCCGGAACTGTACAGCCGCTTCGGCTTGCTGAAGAGATTCCGGCTCGGCGTGTCGTGGAGGTACACCGAGTAGCGGTTGGGAAACATGAACTTGACCCGCCCGAGGGCATTCTTGTTCCCTGGCGGCTGGCGCAACATGTAGGGGAAGTTGCTGGCCGGCGCGTGCCAGTTGACGGAACCCGGCGAGACCGACTTGCCGTCGCGGGTGATCACCTTCAGACCCTTCTTGCTCACGTAGCTCGGATTCTTGCGGGCGTTGGGCAGGATGTCCTTCTTGAGAATGGTCGGGGGTACGGTCCAGGTGGGATTGAACTCCAGGTACTCGACCTGATCCCGAAACACGGGCGTCGGCCGTTCTTGGCGGCCGACGATGATGCGGGAGCGCCAGACGACGTCGCCGCCGCGCAGGAGTTGGACCTCTTGACCCGAGATGTCCACAAGCAGGAAATCGTCGGGTAGCTCGTCGTAGACCCACCGCATCCGTTCCAGGTTGATGCGGATCTGGTCGACGCGTTGCTGGACGGGCACGTTCATGGCCGCCAGGGTCGCCGGCCCGATCACCCCGTCGGTTGCAAGATGGTGGCGTTTCTGAAAAGAGATGATGGCGTGCTCGAGGTCCTTGTCGTACAGCCGCGAGTTTGCGGGATCGGCGCTCTCGTACTCTCCCGTAACCCGCAAGCGCTCTCGGACTATCGGCGCGCGCGCGCTGCTCATGCCGCTCTTCAGGTTGCGCCCGGGTGGGACCGACGGCCAGCCGCCGGCAGCGGCGATGGCGCGATAGCGCGCGAGCCCTTCCTTCAACTGGGTGTAGAAGACGGGCCTGGACGTGAGGTCCTGCAGCCCTGCCTCCAGATCGGCTGCGGTCACCAGGTTCTGGAGGTCGCGCACCAGGTCGGTCGACTTGGGCCCGTCGGCGTGGTTCCATTTGCGATCCAGGGTCTGGGGATCGACCTTGCCGTAGCGATGATGATGGATGAGGCGCAGCAGACTGTCGCTGAGGAGGATGTCCGCGTCGACGCGCGACGCGTCGGATAGGAGGGAGGGATCCCCGCCCCCGACGAGGGTTTGTACTTCGGCGCTGTTAAAGTCGCTCGGCTGCAGCCCGTCCTCTTTGCTGCGCTCGGCGAGCCGAATCAAATCTTCCACCTGCCCACTGCTGTTCCAGGCGAAACCGTTATCGCGCTGGCCGTAGAAATCGCTCAGAACCCGTGCAGAGGCGAGGCGGACCCCCCCGACCATAGGGTTTCTCGTATCCCGCAGATTCTCCATGCGCTCGCGCAGCGCGTCGTCCGCGTGCGCAATGCCGGGGATCAACAGGACTGTCGCGAGCAACGGAAACAGCCACACGGCAAAGCGCTTCGTCGACATGGTCGAATCCTCCCGTTCGTTTCGAGTCGGCCTTGGATCGCGTGCGGTTTCTAGTTCGTTTTCGGACAGGGGGGTTAGACAACGTCTTGCGGGTCCGTTTCCCACGTCGTTTTGATGGTCGTTCATGCGCACAGCATGAATTGTACCCTGAGCGGGAAGGAGGCGATAGCGAAAAAGTGACGTTGCTGAAGCGCAACACGCATCTGGTGGAGCAGGCGGCAGCGTGGTCGGCAAGCGCGGGGGTATGCTTGCGGCACTGGGTACGAGGCTCAAGATTCCCCAACAAGCTGAACCCGACCTTGCTCGTCCACCGACTCCAGCCTGACTGTGAAACCCCAGAGTCGACGGACGTGCCTGAGCATCTCTTCCGTCGTCTCCCCCAGGGGGCGGCGGTTATGACGGAAATGGCGCAGGCTCAGGGAGCGGTCGCCGCGGTGGTCAACGTTGAAGACCTGGATGTTCGGCTCGCGGTTGCCCAGGTTGTACTGATCGGCCAACGCCTGGCGGAGCGCCCGGTAACCCGCCTCCTCGTGGATTGCGGTCACTTCCAGGGTCTCTTCCCGGTCGTCGTCACGGATAGCGAACAGGTGGAGCTCCCGCATCAGCCGCGGCGAGAGGTATTGGGCAATGAAGCTCTCGTCCTTGAAGTTGCGCATGGCAAAGTCGAGTACCTTGATCCAGTCCTGCCCGGCGATGTCCGGGAACCAGTCGCGGTCCTCGTCCGTGGGCTCCTCGCAGATGCGGCGGATGTCCCTCATCATGGCGAAGCCCAGGGCGTAAGGATTGATGCCGTTGTAGTAGGGGACGTTGAAGGGCGGCTGCATGACCACGTTGGTGTGAGACTGCAGGAACTCCATCATGAAACCGTCGGTGACGAAACCCTCGTCGTAGAGGTGGTTCATCAGGGTATAGTGCCAGAAGCAGGCCCAGCCCTCGTTCATCACCTGCGTCTGGCGCTGGGGGTAAAAATACTGGCTAATCTTGCGGACGATACGCACCACCTCCCGCTGCCAGGGCTCGAGCAGCGGCGCGTTCTTCTCGATGAAATAGAGAATGTTCTCCTGAGGCTCCGGGGGCCAGCGCTCCTCCCGCCGCAGATCGGCGCGGTCACCGCTGACCGGTAAGGTGCGCCATAGATCGTTGATCTGGGATTGAAGGTAGGCCTCGCGTTCCTCCTGCCGCTTCTGCTCCTCCGCCATGGACAGGGGTGCCGGGCGCTTGTAACGGTCCACGCCGTGGTTCATGAGGGCGTGGCAGGAGTCGATCAGCAGCTCGACCTCCGCTTCTCCATGCCTCTCTTCGCACTGGGCGATGTACTTTCGGGCGAATACCAGGTAGTCGATGATGGCGTCGGCGCTGGTCCAGGCGCGGAACAGGTAGTTGCCCTTGAAGAAACTGTTGTGCCCGTACGCCGCGTGGGCGATCACAAGGGCCTGCATGGGCAGCGTGTTCTCCTCCATGAGGTAGGCGATGCAGGGATCGGAGTTGATCACGATCTCGTAGGCCAGCCCCATTTGTCCGCGGCGGTAGGTCTGCTCCGTCGCCACGAACTGCTTGCCGAACGACCAGTGGTGGTAGCTGATCGGAAGACCGACCGACGAGTAGGCGTCGATCATCTGCTCTGAGGCGATGACCTCGATCTGGTTGGCGTAGGTATCGAGGCCGTAGACCCCGTGGGCGATGCGCCCGATCTCCTGATCGAAGCGCCGGAGCAGTGGAAAGCTCCACTCGGATGATTCCGAAATGATACGGCTCGTCATGCCTCCTGCCTCTTGAACAGCTCCCGGAAGACGGGGTAGATATCGTCTGCGCCATCGATCTCCTGCATGGCGAAATGGGGGTGAACCGCCTTCACGTCCTGGTAGGCATACCATAGGCTCTGGTGCTGGCGCGGCGTGATTTCCACGTAGGCGTAATAGCGCATCAGGGGCATCAGTCTGTTGGCGAGGATCTCGCGGCAGATCACCGAATCCGAGTCCCAGTTGTCCCCATCCGAGGCTTGGGCACAGTAGATGTTCCAAATGCTACTATCGTAGCGTTCGCGTAAGAGGTCGTACGCAAGGTTCAACGCGCTGGAGACCACCGTGCCGCCGGTCTCCCGTGAGTAGAAGAACTCCTGCTCGTCCACCTCCTGGGCGATGGTGTGATGGCGGATGAAGACGACGTCGATCTTCTCGTAATTCCGCTGTAGGAACAGGTAAAGCAGGATGAAGAAGCGCTTGGCCAGGTTCTTGCGCACCTGGTCCATCGAGCCCGAGACGTCCATGATGCACAGCATCACCGCCTTGCTGGTGGGCTCCGGCTGCTGGGTGAAGCTCTGGTAGCGCAGGTCGAAGGTGTCGATGAAGGGCAGCGCGGCGAGCCGCGTCTTGAGGCGGTCGATCTCCTCTCGCAGCTCCAGCACCCGCGGGTGCTCCTCGCCGGCCTCCGCGAGCAGTGCCTCCAGTTCCTCCTCCAGCTCGCGGATCTGTCCGCGGTAAGGGGCGCCGAGGGCGGTGCGCCGGGCGACGGCGCCTTTTAGAGAGCGTATCACGTCGATGTTGGCGGGGGTGCCGTCCGTGGTGTATCCGGCGCGCACCGGCTTGAATTCGGTCGTGCCGACGAGCTGATTGCGCACCAGGTTGGGCAGCTCCAGGTCGTCGAAGAGCAGGTCCATGAACTCCTCGCGGGAGAGCTCGAAGACAAAGTCGTCCTCGCCTTGGCCGGAATTGCCCGCCTTGCCTTTGCCTGCTCCGCTTCCCGCTCCGCCCTCCGGGCGCTGGATACGGTCCCCGGGCATGAAGTCCTTGTTGCCGGGATGGACCATGTCCCGGGTCCCTCCAGGGCCCTGGTGGAAGACGGGCTCAGAGATGTCCTTGGAGGGGATGCCTACCTTCTCGCCGCCGTCGATGTCGGTGATGCTGCGTTTGTTGACGGCATCGGCCACCGCGCGCTTGAGCTGGGTCTTGTAACGGCGGATGAACCGGCTGCGGTTCACCGCGCTCTTGTTCTTTCCGTTTACCCGGCGGTCGATGAAATGCGACATAAGCTTGTAGCTTCGGTTAGGTGAATCGGGCAGGCGAAAGCGGGTGGCACCGTCCACCGCTCGGGACGAGTGCGTGAGTACGAAGTGCGGAGTGCGTTCGGACCGGTTCACGCACCAAGCACGCCGTACCTCGCACTATGCCGCCGAGCCTCGATCTGCGCGCAGACCACACCTCATTGAGACTTCCTGACTCGTAGATACCATTCCGAGAGCAACCGCACCTGCTTGGGCGTGTAGCCCTTATCGACCATGCGGTCGACGAACTGGTCGTGCTTCTTCTGCTCGTCGGCTGAGGCCTTGGCGTTGAAGGAGATGACCGGCAGCAGCTCTTCGGTGTTGGAGAACATCTTTTTCTCGATCACCACCCTCAGTTTCTCGTAGCTGGTCCACTTAGGGTTGGCGCCGGCATTGTTGGCCCGCGCCCGCAGTACGAAGTTCACGATCTCGTTGCGGAAGTCCTTCGGGTTGGAGATCCCCGCGGGTTTTTCCATTTTCTCCAACTCCTCGTTGAGCGAGGAGCGATTCATCATCTCGCCGGTGTCAGGATCGCGGTACTCCTGGTCCTGGATCCAGTAGTCGGCATAGATCACGTAGCGGTCGAAGAGGTTCTGCCCATATTCGGCGTAGGACTCGAGATAGGCGGTCTGCAGCTCCTTGCCGATGAACTCCGCGTAGCGCGGCGCCAGGAACTGCTTCAAGTAGCTGAGATAGCGATCCTGGATCTCGGGCGGCATCTGCTCGCGGGCGATCTGCTTCTCCAGCACATAGAGCAGATGCACCGGACTGGCCGCCACCTCGGTGTGGTCGAAGTTGAAGACCTGGGAGAGGATCTTGAACGCGAAGCGCGTGGAGATGCCGGTCATCCCCTCGTCCACCCCGGCATAGTCTTGATACTCCTGAATGGACTTGGCCTTGGGATCCGTGTCCTTGAGATTCTCGCCGTCATAGACCCGCATCTTGGAGAAGATGCTCGAATTCTCCGGCTCCTTGAGACGGGTGAGCGTCGAGAACTGCGCCATCATCTGCAGGGTCCCCGGCGCGCAGGGTGACTCGGCCAGTGAGCTGTTGCGCAGCAGCTTCTCGTAGATCTGCACCTCTTCGGACACCCGCAGGCAGTAGGGCACCTTGACGATAAAGACGCGGTCGAGGAACGCCTCGTTGTTCTTGTTGTTGCGGAAGGACTGCCATTCCGACTCGTTCGAGTGAGCCAGGATGATCCCCTGGAACGGAAGGGCCGAGAGCCCCTCCGTGCCGTTGTAATTGCCTTCCTGGGTGGCCGTGAGCAGGGGATGCAGCACCTTGATGGGCGCCTTGAACATCTCCACGAACTCCATCAGCCCCTGGTTCGAGCGGCATAGGGCGCCGGAGAAGCTGTATGCGTCTGCGTCGTGCTGGGCGAAGCGCTCCAGCTGGCGGATGTCCACCTTGCCCACCAGCGAGGAGATGTCCTGGTTGTTCTCATCGCCGGGCTCGGTCTTGGCGATGGCCACCTGCTCCAGGATGGACGGGTAGAGCTTTGCGACCCGGAAACGCGTGATATCGCCGTTGTACTCCTGCAGCCGCTTCACCGCCCAGGGCGACATGACGGCGCGCAGATGCCTAGAGGGGATGCCGTAGTCCTCCTCCAGGATCGGTCCGTCCTCCTCCGGCGAGAACAGGCCCAGGGGCGACTCGAACACCGGCGAGCCCTCGATGGCGTAGAAGGGGACCTCCTCCATCAGTTCCTTGAGCTTCTCGGCCAAGGAGGACTTGCCGCCTCCCACCGGCCCGAGGAGGTAGAGGATCTGCTTCTTTTCCTCTAGCCCCTGAGCGGCGTGTTTCAGGTAGGAGACCAAGTGCTCGATGGCCTCCTCCATGCCGTAGAACTCGGAGAAGGCCGGATAGCGTCTGATAATCTTGTTCTGAAAGATCCGGCTCAGGCGGGGATCATTGCGGGTATCGACGACTTCCGGCTCGCCGATGGCCATCTGCAAGCGCTCGGCCGGGCCCGCGTATGTGGTCGGGTCGGTCTTGCAGAGCTCTAGATACTCATCAAGGCTCATGACCTCCTCGCGGGAAGCCTCGTAGCGCGCCTGGTAACGTTCGAAGATCGACATACAACACCTCACTCGAAGTCTGGGCTAGGGTACTCGGGCCACCAGCGACCGGAACCCGCAAAGAACAAGGGTCTGCGTAGATGAGGAGGAGACGGAAAACGGTGCTTACAGGTAACCTCGCAAGCTCCGGGCCATCTTCGGGAAGTAGCCCAGCACACCGGGCGAGTCGCCTCTACCGCCGGCTTGCGCCCTCCGATGGTGCTCGCACTGATTGAGGGCGCACCATTAGGGTGCATGCTGTGGGCTACTCCTCCTCGGTCACAACCGCGCTTGTTGTGGCTCTTGATTCGCGCTTACCTGCAGTTTAGACGGGTTTCCCCGAAACAGGTTCAAGGATTGCTTCAGCATGGGGCCGATTTGGCTACCGAGAGCGCCGAGTTGTGTGGCCGCGCAACAGCAGCCCACCCACCGCCAACAGGCCCGCTGCCCCTAAGACCGCAACAGGCCGCTCCCAGGTAACCACCAACAGGCTCATCCCGCTCACAATCAGGAACACCAGCGGCGGGAGCGGATACAGCGGAACACGAAAAGGTCGCATCAGATCGGGTTCCCGGCGGCGCAGCCGAAGTACACCCGCCACCGTTATCAGCGCGAACAATGTCAGCGTGAACCCCGTGAATGTCAGTACACCCTCGAACGAATCGGTGAGAATGAATCCGAGCGCGAGCCCCAACTGCACCAGAACGGCGCGCGTCGGGGCGCCACGGCGGTTCCGGGCGCTCAGAAATCGTAACACGGGTACGTCTTCGCCAATCGCCTGCAACACGCGCGGTCCGGCCAGAACCATGGCGCTGATCGTCGAGATCAGCAGTAAGCTGAGCACCAGGCTGAATACCATGCCGCCCTTCTCTCCGAAGATGTTGCGGGCGGAGAGCGCGCCGACCTCCACGGTACCCGCCAACTCACCCAGTCCCGTGGTGCGCAGGAAAGTGAGGTTGAGCAGCAGGTAGAGTCCGGTCACCGCCAACGTACCGTGAACCAGTGCCCGCGGCACCGTACGCTGCGGGCTCTGTACCTCGTCCACCACGTAGGCCGCTGCGTTCCATCCCGAGTAGGCGTAGGAAACATAAATCAGCGATAAGGCGAAGGGCGCACTGAACAGGGCGCCCAACGTATGCGTGCTCGGGGTCAGCGTCAGACTGTCGGCTACGGTACCGTGCATAAGGCCGACCAGGCAGAAGAAGACGATGACGGCGACCTTGAGCAGGGTCGCGAAAACCTGAAAGCCCCGCCCGAGTGCCAGATCGAATGCGTGCAGAGCCGTCACTACGACCACGGTTACAACCGCAATGGTCCTCGGGTCCACTGGCAGGAAGGTACCCGCATAGCTTCCCAGGGCCATGGCCGCCAAGGCTACCGGCGCAGAAAAACCGACGGTGACCGAGACCCAGCCCGCGAGCGTGCCGAGCGCCGGGTTATAGATGCAGGAGAGGAAATGGTACTCGCCCCCAGAGCGGGGCAATGCCGCCGCAAGCTCCGCATAGGATAGGGCCCCGCAGAGGGCCACCAGACCGCCGAGCCCCCATAGCAGGAGCAGTGCCGCTCCGTCGGGTACCACCTCGGCCTGCAGTCCGAGCGTGGTGAACACCCCGGTTCCGATCATGTTGGCGATCACGATCAGGACGGCGGTGCGATAGTCGATGAAGCGCTGCGGGGCGGGCATCGATCAGAAAGAGTACGGCCGTTTCTTGTCAGCTTGTGCTCGCCAATCTCTCAACTCGTCCTCAACCTCCGAGGTAGGCACCGCTGCGGTACGCCTCAGCGAGTGCTCGATCTCCTCAATAATAGCGTGTATAGAAGACCCCAGTAGCTTGGCAACGAGTCGGCGCTGTCCTAGGGGGATCTCCTCAAGACCTCTGTTCGTTCTCAAGCGCCTTGTCGGTAATCTCCTTGTAGAGATGGATCACCCGCGCGACCAATGACTCGAATTCCGGGTGCCTGTCCACAAGCGGCTTGACCTTGCTGGCATCGGCCAAGACCGCTTCCAGAAACTCGATATCGAAATCGGCGAGCGGTTCTCCCCGATCAACCTTTTCCTTGATGTCGAGGGCCCTGGGAAGCCTCTGAGTCTCGAGTCTTTGCAGGAGTACGGTGATCAATCCGACATCTTGCGATGGCTCGTTCATGTCTAACTCCTCTCGTTCTTTATGCCTCGTCGAGAACCGCGATGGAAAGAAGGGTGCTGGCCAAGACGAGGGCTACCACACATCCGCCGTTTGCGATCATGAGTCTCAGTTTAGCCGCTAGTCCGGAAAAGTCGCAGGGAGCGGTCCCTGGCGGTTCTACTCGCGCTCGAGCCACCACAGGCCGATGCGCATACCCAGGAAGATGGCGGTCGCCGCGATGACCGATTGCACGGACAGGGTAGCCAGTCCGGTCAGTCCCTGTCCCACGTTGCATCCGCCGGCCAGCACGGCACCGCTCCCCATGAAAACCCCGCCGAGCAGGTAGGCGCCGAGTCGCGATCCGTCCGGCGCTATCCATCGGAAGCTCCTGGTGGCCAGGGCGCTGAGCAAGGCACCGGCAAAGACGCCGGCGATGAGGAACACCCCGAAGAGGGAGCCGGTCAGCTGTCCGAGGGTGACGTAGGTAACCCCCCGCGTGAGCGGGCCGACGATGGACACCGAGATGGGCGGAGTCGGCTCGAACTCGTCCTGCGCGAGGTAGCCGGTGAGCCACCAGCCAGCCGTGATCGACAGGCCGATCAGGGCCCCTGCGGCCACCATCCCGGGGTGCTCACGCCAGTTGCCGAGGCGGAACAGGATCAGGGCGCAGACCGACGCGGCTGCTATGGCCGGAAACCAGTGAGGCAAGGCAAACCACCCCGCGACTGCCGAACGGTCCTCCGTCAGGTAGACGGCGCTTTCTTGGACGATCCACACGCGGACCGGCTCCAGGACACCGAACAGCGTCACCATGGCGACAGTGGCAAGAACGAGCAAGGTCACGAGCGCGCCAAGATTGCCCTCGGCGGTTCGGATGAGGGTGCGGGTCGCGCAGCCCCCGGCGAGCATGGAGCCGAAGCCGAACACCAATCCGCCGGACAGGAGACCGACCCAGTCGAGGCGGGCACTGCGGTAGCTCGAGCCGCCGATGTCGACCCAGTCGCCCCATTCGAGCAGTGCGGTGCCGAGAAGGGCCACACCCAAGGCCGCCACGTATGCATGTAACTGGCGGTGGTCCCGAAGCAGCACCCAATTGCTCAGGGCCGCAACCACGCAGAAACGGGAACGCTGAGCTACGATGCCGAAGACTAGACCGAGAAGAAGCGCACCGCCCGCCAACAGGAACGGTAGTTCGTCATTCATCGACTTGTCGGCCTCAGCCCACTGTTGCCTCCAAGTGTCCGGTCTCGCTCATGTTGTCCGACCAGCGAATGGCAATCAGATCGCCCTTTTCGCCCTGCTTGATCCGGAAGGAAAGATAGGGATCGGCGGCGATACCCCAGCCCCACTCCATGGTCAGGACCGGCGTACCGTTACGCTCGCAAACCACCTCACGGATGAAATGTCGCGGCAGGACCTCGCCCGTGGTCGGGTGTTTGCGACTGCCCGTCTCCATGGGGTGGCGCAGGATCGCCTTGACCTTGATTCCGCCGTCCTGAAGTCGGACGCGGATCTTTCCTGACGTCTTTGTTGCCATCTCGCAATCCCCAGCGTGTAATCCGGATATGTACCTACCGACAAGGGCATAGCTTGGGCGACATCAGCCCCTCGCCCCTGGGAGGAGAGGGGGGGAGGGGCGGAGACCCTGTCGCCCAAACCATGTTTAGATCGCGGTGTCAGGCACCGCACCCGCCGGCGGCGACTTTGACCGCCCGCACGGCACGATAGAGCTTTCCATCGGCTTCGACGATTGCCACCAGGTTGCCGGTGTCGCCCATCTTGACGCGCACTGATAGATCGGACTCGACTTCGGGCGTGAAGTGCGCCTGGGCCAGGAGCGGAAACGGGTTCTTCTCCGATAGCAGGACCAGCGACTCGGCCCCGGGCAGCTGGACCCGTACATCGACCGGCACCTTGGCTCCGTTCTCCGCGATATCCGGCGCATCGATGGTGATCTGATCGGTGTCCTCGATTTGCGCATCACCGAACAGTATGCGCTCGATCTCGGCCATGTTGCCGGCGTGGAACGCATCCGAGGGCCACTCCGCCAGAACGCGTGTTGGTACCAGACCCGAAGCGAGCAGCAGGGAAAGCTCGGCCGTGGCCAGGCCAGCCTGTAGAAAGCATCTGCGTTCCAATTTCCGCCTCCAGACGACGCAGCTGAGAAGATTTTCGGCTACCGCACGCGATCGGCAGGATCTGAATCAGGAAGATATCAATAATACAAAGTATAGCGGTTCGTATTCCACTTTCAGGGCCCAGCGGGAGGTGCAGACCGTCCGTCGGGGAGCGGCCTCCACCCGCAGGGAAAGCGAGCGGACGTCGCGAGCTAGCACAGGCGCGCCTAAGACTCCGCAACAAGAAACAGAGACAGTCTCACGCGAAGCCGCGAACGGCGCGAAGAAAATCTACTGGCGTGACGACTGCTAGAGAAACGTAGGCGCTGCTCTACTCGTAGTCCCCATCGGTACTGGGTTCCTTCTTGCCTCAGCTCGCTGCTTCGGACCCGGTACCCGAACGCGTCTTCATCTGTAGCAGAGGCTCCAGCAGATCGATCGGGAGTGGGAAGACGATGGTGGAGGACTTGTCCCCAGCCACCGTGGTGAGGGTCTCCATGTACCTTAGTTGGATGGCCTGTGGCTGTGCGGCGAGGATGCGGGCCGCCTCCGTGAGCTTTTCCGCTGCCTGCATCTCTCCCTCGGCGTGGATGACCTTGGCCCGCCGCGACCGTTCCGCCTCTGCCTGTCGGGCGATGGCGCGGATCATGCTCTCGTCCAGGTCTACGTGCTTGATCTCCACGTTGGCGACCTTGATGCCCCACGCGTCCGTCTGGGCATCCAGGATTTTGCGGACGTCGTCGTTCAGCTTGTCACGCTCCGCAAGCATCTCGTCCAGCTCGTGCTGGCCGAGCACCGAGCGCAGGGTCGTCTGGGCGAGCTGGCTGGTGGCCGCCAGGTAGTCCTCCACCTGGATGATGGCCTTCTCCGGGTCGATGACGCGGAAGTAGACAACCGCGTTGACCTTCACTGAGACGTTGTCCCTGGAGATCACGTCCTGACTCGGTACGTCCATGACGATCACCCGCAGATCGACCTTGACGATCTGCTGGACGATGGGAACGACGATGATGAGGCCCGGCCCCTTGACCCGTTGGAACCGTCCGAGCAGGAAGATGACGCCGCGGTCGTACTCCCGCAGGATCTTGAGGGCGGACGCCAGGAAGACGATGACCAGGGTGATGATGGCGGCATAGACTTCGAACGGCATGATCAGGTTTCCTTTTGGTTGGTAGTTGGCGTGACGAGCAGGACGAGTCCGTCGCGGCCGGTGACCTTCACTGCCTGACCGGCGGCCACGGGGACCTCGCTGCGTGCCGACCAGATCTCCCCGTGGAGCCGCACGCTCCCGTCGCCGTGAAACGCGGCCACGGCGTGACCGGTGGCTTGTAGGAGCTCCTCCGCTCCGCTCACCACCGGCCGTCGGCGGGACTCGATGGCCATGCCGACCACGAACACGAGGAGAACGGCGCTCGAGACGGCAAAGGTGAGGATCAGGGGGATGGACAGGCCGAAACCGGGTGCCTCGGTGTCGATGAGGATGAGAGAGCCCACCACGAACGCAACGACACCGCCGATCCCCAAAGCGCCGAAGCTCGGCGCGAACGCCTCGCCCACCATCAGCGCCAATCCGAGCAGCATCAGGGCAACGCCTGCGTAGTTGATGGGGAGGAGCTGGAAGGCGTACAGGGCCAGCACCAGGCTCACGGCTCCCACCGTGCCCGGGACGATGGCCCCCGGGTTGGAGAACTCGTAGATGAGCCCGTAGATTCCCACCAGCATCAGGATATACGCGATGTTGGGATTGCTGATGATGGAGAGCAGGCGGCTGTGCCAGTCCGGCGCGAGCTCGACCCGGATCAGGCCGCTGGTTCTCAAGGTCACTTCGCCCCCCGCGATCTTGACCACGCGGCCGTCGAGCTGACTCAGAAGGTCATCCATATCCCGCGCCAGCAGGTCCACGACACCCAGCTGAACCGCTTCCTCGGCCGGGAGGCTGGCGGCCTCGCGCACCGCCTTTTCGGCCCACTCCGCATTGCGGCCGCGGAGCTGGGCGAGGCTTCGGATGTAGGCCACGGCGTCGTTGATCAGCTTGTTCTTTTTTGCGTCGCCGGTCTTGACGGGTTTGTCCTCGCCCTCTTCGGACGTTTCGGCGGGTTTGGTTTCCTCAGGTGCGGCGCCGCCCGGCAGACCGCCAAGCTCAACGGGCGTCGCTGCCCCCAGGTTCGTGCCCGGTGCCATGGCCGAGACGTGGCAGGCGTACAGGATATAGGTGCCGGCGCTGGCCGCGCGGGCGCCGCTGGGGGCCACGTAGCCCACCACGGGGACGGTCGAGGCGTTGATCGCCTTGACGATGGACCGCATGGAGGTGTCGAGCCCGCCGGGCGTGTCCATGCGTAGCACAAGGAGCCTCGCCCCCCGGGTTTCGGCCTCTTCGATGGCCTCGGCGACGTAGGCGCTGGTGGCGGGGCCGATGGCGCCGTCCACCTCGATCACGACGGCTTCTCCCGCGGGCTCCGACTCCGCGGCTGCGAGCCCATAGGAACCGAGAAGGCAAACCAGCACCCCTGCAATCCAGCCGCGCGTCATACATTAACCCCCCGGTTGTTGCCCTTAAGGTTAGACAGAGATGCTCCGGAATGTTGTGAAATTTCGGGAGAGAAGGAGAGCGCTATAATCAGGTGGCAAATCCCCAGACGAGTCGAAGCCCCAGCATGATCGAGATCCGCGTCCTTACCGAGCCTTTCGACATCGCCGCCGAGCAGGAGGCCCTGTGGCGAGGCCAGCCCCAGGTGGGTGCCCTGGTGAGCTTCTTGGGCCTGATGCGGGACATGAACGAGGGGGTTTCGGTTACCCGCATGACCCTGGAGCATTACCCTGGCATGACCGAGAAGGCACTGGCGGCCATCGCCGAAGAGGCGGCCGGACGCTGGGACCTGCAGGATATCCGCATTCTGCACCGGGTCGGCGAGCTGCGACCCCAGGATCCCATCGTACTGGTCGCCGTGACGAGCGCTCACCGCGGCGAGGCCTTCCGCGCCTGCGAGTTCCTGATCGACTACCTGAAGACCAAGGCCCCGTTCTGGAAAAAGGAGATCACAGGCGAGGGCGAGAGGTGGGTGGATGCCCGCATCGCGGATGAGGACGCGGCGGCGCGTTGGCAGGGACCGGCCCCTCACCCTTCCCGAAAAGGGTGAAGGCACGGAAGAGGGATCCGCCGGATTCTAGCTGCTCACCCGAAGGCGTTGACCCGGGCGGATGGTGTTGTCCTTCGGGCCGAGCCGGTTGAGACGGCGTAGCTCTGTGATGGACAGGTTGTAACGGACCGCCACCCGATAAAGGGTCTCGTTGGGTTTGACGACGTGCAGCTTCGCGACCTTCTTCGTCTTCTTGGTCTTGGCGGGTTTGGTCGACTGCTTGGCTCTGGCTACCGTCTTCGTCTTTTTCACCTTGACCCGCGGCTCGGCTTTGGCCACGAGCACCGGCGCGGGTGCAGGGTGAGCCGCGACGCGCTGCAGGCTGCCGTCGGGAAGCCACACGGAAGAGCCGGCCGGCAGGTACAGGCGGCCCTGCCGGGCGGGCTCGCGCCACGCCATGTTCAGGTCGTTAAGCTGGTACGTCGATAGGCCGTAGTGGCGGGCGAGATGGTGCACGGGCATGCTGTGGCGCAGAACCAGGCGGTCTTCGGACAGGGGCGCCTTGTAATTGACCCCTTCCGGGAAATATTTTTTCGGGTTGCCGGCGACTTCCCTGGCCGCGAGGAACTCCGCATAGAAGTTGCGCGACGCAAATCCGAAGTAACGGCCCTTGTAGTGGCGCACGATCCGGCCCAGGTCGTCACCATAGATGCTCTTGGCCTTCTTCATGCCGCCCTGGCCGTGATTGTAGGAAGTCACCGCCAGCGGCCAACTGCCGAGCTTGCGGTGCGCATCCCCCAGGTAACGGGCAGCACCTTCGGCGGCGACTACGGGGTCGAGGCGCTCGTCCACGGCGTGGTTGACGGTCATGTAGATCTTGCCCGTGCCGCGGGTAAACTGCCACACGCCCGCCGCACCGGCGCTCGAATGGGCGTTGACCTGGAACGACGACTCCACGTGAGGGAGGTAGGCCAGATCTTCGGGCAGTCCTTTCGAACGGAAGATCTCGCGGAACGCAGGGTCATAGCGGCCGCTGATCGCCAGGCCGCGATGGAAACGCTCCCGCAAACCGCGCTGGCTGCGCACCCGTTCATGGGCGCCGACCAGCGCGCGCGAGCCGGCGGCATCGACGATCTTCTCGTGCAGGGCGCGCTCGTTCCGGGTCAGGGACCGGCCTGAGGACACTTTCGCTTCCAGGGTCTCCAGGCGGCTCTTGTAGTACGCTGTCTTTGCCCGTACGAACTGCTTTTGTTCCGGTGTGTAGCCCGCGCGTGTCGGGCCGGGCAGCTTCGCCACCTCGTAGATTACGCCCATGTACTCGTCGTCATGGAAGACGACCTGGCCCCGGCTCCAGGTAGCGTAGACATTGCGCCAGAGCTCGACGTTGTCTTCGATCTCCTCTGGAACGGGAAAGGTCCCTGAGGTCTCGGGTCCACTGCCCGTCCCGGCACATCCGCCCAGGAGCAGCAGGATAAATGGAAGCAGCACAGGCGCTTGGCGCCGAGCTAGAGTGGTCATGAGCGGTTTCTCCTCCCCGTCCCCCAGGGTTCTCGCCCTTCGTGCGTCGACGTGCGGCCGCACGTTGAGCAAAATATAGGCGGTGGTGGGGGGGATGTGCAACCGTCTTCGTCGAGAAAGATCAAAATCTTTGATCATGGTCTTCAAGTGGTATCCCACCGAGGAGGAGGGTCCTGATGCGCGTTCGTGGCTTGAGGTGGCTTGTCGCCGTTGCCGCGCTGCTGTTGCTGGGTGCTGCCGGACCCTTTCTGTGGTGGCGGTATGCGACCCTCCCTGCTTTGTCCGGGAGCCTGCACTTGGCCGGCCTGACCGACCATGTCGTCGTCGAACGCGAGCCGAGCGGGGTGGTGCACATCCGCGCTCGAAACGATCGGGATCTGTTCTTCGCCCAGGGTGTGGTCCACGCCCAGGACCGGCTGTGGCAGATGGAGTTTCAGCGGCGCATCGGGGCTGGGCGACTGGCGGAGGTACTGGGCTCGGACGCCGTGGGCAAGGACCGCTACCTGCGCACTTGGGGTTTCTACAGGGCAGCCGAGGCCGCCTATGAGCACATCAGCCCGGAGGCGAGGGCGGTGGTGGACGCCTACGCCGAGGGTATCAACGCCTACGTCGCCTCCGATCCGCCGCTTCCTCCGGAGTTTCGACTGCTCAGGGTGAAGCCCGAGCCCTGGAGCGGGCCGGACGTGCTGGTCTGGTCCAAGCTGATGGCCTATAACCTGGCGGACAACAGACGCTCCGAGCTGCGCCGCTACCGGCTGCTGGCCCGCGGGCTCTCACCGGAGCGCATCGCGACCCTGATGCCACTGTATCCGGGTGAAGAGCTGCGGGCTCAGGCAGGTCTCCCGACCCCCGGCAACCGGTTCTCTTCGCAGAGCGTGGCCCTGGGGTTCCCTTTGTCAGGAACAGCGGAGGACCCCGGCGCCTTCTCACGTCAGGCGGAGGCCCTGTTGGCCCTCGACGCGACCAACCGCCAGCATCTCCCGCGGGCCTCCAACAACTGGGTGGTCCACGGCTCGCGCAGCGAGAGCGGCCTTCCGCTGCTGGCCAACGACGTTCATTTGGGGATGCAGATCCCGTCCACCTGGCACCTCATGCACCTGAAGAGTCCGGGTTTCGACGTCATTGGCGCCAGTCTCCCGGGTCTGCCGGTGGTGATCATCGGCCGCAATCGGGACATCGCCTGGGGGGTGACCAACCTGGCGGCGGATGTGGAGGACCTGTATGTCCTTACCGGGCGGGGCGATGACGGCTATGTCTACAAAGGGGAGACCCGCGCCTTCGAGACCCGCGAAGAGACAATCCTTGTCAATGACGGGGCGCCCGTCACTATCCGCGTTCGGGAGACCGTCTATGGTCCCGTGATCAGCGACGTCGTCGACGACCCTGTTGGGGCGCCGCCGATCGCCCTGCGCTGGATCGGTCACGACCGGGACGACACCACGTTCGAGACGTTCCTGGGCATCAACCGGGCGCGGAACTGGGACGAGTTCCGCGTGGCGATGGACCGCTACGTGGCACCGGGGCAAAATTTCGTCTACGCGGACAGAGATGGACACATCGGCTACCTGGCGAGCGGCAGGATCCCGCGGCGCCGGGCCGGGCATACTGGACTTTACCCCGTCCCCGGCGACGGAGACTGGGATTGGTTGGGCTATCTTCGTCGGTCCGAGCTGCCCGTGCGGGTCGATCCGCCCGAGGGGTTTGTGGTCACCGCCAACCACCGGATTACCGGCCCCGATTACCCGCACCAGCTGTCGCTGGAGTGGGGCGCGGAGCCCTACCGGGCGGAGCGCATCGGCCAATTGCTGCGGGCGCATCCCAAGCACGACCTGGCCTCCATGCAGGTGCTCCAGCAGGACACGCTGACCCTGCTGTATCGGGAGCTCCGCCCCGTCCTGGAGGCCATGACGCCCGTTACCCCGTCCGCGCGGCATTGGCGCCAGAGGCTTCTGGCCTGGAACGGCGACGCCTCGGCCGACTCCACCGAGAGCTCGGTCTTCCACGCGTGGTACACCGCCCTCTCGACGCTGCCCAGCCGGGAGACGGGGACGGACTACTGGAACGGGTATCCGCGTTTCCTGCTTCGGGCGCTTCGCGAGGGTGATTCCGCATGCGAGCGGCGGGGCATGAGCTGCCTGGCGTTTGCCACCCGGGCGTTGGAGCGGGCGCTCGATCGGGTCGGGGAGGATCCGCCACCCTGGGGCGATCTGCATCGGGCGCACCTCTCGCACGCGGTGCTGACGCATACTCCGCTGGCGGTGCTCAGCGACCGCGTCGTATCTCTCGGCGGAAGCCACTATACGGTCAACGTAGGCTGGTACTGGCCGGAGGATTGGGTCGTGTACCACGGACCCACCTATCGGCAAGTGATCGACATGGCGGCGCCCGAACAGTCGCTATTCATCGTGGCGGGGGGGCAGTCCGGCAACTGGCTATCCAACAACTACGCCGATCAGCTTCCGCTGTGGCTGGCCGGAGAGTACCTGCCGATGCGCCGAGAGGGTTACCCCGTGGCGGACAGGCTGGTGCTGAAACCCGTCCAATAAGGGGCGCGGTGCTGGCAAAGGCCTGAGAGCGACGGTGGAAAGAAATTCTCGTACCCTATGTTCTCGAGCTGAGTTCCGAGACAAAGGACCAAATGATGGACCGATGGCGAACAGTCGTGCAGAAGGTGCTTGCGCTCGTAATACCTGCGGTTCTTGCCGCTCCGCTCCTTTACGTTGGCTATCTTCTACATTTCGGCACAACAGACACTTACTGGAATTTCGTATTCGAACATTACCTGGTGTTTTTCGGCCTTCCGTATGCCGCTGTACTTGCCTTGTATCTTGTGCTGGTTCTCGAATCTACGCGGGGGCCGATTGAGTTCGAAGGTCTGACCCTCAAGTTCAAGGGCGCTGCAGGCCCCATCATCCTGTGGGTGATCGTCTTCCTTTCGATCGTTGTCTCGATAAAGCTGCTGTGGAATGCCTGACGATCGGATCAGACGCGAAGCTGTCGCCAGAGGCCGATTTTGAGCCAGGTGACGGACACCATCAGCGCGATTGCCCAGCCCGCCACCTCCGATAACCAGATGTATTCGAGGGGAAGCCCGAGGACGAGCGCGGTGTACCAGGCAACCCCCAGCACACCCGTGGCGATCAGGAGCTGAAACACCAGAATGGCCCTTGTATCCCCGGTTCCGGCGACCGCCGAATAGGCCGTTTCGGCGGGAACCGCGAGCGAAGCGGCCGCGGCAACGACGAAAAGGCTCGCCGTCGTGCCCGACGTGATGACTCCGTCCTCGGAAAATAGGTCGAGCAGAGCCTCCGGAAACGCCAAGGTCGCGACCAGAAGGGGTGTCAGAACGCCATAGGCCAGCAGGATGGTGCGGCGCATCAGAAGACCGATCTGGGGAAGACGACGCTGGCCGATGAGATTGCTCACCATGGAGCAGATGGTCTCGGAAAAGCCGTCGATCGGGATCAACAACACCGCGTAGATGCTGAAGACGATATTAGCTTTGGCGAGCACGTCCTCCCCGAGTTGCTCGATGATCAAGAAAAAGGCGAACCATCGCGCCGTTTCCACCAGTGCTTCGAGAGATACGGGGGCCGAGATCCGGGCGAGGAGCCGGCTCAGATCGCCGTCCCACCGCCCGAAGCGCAGCAGCCCGAAGCTCCCGACATACCTGCGGCGTACAACATCGAGTGTCAGGTAGCCGAACACCGCCACCTCCGCCGTCAGGGAGGCGATCGCCGCGCCCCGGATGCCGAGGGCGGGCAAGCCGAAATGTCCGAAGATGAGCAGGTAGTCCAGCAGGATGTTGATCGCCGCCAGGATGACCGTGGCGCCGATGAGCACCCGGGTGCGCGCGATGCCGACATAGAACGCGCTGTAGGCCAGGTTGACGGCATGGAACAGCAGGGCGAAGGCGTAGATCTGCAGGTAGTCGTCGACGGCGACGTGGACGTCGGCCGATGCGAACAGATCCGCGGTCAGGCCGGGCAGGGCGAACTTGATGATCAGAGTCAGCGCCAGGGCGGCAACGAGGAGCAGGTAGAGCCCCTGGTTGAAGACACGGCCGATTTGACCGGCGCGCCCCTCTCCTGCGCGGCGTCCGATCACGATCTGAATACCATCCACCAGCCCAAGGATCAGGGCGAGGGCCAGGCTGTAGATTGCTCCGGCAAGGCCGATGGCGGCCAACTCCGTTATTCCGTAATGGGCGAGAAAGACCGTATCGGTGACCTCCACGACGGTCTCGCTGATACCCGCGACGATCAGGGGATAGGAGACGCCCCAGATGCCGCGGTAGCTCGGGCGGAAGGTCATGATGCGGAATGGGTACGGCGGTGCACCGGGCACCCGCTAGATCAGCGCCAGGTCGTAGGATCGGCGGTTCAGGTGCATCACCATGCAGGACAGGAGTGCCCCGCTCTTGAGGAACTCGCTGAGATTGAAGAACGAGACCTCGAATCCGAAGCGGGTGGCGATGTCCTCGAGGGTTCGGTTCTTCTGCCGCTCGCCGGCGTAGTCTTCGTGTGTGGACGGCAGCTCGTGCAGATGAGATGCATTCATCAGGGTGTTGCCCAGGCGGACGCTGTTGCAGACGCCCGAAAAGCAGTCCTCGACACTGACGTCGATGATGTTGGTCATCCGCTCGATCTGCGCCACTTCCTCCGGCTCGTACATCTCCGTGCACACCAGGGTGTCCTGGCGCGTCAAAGGGAACACCGTACAGTCGAGGTGATACAGATAGGGATCGGTCTCCTGCAGGGGAATGATCCGCATGTCGAATTGTGCTGCCATCCAATCGTATGCCGCCCGATCGGAGCGGGTGCCGTAACCGCCGAGAAAGACGTTGTCGTGCAGGTGCTTCAGCTCCGCTTCGCCCTCGAACTGATGCGCCGCCTGGATCACCTGGTACCCCATGGCGTGGAAGAAGGACTCACCCACGGCCACCTCGGGGGCACGGATCTCGGTGCTGAATCTCGACAGCACAATGCTGTCCTTACCGGGCAGATGCTCGAGCACGATACCGAGATTGGCGCAGTAGACCAGGTCCTGTAGACCGGTGAGGTGCGGCGTAGGCAGCAGGTACACCACGGCCTCGGCGGCCATGAAGTGGTAGAGCTGAAGGAACTGGCTGATGGCCTTGTTCAGGTCCACAGCCCGGGCCCGCTCGTCGAGCTCTACCATCCAAACGTTGTCGGCCGCTTCGGCGGACAGCGAGAAGGGCACGTTCATCAGGAAGGCGGGCTTGTCGAGTCGCGTGGGGTTCAGCGTGTTCGAAAGGGCGGGACCGCCTGCGTTGGCTGTATTTGGGGAATCCATGCTCGTCACGGTCCCGCGTCATCGTTCTTGTTCGAGGAAACGCATTTGTCGACGACCCTGACCGCAGGGTCGACGCCGGCCTCGACATGCATCCCCGCCGAGAGCAGGGTTATGAGATCGAAGCGCTCCGACAAAGGGATGATCAGGTCCACCTGAGATCCGTAGCGGATCATCGAAAACCGCTGGTTCTGTGCAAAGACCTGATTCTGCTTCAACCGGAAGGGGGTGATGCAATCCACGTCATAGTCGGCGACCTGAAGCACGTAGTAGTGCTGCTGCAGCTCTATGCTGTAGACGCGGTTCACAACCCGTTGATTGTTGAACAGGTAGCCGGCCTTGCGTGTATAGGGGGCCAACTCCTCCAACAGATCCTTTTCGACATCGATCATCGGGAAATTGTAGGTGTTGATGGGATCGAGCTCGCGGTAACAGAGTCGGCCCGCGTAGGGAATGCGGTTCACGTGCACGTCATAGAAGGTCATGAAGATGCCCATGACCAGGCACACCCGGTCGAAGCTCTCGTCGCGCAACGCCGTCTTCAAGGAGTAAGGCCTGCCTTTGATCTGGACGATCTGGGCGTCCGCAGCCACCTCCTTGGCGTAGAGGACCACCCCGTCGGCGGGCGGAAAGAAATAGTGGGAATCGGAGTAGACCGCGCGCGCCGGATCACGCAGGAAATACCGCTCGGACAACCAGCGCATCGGCTTGGAACGCACCCGCTCAACATCGGTGCGCAGCCATTCGTTCAGTGTCTTGGCCATGCGGGATTCGATCGGCGTGGCATCCTGACCATGGCCCGATGATACGCGGATTGGCACGACCGAGGTACTAGGCTCGCCGCGGATACAGGGGCTCGAGCGCGTCGGTCTGATCCGTCCTTCGAGCCTCGTCGTTGAGCAGCCCGGCGCGCAACGCGCGCCACAGGGGCGCGCCCTCCCAGAGGCCGGCTTCGGGTGCGTAGAGCCGCCGCTCGAGCTCGCGGATCTCATCCGCGCCCCGGTCCATCCGGGCGGCGAGTGCGCCCAGATTGCGGGGCGGATCCTTTGGCCAGGTCGCCGCCGCCCAAACATGCAGCGCCTTGGCCGCCCCTCGAAAATCGTTCGCCTCGCAGGCCCTATGCAGCGATCGCTTGGCGTCTCCCGCGCGGGGAGTCGGGCGAGACCGCTTGGCGCTCTGCCCCTTCGCGGCTTTCGTTGCGACGCTGCGGCGTCGATGCAGGGTCAGCCCGGCGCTCAGCGTGGCCAGCACGAGTAACAGCAACCCACCGCCAATCAGCAGGCGGTTGTCGGTCGCGTTCCCGTGTCCCCCGGCTTCGGAGGTTTCGGTGCTCGCCTCCCGTTTCACGGGCGCCTCTTCCCGAGTGTCCGTGGGCAGGGGCGCCGGTGCCGCCTGTGGGGCGCTTCCTTCGCCGACCTTCACTCGCCAACCCGGTAGGTCGGCAACTCGCTCCTCCTGAGCGACCGTGTCCCACCAGGCGACCCGGATCGCCGGGAGGTCGAGATCGCCCTCCCGTGTGGGGATCAGGGTCACGCTCTGGCGGCTGATGCCGAAAATGGTTTCGCCGTCGGTGCGGCTCTCGGTCTCTGTCTCCTCAGGATAGGCACGCACCCCCGCCACCCCTGGTATCTCGATCTCCGGGATCTGGGGGCCCGCGAGCCCTCGGGCCTCGAGGGTCAGTGTACGGGTGACAGGCTCGCCGACCCGCAGCTCCGGGGGAGCTTCGGCCCAGGAGTCGGTGATGTCCAGCTGTTCCGCGGGCAACCAGTGCGCCCCCGCGTAACTCTCGGGACGCGCTTGTACGTCCAGGGTGATGGCACGGCTCTGGGCGCGTACCGGCTCGCCGCGCTCGAACATGCCGAAGGGGTCCCGGGAGAAGAAGCCGTCATTGAACAGCCGGTCGAATGTCGGGTCGCCGAAGGCACCGCCGAATCCGCCGCCGCGGCCTTTGGCCGAGCGCACGCTTCCCTTGAACACCACCGGCGGGATGCGCAGCTCTCCACTCTTTTCCGGGGAGAGCACGTAGCGGCGTTCCACGACCTGATATTCGCGGCCGTCGCGGCGGGTTTCGTACTGGAGATCCTTGCCGAGCTTTTCCACCACGGCGCCGGCGGGACGCGGCTCGCTGAGGGAGCCCTTGAGTAGGGGCACGGTGGAGAGCAGGCGCACGGTCACCGGCACCTGCTGCTGCACGATGACGGAATCGCCGCTCGCACCGAGCTCGACCTCCACGAACAGGTCGTCCCCCGCTTGTCCCACGGCGTCGGTGGACACCTCGCTCACCTGCAGTGTCAGGGGCGGGGTCCTGCCGCTGCCGACGGCGAGAGAGGGCACCTCGATGGTGCCGGTGCGCTTGGGGGTGAGGGTCACCAGCCAGCGTGTGGTGTCCGTGCGGCGCCCGTTAATGATGCTGATCTGGGTGCCCTGGCTGGTGCCCAGCACATCGAAGTCCGTCCCGAGGGCCGAGAGATCGGGCTCCTCCCCCCCGCCGCTCTCCGATTCGATGACAAGGGTGACCGTATCCCCCTCGTGAACCGCCTTGCGGTCGAAATAGGCGCGCAGGTCCCCCGCAAGGGCGCCGCCGGAGATCCCTGCAATGACCAGGCCTGCGAGGATCGCGCGAAGCAGAGCAGGAAGCTGCAGGAAGGGGGCCGTCGCTTTCGCTGTCATTGGATGTTGGTCCTCGCGCTACCAGGGATCACCGGAGGTCGTGGCCCCGGTCTGCGCCGCACGCAGCCGGTACTGGTAGAGGAACTTGCGTCGCAGCAGGCCCGCCGGGTCGTCCGGGATACGCCGCAGCCACTGATCGGCTGCCTGGCGCGCCTCGCGCTGCTCGGGTGTCAGGTCGTCCAACGGGGCAACCGGCTCCTCAGGCTCGGCCGCGTTCGCGTGCTCTGCGGCCTCCTGCCTGTAGTCCGCGGCGGCCTGCTC
>JAYEJW010000044.1:0-3695 GCA_034716535.1 Pseudomonadota bacterium
TGAGGCACCGCCAGACGAAAGGGGCGGCAACAGATAGGCTGCACCTTAGACCACCGCGCCACATCTCGACTCTACCGTTTGTTACCGTTTAGTGATGGCTAATATAAGCCACTACTAAACGAGCACTTTCGGCCAGTTCCTGCCACTCGCTGAAAACCAGCGAATGGCAGGTTAGTGCAGTAAGAGAGGCTTCACTTGCATGGATACGTTCTCAACATTCCTCCTTATTCTTCTCAGGATCAAATGGGGTATCGAATTCGCGCTGATAAGCGTTCTGAACCCGATGCGGGAATTTCCCGATCATAGCCTTGCGCTCCTTGTCGAGTGATTGACTAGCTTCGTTTCACCTTCATTCCAGTCGAAAATAGACGATCGAATCACCGGCTTGGTGGAGGGTTACCGTTTCGGTCAGGCATCGGAGCCGGCAGTTTCACTTAAACCTAAATTGGGCACGGACCAATTCTTGACAGAGTCTATAATGTTACATAAAGTGACGGCATGTCGAACGATCCGGCCAACCTGCTTCGCGAACACGGTCTGCAAGTCACGGCCCAGCGCTTGGCCGTGCTGCGCTCGGTTTCGGGTCGGCCTCACTGCACGGCGGACGACGTCGCCAAGGACGTTCGCGCCGAGATCGGTGCCATCTCGCGACAGGCGGTGTACGACGTCCTGGGGATCCTGGCCGACAAGGGCCTCATCCGCCGCATCCAACCCGCCGGGTCGCCGGCCCTCTACGAGGATCGGGTCGGTGACAACCACCACCACGTGATCTGTCGCACCTGCGGAAAAACGGTCGATGTCGACTGCGCCGTCGGCGAAACGCACGTCTTGACCGCCGCCGACGACTCGGGTTTCCAGATCGATGAGGCGGAGGTCATCTTTTGGGGCATCTGTCCCGAGTGTCTTGCGGAGACGTCGGGGGTGGGAGACTAAACACTAACAAAAGGAAATTTCGAGATCAGACCAACCAACTTTCAATCAACCACCAGGAGAAATCGCATGTCAGATACCGCAACCGCAAGCAGGTGCCCAAAGACACGCGATGCGACTAATCAGGGGAACAACGATGTTGCCGCAGTCTTCCGATCTACGGCGGAAGGAGAAACCGGTCACGCGCATGGTCACTTGGGATGTCTGCGGTTTTTGGTGATCCCGTTTCTGATTATTAGGTCCAACAATGTGGAACATTTCTTACCTAAAGGAGACGACTCAGATGCTTAGACAAACGATACCTTTACTTGCCGCTTTGGCGGTAGCGATGTCACCGGTGGTGCCATCAAGCTCTGCTTTTGCTCAGGGTGAGCCAAAGTCGAACCAATTCTGGTGGCCTGAACAGCTGGACCTCAGTCCTCTTCGCCAGCACGCTGCTGAGTCCAGCCCGATGGGCGAGGACTTCAACTATGCTGAGGAGTTCAAGAGTCTCGACCTCGATGCCGTGAAGAAGGACATCGAGACGTTGATGACGACGTCACAGGACTGGTGGCCGGCAGACTATGGTCACTATGGGGGTTTATTCATTCGCATGGCCTGGCACAGCGCGGGCACGTACCGTGTGGCTGACGGCCGCGGCGGCGGCGGCGGTGGTCAACAGCGTTTCGATCCGCTCAACAGCTGGCCTGACAACGCCAATCTCGACAAGGCGCGGCGTTTGCTCTGGCCGATCAAGCAGAAATACGGCGCGAAGCTTTCATGGGCCGACTTGATGGTCCTGACGGGCAACGTCGCGCTGGAATCCATGGGCTTCAAGACCTATGGTTTTGCCGGCGGTCGAGAGGACGATTGGGAGCCCGACCTGGTCTATTGGGGACCTGAGGGCAAAATGCTTGCGGATGAGCGCTACAGTGGCGACAGAGAGCTGGAAAACCCCCTTGCCGCGGTGCAGATGGGCCTGATTTATGTGAATCCGGAGGGGCCGAACGGCAACCCTGATCCGCTCGCGGCAGCCAAGGATATACGCGAGACATTCGGTCGCATGGCGATGAACGATGAAGAGACCGTTGCGCTCATTGCCGGTGGGCACACCCTCGGGAAAACCCATGGCGCCGTCCCGGCCGATTGCGTGGGCCCCGAGCCCGCAGCCGCGGGCATCGAGGAGCAGGGCCTCGGCTGGAAAAACAAGTGCGGCACCGGCAATGCCGGCGATACGATCACCAGCGGTCTGGAAGGTGCATGGACCGTGACGCCGGTCAACTGGAGCATGAACTATCTTCAGAATCTGTTCGCCTACGATTGGGTAAAAACCAAGAGCCCCGCCGGGGCGACCCAGTGGATTCCTGATGATGAGTCCGCATCAAAACTCGTGCCGGACGCTCACGATCCGTCGAAGCGGCACGCGCCTGTCATGTTAACGACGGACCTTTCGCTGAAGTTCGACCCGAGCTACCGGAAGATTTCTCAGCGCTTCCTTGACAACCCGAAGGAGTTCGAACTTGCCTTCGCCAAGGCCTGGTACAAGCTGACGCACCGCGACATGGGCCCGCGTGCTCGTTATGTTGGCACTGAGATTCCAGATGAGGAACTGCTTTGGCAAGACCCCGTTCCCGCTGTCGATTATGAGTTGATCGATGCAAACGACATCGCCAAGCTGAAGTCTGAGATCCTTGCATCGGGGTTGACCACATCCGAATTGGTCAGGACCGCCTGGGCGTCAGCCGCCTCCTTCCGCGGCACCGACATGCGCGGTGGGGCCAACGGGGCGCGTATTCGCCTTGCGCCCCAGAAGAACTGGGAGGTCAATAACCCGGCTGAACTGGCGAAGGTGCTGAAACGCCTGGAGGGCATCCAGAAAGACTTCAACAGTGCGCAATCGGGCGGAAAGCAGGTATCGCTCGCCGATGTGATCGTTCTGAGCGGATCCGCAGCCATTGAGCAGGCTGCAAAGAAGGGCGGTCACGACGTGCAGGTTCCCTTCACGCCGGGACGCACGGACGCATCGCAGGCGATGACCGATGTGAACTCTTTTGCCGTGCTCGAACCGACCGCAGACGGGTTCCGCAACTACTTCGGTGATGGTAACCGCAGATCGCCGGCGGACCTGCTGGTCGATCGGGCGGACATGTTGACCCTGAGCGTTCCAGAAATGACCGTTCTGGTCGGCGGCATGCGGGCCCTTGATGCAAATGCCGAGGGATCTGAGCATGGTGTGTTCACCGACCGCCCGGGCACCTTGAGCAACGATTACTTCGTGAATCTGCTCGACATGTCCACGCAGTGGTCCAAGTCATCAAAATCGGAAGGCGTTTACGAGGGTCGTGATCGCGGTACGGGCAAGCTCAAGTGGACGGCCACCCCCGTCGACCTCATTTTCGGGTCCAACTCCGAGCTGCGCGCTGTCGTAGAAGTCTATGCAGCTGACGACTCGCAAGAGAAGTTTGTGCGCGACTTTGTTGCTGCGTGGACCAAGGTCATGAACCTCGACCGCTTCGACCTTGATCCGGCTCTGCGAAACGGGTCTGAGACTATGGCATTCCGGCAACGCTAATCTTTCGGGTTGGCGATTGTCCGTCGCTCGACTTTCCGAGTCGAGAATTCGCGCCTGGGACACGTGTAAGAAAGTTGGCGGTAAACCTAAATGTAGGTGGTTAGCCTGAAATTAAGGCGGGACGGGGCATTAGGCCTCGGTGATTTGCCATGCGTCGTGCTCTGAATCAAATCGTGAGCAATCGGTCGTGGCCGGAAGGTCGCCTTAATACGCC
>JAYEJW010000045.1:0-3691 GCA_034716535.1 Pseudomonadota bacterium
ATTTTTATCTTGTGGTATTACATAAAACTCTTTTTTATTTTCATTTAAAGCTTTATTTGTCTCTTTAATAATATCTACAATACTTAAAGTTTTACCTACAAAATATTTATCACTTTCTATTGTCATGGCCACCTTGCTCGACGAGGGCGAGTACCTGTGCTCGGAGCGCACGATGTATCGCGTGCTGGGGGCGAACCAGCCGGTACGAGAGCGGCGCAATCAGCGTGAGCATCCTCCCTACACGAAACCGGAACTGCTCGCCACGGGGCCTAATCAGGTGTGGTCCTGGGACGTGACCAAGCTGCTCGGGTCGCAGAAGTGGACGTACTTCTACCTCTACGTCCTGCTCGACATCTTCAGCCGCTACGTCGTGGGCTGGATGGTCGCCGACCGGGAGAACTCGGCCCTGGCCGGGCGCCTCATCGCCGAGACCTGTCACAAGCAAGGCGTCGAGCCCCAGGTGCTGACCCTTCACTCCGACCGCGGGGCGCCAATGACGAGCAAGTGCACCGCGCAGCTACTCGCTGACCTCGGAGCACCTCAGGGACAGACCACGTTTTATGCTAAGCTCGACCCGCAGATTCACTTATTCGAGTAACGGAGTACAGCTCACGGATTTCAGTGACAGGTACCCTCACCATCGGAAAATCGTGGTCTGTCCCTGAGGTACTGCTGAGGTACTGGAATGCCCAGCCGTTGAACCACAAACAGGCAACGTCCTTTTCTCCGGACAATCCATCCTCGATCATTTTCAGGACACTTGATTTCCCGGCCCCCCAGTCGCCATGGATGCCGATAGAAAGTGGCCGTTGACCGTTATCGTTGAGCAACTCGATAGCCGTCCCGGCGATTGCTTCATAGTTCAGGAAATCAATAGCGGTTTCGTGGTCTGGAATGAGCACTGCGTGCCTTCGCGTAGTCCTTTCTATCGTTGCTCCGGAAATAGTCCCGGCATCCAGCGCGGTGCCAGCTTGGCCGTGAAGGCAAGGCGCAGCGGCGCGCGCGTGCTTTCGGAAACCACGACACCGCGTTCAATCAACGCCGAAACGGCGCGGCGGGCATGGCGGTCGCTTGCGCCAAGGAGCTCCGGAACATCACCGCGCGGGAGCTCACCGCGATACAGGATCGCTTCAAGAATCCGTCCTGCCTTCTGGGGGAGAGCATCCGCGCGAACTTCCTCCTCGACCCAAAGCAAGATGCGATCGCGGAGACGGTCTGGCTGCACCAGATCTTCCAGGAACTTCACCTGATCAAGGCAGGTTTCCAGGAAGAAGCGTGTGAAGGAGGCCAGGCCTTCCTCACTGAGATTCCCGCGCCCGTCGAGATCGTTCCGGCGTGCAAGATCACATTCAGTCAGGTGGCTCTTATAAGACTGCACGTTTCTGGCAAGGCCGCGGGCGATTGACCAGACACCGCCAGTGTCGAGCGTCTCAAGCAACATCGCATGAGACATTAATCGCGCCACACGCCCATTACCATCCAGGAACGGGTGCATCCATAGCAAGCGATGGTGCGCTGCGGCAGCTGCGATAATGGTCTCGGATTTCCCGAGGCCGCTGTAGGTTTGCTCGAACTGCTCCAGAAATCTTGGGAGTGCGCCGGGGCTGATCGGTATATGCCGACCGACCTTCACGTCTCGCTGGCGCAGTCCGCCAGGAACAACTTCCATTGTCTCGCCCGTCTCGGGGTCTTCGACTTCTAGAAGTTCTGGTGGCAGCAAGTCTCCAAAACGTTTGTGGATCTCGCAAATACCGTCGGGGCTTACGGCGCGCCCCCGTAGTCCGCCTTCGTCGATCCATTGCTGGACCGCGACGTGGGCTTTGGCCTCAAGCTGGAGATTGCGCTGCTCTGAATTGGCGCTGTAATCGTTCTTCATCGCACGCTCAATATCGATGGGATGGGTATCGTGTCCCTCGATCAAATTGCTGTAGTAGCAGTTCATTGCGCGCACCAGATCCGCCAGGGCCGACAATACGCCCTCCGGCAGGCTTCTTCGGAAACCCGTCGAATGTGCTGCCAGTTCGACCGCCAAATCAGCCAGCTCACGACGATGACGTGAGGTCTCTGATAACCGCATCGGCTCCATGAGAGACACTGGTTCCCCCCTGTCAGGAGCCACCTCTGAGACCGCTGATATGGCCGCTTTTTTGTCCGGATCAGAATCAACCATATGTCTATACTATCAAATTGTTACGATGCCGCAAGCGTATAGTTGTCCGACAATATGGCCGATTTCTTGGCCGGTTTGAGGACCGTTTTCCCGTCATCCACCACGCGATCGTGCTGAAACGAGCAGATCTTGTCCGTTAGGACGAGTATTTGTCATGACGCCTTTGTCTCCCGTCTGCTTCTTCTTCGTGTCCTGTTTGTAGCTTCGGCGTCCGATGATCCCTCGGGCCAACACACCCGGATAGGCTTCGACCACGATCCTGTCGGGATCGCCGTCTTGCCGGCCGGGTATCGTGACACCGGCGTCCCGCAGTCGCGGGGCTCCCTCGCAAAACATCAGTCCGACGGGCGTACCGTAGAGCTTCTGCGGGCTGATCAAGCCTGCGGTACGTCAGGGTCGCGGCTCATTTGTCGAATCCAGTACCGCCCTAATTTGGCTCTCGAACACTTGGTAACGCTGGGCGCCCACAATCAAGGTACCTTCGATGAAGTCGTCGGCAGTCTTACCGATCACAAAGCTGGGAGCGCTGGTGATGCGGCTCCTCTTTGCCTCAGAGGCGTCGGCGTCGATTGCCTCCAGGTGTCTGTCGCTTTCCAAGCAAGCCTTGAAGGCATCCACATCCAGGGACAAGATCTTAGCGTATTCCGGCAGCAAAGCAGGATCCAGCTTCCGAGCGTTTCGGTAGAGGGTATCGTGCATTGGCCAATAGGCATCCTGCTCGCCGGCGCAGTGCGTGGCCTGGGCCGCCTTCCGGGCGTTCTTGTGAAACCCCAGCGGCATGTCCTTGATGACGACGCGCACCATGCCAGTGTCGACATAGCCCTTCACGAGCTTCGGCCAGGTGTTGATGAAGAAGCGATTGCAGTATGGGCACTCAAAGTCCGTAAATTCGACCAGTGTGACAGGTGCGTCGGAGTCTCCGAGTGCGGGACTTCCGGCGGTTGAGATCTTGGCCGAGACGGGCCGCCGGCGACGTTGCGGGGCGGTCCCTCCATCCTGCCTTTCGATCCGCTCCAACAGCTGACGGATCTGTTTGAGCTCGTCGAGTATGGCCGCTCCCTGTCCCTCGGTGAGTCCCTGGGCCGCCACGCCCCACGAGCTCCAGGCCAAAGCGGCAACCAGCAAGGTCGATAGGAAACGAGTTCCTCGGTCGGTCTGTTGCATATGCTTCACCTTACAAGAATTGGCTGCTGGTTCATGGCGGCCTGGGAACGGCGCACGGATCAACACCTGGGCTACAGATGCCGACAAGTTATCGTTCGGTGAGTTGCCGGCCTCTCCACCACAGGTAGAGAACGGGTATCAGCACCATGGATACCAGCGGCGCGGTGACCATGCCGCCCACCAGCGGGGCGGCGATGCGCCGCATGACCTCCGCGCCGGTGCCGATGCCGAGCATGATCGGCAGTAGACCGGCGATGATGACTGCAGCCGTCATCGCCTTGGGCCGCACCCGCAGGACTGCCCCTTCGATCACCGCGTCGCGCAACTCCTGCAGCCCGGCCGGCTGCCGCCGGCGCA
>JAYEJW010000046.1:0-3685 GCA_034716535.1 Pseudomonadota bacterium
GCCGAGCAATCTAGCGACGACCTCGCCTTCGTCATCGACGAAGAGGACACTGATCCCGAGACCCGCGCAAGCGAGCAGGGCCTCAGAGGCCCAGTCAACCCGTTCTGCACTATAGACGCGGGAGATGCGTTGGAGGGGAAAAAGCTGCTCGGCCCGCTTCTCCCGGCGCACCCGCAACGCCGGCCCGTCCAGATCGACCCGCGTTTCGGCAACGGGTGCGATGTAGAGAGGACGGGCATCGGGCAGGAGTTTACACGGCCGACCGGCATCAGACCGGTTGCAAGCGGTATTGACGATCATACTGGGTTCTCCCGTGATAGGCTCGCGGTCTTGCCCGCCGCGGCCAGGGTTGCGGCAAGCTTGCCGGCGAACCTGCGCAGCAGCCGTCGCAAGGGCCGAGCGAGGGCCTCGAATCCGCCAAAAAAATGCTGGCGTCCAGCCTTGCCAAGCAGGCAGGCATCGCCGTCGCGATTGAACTGCTCCTCGCGCAGATGACGGTTCCGGAACTGCTCCCAAGCCCAGGCGTCGATCCTCGGGCGCAGGGGCTCGATGAGATCTGCTGCCAGGGACTCGCGGCCGAAGTCGAGCTCGTGAAAGTAGCCGATGATGGGATCGAGCCCGGCGGTATAACAGGCCCGTACCGCCTCGAAATGAAGCAGCGTGTAGCCGAGGGAGAGCACGGAATTGACCGGATCCCGCGGCGGTCGGCGGTTGCGGCCTTTGAATTCCAGCGATGCCGGAAACAGGAGGGTGAATCCCTTAAAGTAGGCGGCCGCGGCAGCACCTTCCATTCCGCGCAAGGTCCCGACGGCCAGGATTTCCGAAGCGGTCACCCGGGTGCGTGCCTGTTCGATCTGAGCCAGTGCTTCCCGCAACGGTAGCCGCAAATCGGGCCGTTCTTCCACCGCGCTGCGCAGCAGCAGCGCCTGGCCCTTGAGCTTGCCGAGAACCAGACGACGAGACCATTGCCGCCGCCAACCGGCATCGTCGTAACGTCGGTATTGACCGATGCGGCGTGCGCCATCGTTGTGGGCGCGACCCTGAACGGTGGCGAGCTTGGAAGCGTTCCGGCCGCCGAAGACCAGTACTCCGATACCCGCATCGGCAAGCCGGGCGAGCAGGCTGCTCTCGATCTGTACGGCGCTGCGCATGACCACGCGTTCGAGCAGGTGAAGCGGTACGGTGCCCTGTCGCTGCCCGTCGGCATACAGGACCAGTGCCCGCCCTTCGAGCCTCAAAGACAGATCGCGGCGATCGAGATACAGCGTCGTCATGATGTCCTCATCCCACGTAGAACCAGGGCGGATCCATTGGCTTCACCGCCTTACCCAGGGTGCGCACCTTTGCCCGGGGATCGAGCCGTACCAAGAAAAATCGATCCTCGTCGGTGTCGATGACATCTCGAATCTGAGCAAGCAGCCGGCTGCACTCGGCGGCGTTCAGGAAGCACTCGAACACGGATTTCTGGCGCCCGCTGGCGTAGCCTTTGAGCACCTTCAGCGCATCGCGTAGCCGGCCGGAGTCCGAGACATCGTAGGCGGCGATATAGAGAACCCGCTGTGTCATGGCCTCAGGGTAGCGTCACATCGAAGGGGCTTCAGAGGCGGCAAGCTTGCGGGGCATTGGCCTTCCGGGACACGGACGGCGCGGCGCTTCTGGAACGCAACGCCAGCCGATGAAGATGCGGCTCCTCTCCCTCAGCGCAAGAGCATCGTTGGGGCGCTCTGGCGAGCGTGGCGAAACGGCGGGCACGTCACAGGGACGAGGGCTATGCGGCAATGCGAACGCTGCACGGCGGGCGGGTGGCGCACGACAAGGCCGCTCAGCGAATCCAGTCGCGCAGTTCGGCAGCGAGTTCTGGCAGACGGCTCCCCGCGCAGACACGCACGCCGAGATCGGCGGCGCGTCGAAGGACATGAGCAGGGAGCGGACGGTAGCTGACCACCATGGCCCTCGCCTGCAGGCCGCCGAGCAGATCTCCGAGTGTGTCCAGTCGGTAGAGGGCGTTCACTCCGACGCCGGAGGAACCATCGCCGCTCCAAGAGCGGGTCTTGCACTCGACCAGATAGAGCCGGTTCTCGGCCAGGCAGCCGACGTCGATTTCGTTGGGGACCTCTACGCCTCGTGGGGCCTCGCGGACGATAGTCACGGACCGCGCCAGATCCTGGATGTGCGGCAGGTCTCCGCGCAGGCCACGGAAGACATCGTAGACATGCTCCTCTAGCCAGCCTCCGTTGACGTAGAAGCGCGACTCCTCGTCTGGGAAGCGCAGGCGCCTGCCACGAAGTTCCAGCATACCCTCGCCAACAAAGCGGTCGAGCAATGTCTGGAGCCGGTAATTGCGCAGGTGATGGGACTCCATTTCCGGGGAGACGAGCCCGGTCTCCGCCTCTTTCGCCAGCCAATTCAAGACGCCCAGTGCCCTGCCGTACGCGCGCGCGTCGGCAACCAGCCACTTGGTCAACGCGCGCAGCTGCGCCGGAACCCCTTCGGTCTTGCGAGACTGCATCCGTGCTCCGTGGGCTAGGAGGAAAGGCTCCAGGCGCACGCGGTTTTCGAGATCGATGGCGGATTGCCCGCCGGGATGCATCCAGATCAACCGGTCTTTCTCGGGATGTATATAGAAGATCGGGAGATCGTAGGCTCGAAACGCCTCATAGGCGGCGATGCTCATGGGCTTGGTGCCGCCGGTGGCGTTGAGCGCAATCGCGCCGGTGGCGACGGAATCAAGCTCGCGCTCGAGAAGCTCCAGGACGCGGGTCTGGACGTGCTCGACGTCCCAGGCATCTTCGATGGGCCAGCGTTCGATCTTGATGCCGCGTGAACGCAGCACCTGCGCGACCCAATCCGCACGGCGTTGCATGTCCGGGCTGACAAGCAGAATCGCTCGCTCGGGCCGGACGGTTGGATCCAGCGCCGGCGTTAGGATCGGCGTCGCCTGGGCAGACACGAGGCAGAGGTGCGTCAGTCTTGCCATGTCAGTTTTTCAGTCCTGATCCGCTATCGGGTTCGCAATCTCCCGAGTTTTCGCAATTGACTTGCACCACGGACGAGTTCGAGTCCTTCGTCCAGAAGACACCTTAATCCCCTTCAGATCGGGTCTCTGATTCCTACCGGTCTCGTACTCATGCCAAACAACAACGGCGGGTCTTAATCCCCTTCAGATCGGGTCTCTGATTCCTACCCTCCGTTCTCAACCAAACCCTCGCGGAGAACATGTCTTAATCCCCTTCAGATCGGGTCTCTGATTCCTACATCCCATGAACACCCACACTTCCGCCCCTACCCCGTCTTAATCCCCTTCAGATCGGGTCTCTGATTCCTACTCTGGTGCCGGATCAAGACCGACGCGACCGTCTTGTCTTAATCCCCTTCAGATCGGGTCTCTGATTCCTACAGTCACAGACAGCGAAGTGCGTGTCCTCGTTGAGTCTTAATCCCCTTCAGATCGGGTCTCTGATTCCTACTGGAGAATGGTAGCGGATGTGACACTGCGCCAAGTCTTAATCCCCTTCAGATCGGGTCTCTGATTCCTACCGCTTCACGCAAAAAACGCCTTAAAAACAAGCACCTGCAGGGGTGGTTGACAACATTGTGCGCGATTACGGAGTTGACGTGCAGGCGACATTCGATAGTTCTTCTCTATCACCTCCTTTTCACCAAAATATACAGTATTTGCGCCGGT
>JAYEJW010000047.1:0-3683 GCA_034716535.1 Pseudomonadota bacterium
CTGAGCTATCACCGTTTCGGGTACTGGCTGCGTAAGTTTCGGCGACGCTCGCAGGAGGCGCAAAGCCAGAAGGGTTCCGGTTTTGTACCCGTCACCCATGCAGCGACATCCCTGTTACGTCTTCCTCTCCGTTAGGCCAGCCCGCCTAAAATATCCCGCAGTCCGCCGGGATCTCATCAGAAACAATCCCTTGTAGATACCGAGACAGAAATAGTAAAAGAAAGGCCGGTCATCCTTTGCTATCGTGGTATGCGCTAACGTACCCAAACAACCAAAGGACAGCCCGGCCTATGTCTCGTATCCTGCCAGCAATTGACGCTCTGGATCAACATCTTTATCAACTTGAACATCACCCGGAGGCGTACCGCCCGGAGTGTTGCCCGCACTGTGGCATGGGTGGCGTATGGTGCCATGGTTACTACTACCGCAAGGCGGATCGGGAAGGGAGCGAGGGTCACTATCTCGATCCGGTACCGATCCCGCGCTACTACTGTCCTGACTGTATGCAGACCTGTTCACGGTTGCCAAGCTGTATTGCCCCACGCCGGTGGTATCTGTGGGTTGTTCAGCAGGCAACGCTGGCTCTGCTACTGAGCGGGTCTTCTTTTCGGAAAGCGGCTGAGCAGTGTCAGCCCGGCCGTCGCACCATCAGCCGTTGGTGGCACTGGCTGGAAGCGCAGTTTGATCAATACAGCTTTCACCTGCGCAGCCGTTTTCAGGCGCTGGGGCGCCATGATTCTTTTACCGCCTTCTGGTCTGCCTGCTTTCGTCAAATGTCTCTGGCCGACGCGATGGCGTGGCTTGATCGAGATGGCGTGGTTATCCCATGATGTTCTGACTTGCACACAGCCCGGGACGGCGGAACAACGACCGCAGAGTCACCCCACAGACTCTGCCCCTGTTGTAGCTGTTCGATTTGGGTTTTCCTCTTTGGCTCATTTATCACTGAGGAGAACCTGATGAACGATCTACACCCCGTGGCCCTGTTCCGTCTTTCTGTGCTCGGCCCCCTGGTCAGCCGTGATCGTCTGGAACGCGGCGAACTCAAACGGCTGATCCGGGAACTGGCCGGCCGTGACTACGATATCCCTGGCACTGCCCGCGGCCGCCTTGGCGAGAAGACCATCGAGGCCTGGTTTTATGCCTGGCGCCGGGGCGGCATTGATGCGTTGACCCCCAAGCCCCGTTCGGACCGGGGCCGATCCAAACTACCACCCGCGGTTCAGGAAGCGATCCTGGATGCCAAGCAAGAGAACCTGCGCCGTTCCATCGACCAGCTGATCCTGCTGATGGAACACAGCGGCCTGGCTGCACACGGGACGCTACCGCGCTCCAGTGTCCACCGTCTGTTGCAACATCATGGACTCTCCCGGCCTACCGGCGCCGCCAGTGAGCCGGAAGAACATCGCAGCTATGAAGCGCAATACGCCGGTGACATCTGGTATGGCGATGTGATGCACGGCCCCCGCGTGCCGGTCAATGGGCGGGTACGGAAGGTCTACCTGGTCTCGCTGATGGACGATGCTTCCCGGTTGCTGGCCCACAGTGCCTTCTGTACTGGCGAGACGGCACTGGACATTGAAGGGGTGCTCAAGCAGGCGGTGTTGAAGCGCGGGCTGCCGGTCAAGTTGGTGGTGGACAACGGTCCGGCCTACCGCGCCAAGACCCTGCAGGGAATCTGTGCCCGGCTGGGTATCCACCTGATCTACTGCCGCCCCTATGCGCCGGAAGGAAAAGGGAAGCTGGAGCGCTGGCACCGCACGCTGCGCGATCAGTTCCTCAGCGAGCTCGATACCACGTGCATCCAGGATCTGGCCGATCTCAATGCCCGCCTTTGGGCGTGGGTTGAGAAGATCTACCATCGACGGACTCACAGCAGCCTGCAGGGGCAGACACCCCTGCAACGCTATCAGCAGGATCTGCCCCGACTCCGCACGCTGGGCCATCGTGCCGCTCAGTTGGATGAGCTCTTCTACCACCGCATCGAACGCAAGGTCCGCAAGGATGGCACCGTCGCCTACCAGGGCCAGCGCTTCGAGGTGCCCTATGAACTGACGGGTCAGTCGGTACAACTGGTGGTCGATCCGCATGCCGAACAGGTGATCTCGGTGGAAAATAACAAGGGTGAGACCTTGGGCGAGGCAACACCGCTGGATGTACTGGCCAATACTCAGCGCCGCCGGCGCAAACCAGCCACACCCGCCGAGGGAGATCAAACAACGCCCCAAGGACCCAACCTGGTGGAGATAGCCTACCGGCAGTATCACACCATCGATGGCACCCCGGACACTCCAGTGCAACCTACCCAAACAACGAAGACCGACCACGAGGAACAATAAGATGTATCAACAACACTTTGGACTCAAACATGCCCCGTTGGGCAAACAGACCCCGGAACTGTGGGATGACGGTACCCTGTCCACGCTGCAAGACCGCTTCCAATGGCTGCTGGAGAGCCCGGGGGTGGGCTTGCTGACCGGGGCAGCCGGTGTTGGCAAGACCGCCGCACTCCGTCAACTGACCCATGAGCTGAATCCCCACCGCTACCAGGTCATCTACCTGGCCGAGACCGACTTCGGCCGGCTGGATCTCTACCGGGGGCTGGCCTTGGCATTGGGTGTGGAGCCCGCCTACCGCCGTGCCCAGTTATGGCGAGATATCAAGGCGCGCATCCAGGAACTGGCCGACGGAAAACAGATACTGCCATTGTGGATCATCGATGAGGCACAGAACCTGCCCACCGAGTTCTTCCGCGACTTCCCCGCCTTCCTCAACTTCGCCTTCGATTCCAGGGACCTGATGACCGTCTGGCTGGTGGGTCACCCCCTGTTGGCGCGGACACTCGACCGGGCCCCCTATGCCGCACTGGCCAGCCGACTCCAGGCCCGTGTGCAGCTCAACCCCATTATTGAACGGGAGCGCTTCAAGGCACTGATCGAGCATGCCCTGCAATCCGCCGGTTGCTCTCACACCCTGCTGGCGGACTCCGGTATGGAACTGCTGCGACAGGCATCACTGGGGCTGCCCCGGCATGCCGGGCGCATCCTAAAAGCAGCCATGCAGATGGCGGTTCCCAAGGGACTCAATCACTTGCCGGATGAACTGCTACAGCAAGCCATCGAGGAGTTGCGATGAATAATGAGATGACACCCTTCCCGGAGCTGATCTCCGATGAAGCCGCCTTTGCGTTGAGCGAAGCGCTGCACTGGCTGGCCCTGCTCTGTGACGAAAAATACTTCGGTCAGATACGGCGCCACATGACGACCCTGGAAGAAGCCAGACCTGTCGATCCAGAACAGCCCTGGAACCGGAATACTCCCGCTGAATAGCCCTCTCGTCCCACGTTCTTGAAGGGAGTCGTTCTCCCCAAAAGAGCGTGGGACAATCGCGTTTATCTCACCTCAATTAGGTCGGAATGAAGTGGTGGAAATAGGGTGGGACGTAACAACTATGTAGGTTGCGTCTATTACCCACTAAATCAGCCAGCAAACGCATATTCGAAAGAAGATTACCGGATGCTACAGAAAAAGAACTGCTCCTTTGACTTTCAACCTAAGGATGACAATTGCAACACGACACGTAAAACGAGCTGCTCGCTTGTGGATCGTGAGAACCTCAAGCAATCCATTTGAATATGGAGGATATGATGATGAAGATAACAGCTAAAACACTATTTACTATGC
>JAYEJW010000048.1:0-16985 GCA_034716535.1 Pseudomonadota bacterium
GGGATAAAGTCGACGCCAAACAGGCCGCTGCGGAGGTGTTCGACTACTGCATGGACCGGCTCAAGGGCTACTATCAGGATCAGGGCATCGGAGCCGACGCCGTCGATTCGGTCCTGGCGGGGGACGTTCGGGTCCCCAGTGACATCCACAAACGGATACTGGCCGTCGAAGCGTTCCGCCGCCTCCCGGAGGCCGAGGCCTTGACCGCCGCGAATAAGCGTATACGCAATATCCTGCGCAAAAGCGATGAAAGCATATCGGCGGAACTTGACCCCACGTCCTTGCGGGAGGAGGCAGAGCGGCGACTCGCGGCGCAAGTGAAGGAGGCAAAGTTGAGCATCGCTCCCTCGTTGGAAACACAGGATTACGAGGGCGTACTCAAGATCCTCGCGGGGCTGAGGAATGACGTCGACGCATTCTTCGACCAGGTCATGGTTATGGCCGAAGAGCCGGAGGTTCGGCGCAATCGCCTGGCGCTTCTCAGCGCCATCGAGGATCTCTTTCTTGGGGTTGCGGACATCTCACGCTTGCAATGACCGCTATAGCTACGGACACCGATTCGTACGACGCCATGCTTGCCGCCGTTCGAGCCTTTCATGAGAAACATCGATTCCGCGAAACGGGCGGCGAAGAGATGACCTATCGCCTCGCTCTGATGTCAGAAGAGCTTGGCGAGATCTCCGCCTGCGTCACCAAGGGCAAACGCACCGACCAACTCGCCGAGGAGGTGGCCGACCTCTTCATCCTGCTCATCGGCACAGCGATCGCTCAGGACTTTGACCTGAAAACCGCGTTCTGGGACAAGATGCACAACCTCCAACAAAGGGAGTCGCGCATGGTCAATGGCCGCATCCGCGTATCCGAGTTCCGCGATGTCGATTGAACTGCCCGTCGGTTGATCTTTAGGCAGCAGCCAGATGAATCTTATCGTCCTGGACAGGGACGGCGTCATCAACCAGGATTCCGACGCACACATCAAGACCGTCGAGGAATGGGTCCCAATTCCAGGCAGCCTTGAGGCAATCGCGCGCCTCAACCACGCAGGATACCGCGTTGTCGTCGCCACTAATCAATCCGGATTGGCCCGCGGACTGTTCACCATCGACGCCCTGAATGCCATCCATCGAAAGATGCGTCGCGCTCTCGGCCAGGTCGGCGGCCAAATCGAGGCCGTCTTTTTCTGCCCGCACAAGCCCAGCGACGACTGTTTGTGCCGCAAACCGCGCCCAGGGCTTCTTGAAGACATCGGTCAACGACTTCAGGTGGATATGACCGGGGTTCCCGTCGTCGGCGATTCGCTCCGCGACATACAGGCGGCTCTCGCTGTAGGCTCTGCACCTTTTTTGGTACTCACCGGCAAGGGCCGCCTAACCGCAAGAAACAACCCGACTGAGATCGAACAGATCCCCACCTTTGCAGACCTTTCCGCCGCTGTGGACGCACTGCTTTCGCCCTGAGGGGATGGAGACGTGTTGACGGCACGGTCCCTCATCTACTTGCTCGTACTCATCGTCACGACCGTTCTCTACTCGGTCCCTATCGGCATTCTCGGCTGGTTCGTACCTTATCCGTGGCTTGCCCGCGTGGGCAAAAGCTGGGGACGGATTAACCTCAAGGCATTGGAGCTGATTTGTGGCCTGAGCGACCGGGCGGAAGGGTTGGAACATCTTCCATCACAAAACTGAATCCTCCTTTCTAAACATCAATCCGCTTGGGAAACCATTGCGCTTCGTGCTCTTCTTCCGCCAGAGCACACCTGGGTCCTTAAGCGTGAACTACTGTGGGCGCCGTTTTTTGGCTGGGCCCTGGCGCCCTTCCGGCCGATCGCCATTGATCGCAAGGCCGGACGGAGAGCAGTACGGCAGTTGCTGGAGGAAGGGAGCTACTGGCTGAAGGAGGGTCGCTGGATCGTGATCTTTCCCGAGGGTACCCGGGTAGCGCCAGGGGCACGTGGACGTTACGGTCAGGGCGGCGCCCTGCTCGCCCAAAAGACCGGCTATCCGATCATACCTATCGCACACAACGCCGGCGTATTTTGGCGCCGCCGGGACATTAAGAAGTATCCAGGAACAGTCGATATGGTCATAGGTGAGCCACTCGTGACCCAGGGTCTCTCGGCAACGGAGATCACCAAGCGAGTCGAATCCTGGATTGAAGAAAAGGTCGAAACGCTTCCTCTCGAACGGCGCGAATCGAGCCGTCGATGACGCCTAAGTACGGTGGACGCCGCACATTCGCTTGGAGCCGTCCAACTTACTACCGGCTCGCAGAATCCGTCAGCGCCATTCGCATTCAAACGTCGATGTTCTCCGCCTCCAGGGCATTGCGCTCGATAAATTCTCGACGCGGTTCGACCTGATCCCCCATCAAAGTCGTAAAGATTTGATCGGATGCCACGGCATCTTCGATAGTCACTCGAAGAAGACGCCTGGATTCCGGATTCATGGTGGTGTCCCACAACTGATCGGGATTCATCTCACCGAGTCCTTTATAGCGCTGGATGTGATATCCGCGCCTTGCATACTCGAGCAACCAGTCAAGCCCATCGCCGAAGCTGCTGATCTCCTTTCTTTTTTCCCCGCGCTCGACGTAGCCCCCCTCTCCCACTAGTCCGTCCAACTTCTCCCCCAGAGCGGAGATTCTGCGGTAGTCCGCACCCCGAAAGAAATCGCCAGTGACATTGGTCGTTTCGGGAATGCCGTGGCGAAGACGAGTCAGTACGATTCCGGGATGCCCGATGTCCGAGGTCGTCGTCGGTGACAGCCGATAGCTCTCACCCGCGCCGCCACAGTCGTTGAGATAGGCCTCCACACGCTGCGCCCAATTCGCTCGAGCATCCAACTCCTCCGAGGAGTCATGGTCCAAAGGCGGAAGAGCAAGAACCGCGGCCAAAAATTCCTGAGGGTAACGGATAGAAAGTCTAGCGACGATGGCGCGATAGACTTGATAGTCACGGGCCAGCTCCTCGAAAGCTGTGTCGCTGAGGGGCGGCGCATCGGAGGAAACGAAGAAGCGCGCATCTGCCAAGGCAGTCTGCAGAAGTGTACTATTCATTTCCGCATCGTCGAGTAGGTAATGTTCCTGTTTACCCTTCTTTATCTTGTAGAGCGGAGGCTGTGCGATGTAGATGTGGCCGCGCTCGACCAACTCCGGCATCTGGCGGTAAAAAAAGGTCAGGAGCAGAGTACGGATATGCGCACCATCGACGTCCGCGTCCGTCATGATGATCACGCGATGATACCGTAACTTATCCGGGTCATAGTCTTCGCGACCGATTCCGCACCCGAGCGCGGTAATGAGGGTCCCCACTTCGGTCGACGACAGCATCTTGTCGAAGCGCGCCTTCTCCACGTTCAGAATCTTACCCTTCAAGGGAAGTATGGCCTGAAAGGCTCGATCCCTACCCTGTTTCGCGGACCCTCCTGCGGAGTCCCCCTCGACTAGATAGAGCTCGGAATTTGCAGGATCCTTTTCCTGGCAATCCGCGAGCTTTCCTGGCAATCCGGCCACATCCAGAACTCCTTTGCGCCGAGTCATTTCTCTCGCCTTCCGCGCGGCCTCGCGCGCACGGGCGGCCTCCAGCATCTTGTTTGCGATCGTCTTTGCTTCCGGTGGATGCTCCTCGAGAAAATCGTTGAGGTGCTCAACGAGCAGACTCTCGACGATCGCCTTCACGTCTGAGGAGACGAGTTTCTCCTTGGTTTGAGACGAAAACTTCGGATCCGGGACCTTAACAGAAACGACGGCCGTCAGCCCCTCTCGCGCGTCGTCTCCGACAGCTCGAATCTTGTACTTTTTTGCCAGTTCTTCTCGCTCGACATACTGATTCAAGGTTCGTGTCAAACCAGCGCGAAAACCGGCAAGATGGGTTCCGCCGTCGCGCTGTGGGATATTGTTCGTGTAGCAGAAAATCCGTTCCTGGAACGATTCGTTCCACTGTAGCGCGATCTCGACGGCGGCGTCCTGTCGTTCAGCCAGGAAGTAGAACACCGTCGGATGTATTGCGCTCTTGTTTCGATTCAGGTGCTCCACAAAGGCGCGGATACCGCCTTTGTACTCAAAGCAGTCCTCTCGACCAACACCCTCGTCGATAAGAACGATCTTTACGCCGGAGTTTAGAAAAGAGAGCTCGCGAAGGCGCTTCGCCAGGATATCGTAGTGGAATTGAAGGTCCGAGAATATCTTTGCGGAGGGCTTGAATTGTATTTCCGTACCGGTCGTTTGGGCGTCACCTAAAAGCTTCAGCGGATATAGCGGTTCGCCGAGAGCGTACTCCTGAACATAGAGTTTACCGTCTCGTCGGATTCGCATCGTCAGGTGTTCCGACAGCGCGTTGACGACGGATACCCCAACTCCGTGGAGTCCTCCCGACACCTTGTATGAGTTCGCATCGAACTTCCCGCCCGCGTGGAGCACGGTCATAATGACTTCCGCTGCGGAGCGATTTTCCTCAGCATGGATATCCACCGGGATCCCACGCCCATTATCGACCACCGAAACAGTGTTATCGGCATGCAAGGCCACCGTGATCTCGCTACAGTATCCGGCTAGCGCTTCGTCGATGGAGTTATCGACGACTTCGAACACCATATGATGAAGACCCGTACCATCATCGGTATCTCCAATGTACATACCTGGGCGCTTACGGACCGCATCGAGGCCGCGCAGAACTTTTATGCTAGAAGAATCGTAGCTCATAGAGTGAAAGCAGGGTCTATCCGGGGGGGTAATGCCGAACGGTGATGCGGCTGTTAGCCGTAGTGGATCCGGATCGTCACACGAAGTCAGCATTTACATGAAAACCACCAGTGCACCGCAACAGGGACTACCAGGCAGTGCCACAGCAAAGCAATCGCGAGAGAGGACACGACGCAAGAAGCAAGGGCGGGTGCGGTACCAGGGAGATTATACCGCAAATGACAGTCGGGTTCGGGCAGGCGATCACATTGGGCTTGACAGCCGTCGCGAAAGGAGAGGGGTTCAGTGATCGTGAGCCGCATCGAAGAGGTTGCCTTGTTCCACGTGGAACAGCGCACTCTCTCTCCGATACTGGAGGGCGACGCTATCTTGTTGCCCTGGACTAGTCACGAACATCTGTTGTTTCGTTTGAGCGAAGAGTTCCCAGATCGCCTCGAACGCGTCCGCACCCAACTCAGCCGATGGATCGTCCAGCAACCAAACGCATCCCTTGGTCCCAGCGGAATCCGAAATTCGCTGGGCTGCAAGCTGAAGCAGGCAGACGGCGACCTTGTTCTGGCCACGGGACCCGACGCCTCTCGCTTGGTTGACAACGATCTCTAGATCGGCGCGCGACGGACCGAATTGAGTGTACCCGCGCGCCCGATCAGCATCGAAGGCTCTCCGTAGTACATCGCGCAGATCTTGCTCGCGCGGCCAACCTGGCCGGAGTCTAGCGGCGACGGGGATGAACGCAGGGGCGCTCATCGAAAGCGCGCGGAGCTCAACATCGAGACGCTCGGAGAATCGGGCTCGGTGGTCCGTGATCTGTTCAGCGTAGTCCACGAGCTGATCGTCCCATATTCTTCTTCCGGAGGCCCCGGAGCGAAGCCAGGCATTTCGCTGAAAAAGAGCGCGGCGAAATCCCCTGAGTAGCTCCCCGTACGCGGGTTCCACGTGGAACAGCGACCAATCGAGGAAAAGACGCCTTAACGCCGGATCACCTTCCACGAGCTTCTGGGCGTTCTCGGTAATAATCCTAACCTGAACGATCCGACCCAGCTTCCCTTTTCGCTCTAGCCGTTCTCCATTTTCGAACAGCCGCACCCCGCCTGTGCTCTTAAAAAGATCGCGCCTATGCGATTGACGACCCGATCGAATTCTCCCCGCAACCCGAAGCTCCGACTGCCCTTCCTTGATAAGCGGTCCATGTTTCGGTCCCCGGAAACTCCTCCCTCTCGCCAACAGGAAGATTCCTTCAAGCAGACTCGTCTTACCGGAACCGTTCCTGCCCGTAATCCAGTTGATCTTCGAATCTGGCTCAAAAAAAACATAGGAGAGGTTTCGCAGCCCCTCTATGGAGACCGCCTCAAGGTACAAGTTTCGCCCCCGAATGTTGTGCCACCTGTACGACGCAGAATCGCCTCAGAGTCGCATCGGCATGACCACGTAGGTTTCTTGCTCTTTTCCCTTATTTCGTATGAGCGCGCTAGTGTTCGAATCCCCGAACTGAAGCTCCACCTGCTCATCGTCCAACACGTTCAGTACGTCCATCAGGTAGCCGACATTGAAGCCGATGGCCGTTGGCTCCTGTGTGTAGTCGAGCTCGATCTCCTCTTCCGCTTCCTCCTGCTCCGGGTTGTGTGCTTGCAAGCGCAACTGACCCTCGGTGAAACTCATCCTGACTCCTTTGTACTTCTCGTTCGAGAGTATCGACGTACGAACGAGCGCCTGACGCAACGAATCTCGATCCGTTACCGCGATGCGGTCGGCGAGCTTTGGGATGACGCGCTCGTAATCCGGATACCTCCCATCGACCAACTTCGACATGAGCACGGTGTCATTCACCTGCGTTCGAAATGCATTCTCCGATATATCCAGGCGCACGACTTCGTCGGTAGCGGAGAGCAGCCGGCTCAGTTCCAGTACGGATTTCCTCGGAAGAATAACCTGCATCTCCCGCCCAACTTCTTGTTCGACGGTCTCCTCGACCTTCGCCAATCGATGCCCGTCCGTTGCAACGGCGATCAACCGGTCGCTCGTGAGTTCAAGCAGCAAACCGTTGAGGTAATAGCGAACGTCCTGATGTGCCATCGCAAAAGCTGCCTTTTCCAACAGATACTTGAGCTTTCCCTGTGCGATCGAAAAACTTTCCCCTACCGTGGTAGGCTCCATCGCAGGGTAGTCGGTTGCCGGTAGCGTGCTCAGTGCAAAACGGCTCCGTCCTGACAACAGGGACAACCGATCCTTCTCCACTCGCATACTTATGTCTGCGCCGTCGGGCAGCGCACGGCAAATATCCAGAAACTTCCGCGCCGGTACCGTGGTGTCTCCTGCACTGTGAACAACGGCGGGGAATCGCGAACGCACCTCAATCTCCAGATCGGTCCCCGTAATCTGAGCCGATTTATCGCTAGCCGAGATCAGAAAATTTCCGAGAATTGGTAGCGTTTGCCGTCGTTCGACGACACCGCTTACTCTGTTGAGGACGGGCATCAAGATTTCGCGGTTCGTCTCGATATTCATAAGTCTTCTCTTTATTTAAGAACCTTATGATAGTTATAAGGTCTGTGGATAACCGACGATACTCAAATTTTTATAGCTTATTCAATAGGTTAAAGGCAAAACTTTCCCTTGGATATCCTCATTGCGACCTGTGATTGTCCTGTGGACAATCGGTCTTCAATTCCGTGCCCTTGCCTTGTCCACGACTTATCCACATCAAGCCGTCAGAGTTCTCAACAGGTTCTTATAATCCTCCTCGACGCTCGCCTCCGTTTCACGCAGACTCTTTACTTTCCTTGTCGCATGAAGCACGGTGGTGTGGTCTCTACCGCCGAACGCGCTACCGATTTCCGGCAGGCTGTGCTTCGTCAACTCCTTAGCGAGCGCCATAGCGATCTGGCGAGGTCTGGCGATGGATCGGCTGCGCTTACTGGAAAGCAGATCCGTCGTCCTGATCTTGAAGTATTCCGCCACGGTCTTCTGGATGTTCTCCATCGTGACCTGCTTGTCTTGCGCTGCCAGCATGTCTCGCAACGCTTCCTTGGCAAACTCCAAGTTAACTGGTTTTCCGGTGAACTGGGAGTTTGCGACGAGTCGCCTTAACGCGCCTTCGAGATCGCGGATGTTCGAGCGGATCCGTCGTCCAACGAAGAACGCCACGTCTTCGGGGAGGTTGACACCAAGATGGCTCGCCTTGCTCTGAAGGATAGCGACGCGCGTTTCCAGGTCGGGCGGCTCAATGGCCACCGTCAGACCCCAGCCAAAGCGCGAGCGCAATCGTTCCTCGAGTCCGCTGACTTCTTTTGGGAAGCGATCGCTCGATAGAACGATCTGCTGTCTGGACTCGAACAAGGCGTTAAAGGTGTGGAAAAATTCTTCCTGGGAGCGCTCTTTGCCCGCGAAAAATTGGACGTCATCGATAAGCAGCGCGTTGACTGAACGATAACGCTTCTTGAACTCATCGATACGGTTGTGCTGTAGTGCCTTGACCATCTCCGCTACGAATCGCTCTGAATGCAGGTAGACGACTCGGGCGGCCGAGTTGGTGGCCAGCACCATGTTGCCGACCGCATGCATGAGGTGCGTCTTGCCGAGACCAACACCGCCGTAGATAAACAGCGGGTTGTACGCACTTCCCGGGTTCTGACCGATCTGTATCGAAGCGGCGCGCGCGATCTGATTGGATTTACCTTCAACGAAGGTGTCGAAGATAAACTCGGCGTTCAAGTTTCCCTCTGCGCGGCGGGCGTCCAAATTCTCTCGGTGTTCCAGGGGTTGGACATCCTCTCTCGGCGATTCTGCGGGGCCGCTTTTTTCGTCGCGTTGCAGGGACCCGATCACGAAAGCGACTCGGGCGATGCGCCCGCCGCTGAGCCGGTCGCATATCTCCAAGATGCGCTGCTCGTAATGTTGCCGGACCCAGTCTTTGACGAACCGGTTGGGCGCATACAGGCGGATTTGCCCCGTTGAATCCTCCTCGGCCGCCTGCAGCGGAAGGATCCAGGTGTTGTACTCCGCGGACGTTAGATCACCTTTTAAGAAAGAAACGCACTGGTCCCAGACTTGCACCGATGTGAACCCTCCCTCTCGCGCAGACGATTGTTTGCCGTTACGCGCGCGACCAGAATTTGATCAGGGGCGCCGGTTTGATCCCCGCCCTCACTACCTGGAAAATCGGCGCTGACTTGCTAGAGAGTCTATCCGGCTTTGCGCCAGTTATCCACAGGTCCGTTCGGCTGATGCCCACCATTATTCGTTGACCCTGAGGACGCCCGAAAATATAATCCGTTGTCTTTGCTTTGATATCTCGCTACGGCTTTTGCCGCTCGTGATTTGGAACTTTCAAGATGAAGAGAACTTTTCAACCAAGCCGACTGAAGCGGGTCCGCACTCACGGTTTCCGCGCGCGCATGGCCACTAGAAATGGCCGCAAGGTATTGAAGGCCCGCCGCTCCAAAGGGCGCGCGCGTCTCACGCCCTGATTGACGCGCCTTCGGGGGACAGTTTCCGACGCGCGCTTGCCGCGCCGAGCGCGCTTGAGCCGAGCTCGGGATTACCGAAGCGTGTTCGCGAATCCGGCCAAGTCAGTGGACGCCTGCTTCACCGTCCTTGCGCGGCGCACGGATACCGAGCCGGCTCGCCTCGGATTGGCCATCTCGAAAAAGTGCGCTCGGCGCGCCGTTGACCGCAGCCGCTTGAAGCGGGTCGTCCGCGAGAGCTTCCGGCGGCACCGCGCCGATCTGTACGGCCTTGATCTCGTCGTCCTGTGTCGGCGCGACGCCGTCGGCTCGAGGTCCCAACGGCTATTCGACTCGCTTTCCGTCCACTGGAAACGCATTCTGGATCAGCTATGCGCAAGTTGTTGATTGTCCTGATCCGTGGCTACCAGTATCTGATTAGTCCCCTGCTTGGAAGTCATTGCCGCTTCCATCCCAGTTGTTCCAATTACGCTGCGGAGGCGATACGGGTTCACGGGTCAGGTCGTGGCTCCTGGCTCGCCGCTCGCCGCCTGTCGAAATGCCATCCGTGGCACCCCGGCGGGTTCGATCCTGTTCCGGAAAAATCCGACGAAACATCCCATGGATAATCTGCGTCTGCTCCTCTTTTTCTCACTGGCCATCGTCCTTCTCCTGATCTACCAGGCGTGGATGGAAGATTATGGCGGTTTGGCGCAGCCGGCTCCTGTCGAAGAAAGCGCCACCGCTTCGCTATCGGAGGTTCCGGAGGGAATTCCGGAGGGCACCGCAACGCCCGAGCTCCCCGCCGCGACACCGACGGCCCCCACCGTACAGCAATCTCCGACGACTCCTCCCGTAACCGTGGAAACGGACCTGTTGCGGGTCGAGATCTCCCCGCGAGGCGGTACCATCGAAAGTGTTCGGCTGAAGGACTATTCAGTCAGTCCGGACCAACCGGACGAGGAATTCCGACTGTTCAAACCGCAGCCTCCGAACATGTTCGTTGCCCAATCCGGGCTCTTGGGCAGTGAGCGTGACCGGGTCCCCACCCATGAGGCATTGTTCTCAAGCCTTGAGACCAACTACGCGCTTGGGCCGAAAGAGAATACGCTGGAGGTGGAGCTGGTGTGGGCCCATGAGTCCGGGATCCAAGTGAAGAAGCGCTACCGCTTCGAGCGCGGCAGCTATCTGATCAAGGCCATCCAAGAGGTTACCAACGCGAGCGGCTCGCCCTTGGCGGTGCGCGAATACAGCCAGCTCCAGCGCACGGAGCTTTACGATCCGAGCGAATCGACCTTTATCTATACCTATACGGGAGGCGTGTACTACAGCCCGGAGGACAAGTACACGAAGGAGTCCTTCGACGATATGCGCAGCGCGAAGCTGGACCGCCAGGTCACCGATGGCTGGGTCGCTATGATCCAGCACTACTTTATGTCTGCCTGGATACCGACCCCCGCCGCGCCCCAAACCTTCTATACAAACGTTCTCGACGATTCCCGTTACATCATCGGCATGTATACGGAGCCGTCAACGATTGCGCACGGGGCAACCCACAGCTTCGAGAACAGGCTCTTTGTTGGGCCCAAGCTCCAGGATATGCTGGCCTCGATTGCTCCTGGCCTGGAGCTTGCGGTGGACTATGGTTGGCTGACCATTTTGGCCCAACCCATTTATTGGCTCCTGAGCAAGATTCACGCCCTGGTCGGAAACTGGGGTTGGGCCATCATCATCCTTACCATTCTCATCAAGGCGGCCTTCTACAAGCTCTCGGAGACGAGCTACCGCTCGATGGCCAACATGCGCAAGTTCACCCCGCGGTTGCAGGCGTTGAAGGATCGTTACGGAGACGACAAGCAGCGACTCAACCAGGCCATGATGGAGTTGTACAAGAAGGAAAAGATCAACCCCCTCGGCGGCTGCTTGCCGATCGTGGTCCAGATCCCGGTATTCATCGCCCTCTATTGGGTCCTGCTCGAGAGCGTGGAATTGCGTCAAGCGCCCTTCGCGCTCTGGATCGACAACCTGTCGGCGCCTGACCCGTACTTCGTGCTGCCGTTGATCATGGGCGTTTCCATGTTCGTCCAACAGAAGCTCAATCCCGCCCCGCCGGATCCGATCCAGGCCAAGGTCATGATGAGCCTGCCCTTTGTGTTCACTGTCTTCTTCGCGTTCTTTCCGGCGGGACTGGTGCTCTATTGGGTGGTCAACAATCTTCTGTCCATCGCCCAGCAGTGGCACATCACGCGCAGTATCGAGAAGGCGGCTGCCAGGAAATGAGGCAGCTTGGTCCTCGCTGACGTGACCGATGGCGGTGCTGGAGACCATCGCGGCCGTCGCGACGCCGCCGGGACCGGGGGGTGTCGGGATCGTGCGCGTCTCGGGACCCCTTTCCAGCGCGATCGCCAAAGGGGTGATCGGCCGATCACCTGAGCCGCGAATCGCGACGCTCGCGGACTTTCACGGGCGCGACGGCGTTGCGATCGACCAGGGGATTGCGCTTTTCTTTCCCTCGCCCCGCTCCTTCACGGGGGACGACGTGCTGGAGCTTCAAGGTCACGGCGGCCCGGTCGTCATGGATCTCCTCTTGCGTCGCACGCTGGAGCTGGGTGCGCGCCTCGCAAGACCGGGCGAATTCAGCGAACGCGCCTTCATCCACGGCAAGCTCGATCTGACGCAAGCCGAGGCCGTTGCAGACCTCATCGATAGCACCACGGAGGCAGCGGCCCGGATGGCGAGCCGGACGCTGCACGGCGAATTCTCGCGTCGCATCCACGCGCTTGCGGACGCGCTCATCCGGGTACGTACGTTCGTCGAGGCTGCCATGGATTTCCCGGACGAGGAGATCGATTTCTTGGCTGCGACGGAGCTGTGCGAAGACCTGAGGGGATTGATCGATCAGACGCGGGCAGTGATGGCCAGCGCCCGACAGGGCCAGCTCGTCCGCGAGGGCCTGCAGCTCGTTATCGCCGGTCCTCCGAACGCCGGGAAATCCAGCCTTCTTAACGTACTCTCAGGGACCGAGGCCGCAATCGTTACGGAGATCCCGGGCACGACGAGAGACCTGTTACGCCAAGAGATACAGATCGACGGCATGCCCCTGCGCATCATCGATACGGCCGGGCTGCGACCGTCCGAAGACCCGGTCGAACGCGAAGGCATCCGCCGTGCAAGGGACCAGATCGACCGGGCCGATCGGGTACTCTGGGTCTTCGATGGGATCGCCGAGCCTGGTCACGCGAGCTTCGACGCAAGCTTCCTGCCGAGACAGATCCCGGTCACCTTTGTCCGCAACAAGATCGATCTGACCGAAACTCGCCCCGGCCGTCGAGAGACGGATGCCGGCGTTGAGATCGCCCTCTCCGCCAGGACCGGAGCCGGCATGTCTTCCCTGCGCGAGCATCTCAAGGATATCGTGGGTTTCCATGGAGCCGGCGAAGGGGAGTTCATGGCCCGCCGTCGACACCTCGATGCCTTGCGCAGAGCGTGCAACCATCTTGAATCGGCCGCGCAGATCTTGGCACAGACCGCCGCCGGCGAGCTGATGGCGGAAGATCTGCGTCTTGCGCACTATGCCCTCGGGGAGATCACCGGGGAGTTCAGCTCGGACGACCTGCTGGGCGAGATCTTCGCCAGCTTCTGTATCGGAAAGTGAAGGATAAGGAACCGAGGCCGCGGGATGGTCGATGCATTCAAGCGGCGTGAGGATCATCCTCCCGGTGGCGGCTTCAGGCTCTCAACGAAAAGGGTTCTGCGCCCTTTCTGCGTCTGCGGATTATCTATCCGCCACTGTTATTGCACGCGCGCTTGACCAATGGCCCGGTTCAGGGCAACCTCTAGTCGGCTAGAGACGATTGAATCGTCTATCCTCTTGCGTAAACTCAGATGAATGACGACGAGACCAGGCGGCGCGGCGGTGAATTGCTCGTGAATCTATTTTCGGGCGTCGGGCTAGGGCTCCTGTTGGGCATCATTGTCGGCCTCTCAGTTACGCCGGTCGTTTCCGTCGTTGTCGGCGCACTGACATCGCTTCTTGCAGTTTTTCTTGGCCTTGAGGGGGGCGCTGACTCCAAGCTGGCAGCCCTTGGTAATACCCGGCTTAATGGCGTCCGGATCGGGAGTTTCGGATTCGCAACCGTTTTCGGCCTGCTGCTAGGTCTCTACATCCGTATTCAGGACCCGTTTGCCGTGTCGATCCAACAGCACATGCAGCGTTGGCTGGATGCAGATTTCACGCGGGAAGAGGCAAAAATAGTGGTCATGTACCAAAACGCGGGTCTAAAACCCGAGGGCGTTGAGGTCGTCGCTGGCGTCACTGACCATAAGAAGCCGGTGCTGTATGGCGTGCTCGAAGATATCGATGCCTGTAATCGACTGAATCCCCAGCGCTATGGCGATGACCCCGAAGAAATCTTGGGCGCATTCAGGAACTATGACACGACCGCGCTTGGACAAATTGCCGATCAGGTCGATGAAATGCCGAAAGATGTCCAGTTAAAAGTGTTGACCATGGTCCACAAAATTATGTGCGATTCGTAGGAGGACGAATCATGAGGCAATACTCATCATTTGTTACCGTCTCCAGGCTTTTCGTCCTTGGGCTAGCGTGCATTGCGACGTCACCCCTATCAGCGGACCCACGCGAGAGCGCAGAGTCGGTGGTTCAAATTACGTGCAGGCTGGGAACGAAAGAGATGAATGCAACGGGCTTTGTATGGGCGGAACCTGATCACGTGGTTACCGCTCTCCATGCGGTGGCCGGCTGCAAGAGTATCATCGTCTATAGCGAGGCAAAACGAAAAGAGACGACCGCGAAACTTGTTCGCGCCGACCTCAAGGCGGATTTGGCCCTTCTTGAGTTGGGCAAGGACTTGGGGCTCTCGCCGCTAAAACACGTTAGTACTGCACCAGGTTTACGTGACGAATTCTACATTTGGGGCTACCCATTTGCAGCCAAGGAGATGATTGAAAAGCCGATAGCTTTTGCGGGTGGCCTAAAACGGGATGGCGTGACTACCCTTGGATCGTCTTTCCAACACAACGATTTAAAAGACCTTTTCAGGGGGCAGAAGTACCCGACCAGAAACACGAAGATCCTTCGCATTACCAGCACCATTCAACCGGGCCACTCTGGCGCGCCGATATTTGATCGGCAAGGGAAGGTGGTCGCGGTAGCCGACGGTGGTTTACTTGGTGGATACCGCGGCATCAATTGGAGTATACCGGCCCACATCTATCTATCGAAATTGCCGAATTCTAAAGCTTCCCTCCCGAAGGACTCTTCCAAATGGGCTGGCTTGTTCAGTTCACTTGCCGCCAAAGAATCCAGAACGGTCGAGGTTCCACGCGAAGACGGATCTCATGGTGACTTTAAGCTCGTAAGAACAATCTCCTTGCTTGAACTGCGTGACTTGATAGGCGAGGAGCACTCCGAGTATTACACTGAAATGTTGGACAGCATCAAGTCCTTTAGATCAGAAGTCGGCGACCTCTCATTTGATATTTATGAGGACTCCGAGACAGGTGCGACGGTTTCGGTTCCTACCGGGTTGAGCCTAAAATGGAATCCAGAGACGAGGGCGATCGAGGCCGTGACTGTAAGCGGGGCCGTCCGTTTGTTTATTGGGGTGATCCGCAAGGATTCTTTCCCCGAAGCGTTTGCTTCGGCGCAGGTCTTCGTGAGCCCAATAAGCCAACTTGCGTCATCATGGCAGCCTTCTGTGACAGACGTGGCCTTTGAGGATGAATACATTGATCGTGAATGGGAGTGGGCATCACTCGCAGGCTTCCACGACGGAATCGACAAGGAGGCCGGCAAGCCGTCAGACTTGCTGCTGTCTCTTACTGTGTCCGGCAACGCTTTATTGGGCTATGCCGTCTATGCTGTCGGTGATATGGAAAAGGACCTCTCCGACGATGACATTGTCGACTACATGCTGATGCAGATGGGCGCTGAATTGTTATCTGACTTCGCAGTGCATTAACTGTTAGATACAGGGCAGACCAAGTCCGAAAAGGCAGCGAACTCGAACGGGCGTGCCAGCAGCATGGCCCAGGAGTAACGCACGCGCCGGCGAACACATGACCGCTGCGCCGGCCGCGGACGTTGAAGCGTCCTCAGGCAGCGACTCGTCGCGCCCAATAGCTGGCGGCAGTCCGACTAACGGTCACGGGGTAAGCCGTAGGCGAGGATGCCGCACTCCAGGTGGCGCCTGAATTCCCGTTCGACGCACGCCGGTACCCCAAGACCGTCCCGGTCGCCTCCCTGCACCGACAGGGCCAGCGTAAAATCGCTAACCCATCTTTGACACTGGCCCCTTTCTGACCCTTTTTGTGCGATGGGAGACCTGATGACCTGCTCCCCGGTTGGCGGGTCACTCCTGCGCGGCAAGCAACCATCGGGGCTCGCCGGATTCATCGAGCTCACCGATCAGAAGGGCACGGAGACGAGGAATCCGGTATGGCTGCTCGCCCCTCGACAAAGCTTGCAGCAAAAGGGCTGGGTTGTGGCGGAACTTGACCGACACACGAGGGGATGGGGCCTGTGCCGGTCTGGGTTTGCGCAAAAGCATCGCGGCCTGTTCGTAGGCAAGGACTTCGGCCAGGTACGGTACCCGCAATCCCTCGCGGCGGCGCCGCGCCAGGAAGGAGGCGAAAGCTTCGGCCTCCTCGAGGTAGTAGAAGCTCGATGCGGGACGGCTGTTCCAGAACCCCCCCGATTCACGGGCCAGACGGGTAGTCCCCAGCAGACGGCAGGTCAGCGGGAGCATAGAGAGCAGCTTGTTAATGCGGAAGCCCTTGTGGAGCTTTCTCATGACGTCGATGCCGGGCGAACGAGCAACGGTAACGAGATGCTCAATCTCGCTCCCGCTGAGTTCGAAGCTAGCGGACAGGAGCGCCGAGGGGGCGTGGCTGCGAATGCGATCGCGAAAGCTGGGGTCGGTGACCAGACGGGCGAAGGCGGATTGGAAGGCGGCTTCGCTCACGCGCGGCTCCCGGTGGCGGCCACAACGGCGGATTGGCGCGCATTCCAGCACTCCCTCATGCGCCGCAGCTCCGCACGCAGTCCGTCTTCACCGATCGCGTCGTACCAAGAGCCGAAAAGCTCAAATACGATGCCGGCGACATTGGGCGCCCGAGGCAGGACGAAATCGAGAAGCTCCCACACCGGTGCGGGGGATGCCCCGGAGTGCGAATCGAGATAGTAATTGCCGTCCAGCGTGCCGCCGGCGAGGTGGATTTCCACCACGTTTTCCAGATTCAGGGACGCGACGAGCTCAAGCGGATCGAACCGCATGTTGCGGCTGTTGACGTAGACGTTGTGGAGATCGAGAAGAAGGCCGCAGCCGGTCTCAGCGCAGAGCAAGTTGAGAAACTCGGCCTCACCCATCTCGTCGCCGGGCGAGTCGACGAAGTACACATTGTTTTCCAGTAGGAAGGGAGCGCGGATTTCGTCTTGGACATACTCGATACGCGTCTTGAGTCGCGCCAGCGTAGACCGGCTCCGGGGCAGCGGCATCGTAATGCCGACGTTGGTCTCCGCTGGTGCGGCGTCGTTCTCCCCATCGGCGGCCAGGGTCGGGTCACTGAGATGGTAGGAGAGGTGGTCGCTGTGCCAGGGAAACCTGAGCCATTCGAACCAGCGGGCGAGCTGCGCGACATGATCCCGGTTGAAGCGGTGTGCGCTGCCGACGGAGAGACCGATGCCGTGAGGAACTACAGGCCATACCATTACCCATATCTCAGCGGGGTCGGAGTCGACTCGTGCTGGACACACTGAGCCGCATCTGTTGAAATCCAGCCCCATCACAACTGATGGGGCGAGAGCAGATGGACGAGGAGATT
>JAYEJW010000049.1:0-3670 GCA_034716535.1 Pseudomonadota bacterium
TCCACGCCTTACAGGCCTGAAGAATGGCGGGGCATCCCTGCTCCGCGGTAAGCGCCGGGTAAATCAGCGCTTCGCTAGATTGTGGACACTGTGTACAGCATCTGTCCCCAAGATTCATCGACGCTGGAGTCGCGGCGGTAAGGGGTATCGGGAGAGGGATACTTCTCATTTATGCGCTGAATCGCTTCGCCGCTTGGGTCGCGAAGATCAGCGTCTTCAGGGTTTCTGAGGCCGGGATAGTCGCGATTCATCACACACTCCTTTTCTACTGGTATTGTTCGTTGCGGTCTTTCTTCGGTGCTACGGTCTGAATGGTGATGAGTTGTGGAATCTCTAAAAAGCGGGTTCCGCTGAGGCCGATGTAGGATTATTCCCGCTCGCTGGATTCGCCACCCGAGGACCAACGGGCGCGACGCATCTCACCACGAGCCGTCGTTTGTGCAGTCAAACAATGAAACCTGACGGTTCTGGCGAGCTATGCATCGTGCGTGAATTCGCCTATCCTCCCGAGCGGCTGTTCGGGGCCTGGCGGGGCGGCCGGATCAACTGAGGCAGTGGGTGGATCCGATCGAAGAGTTCTCCGTATCGGCCACCAACCCTGAGACCGACTAACCCGAAAAGGGAGAAAATCCATGAGTGAGCACGCCATCAGCTGGTTCGCGATCCCCGTCGTCGACCTGGAACGCGCCAGGGCCTTCTACAGCACCCTGTTCGATATCACGATGCCCGATCTCGTCACGCCGGGCGGGACCTGTGCGGTGTTCCCGCAGATGCAGACCGGCGTCTCGGGCTCGTTGAATCCCTTCATGGGGTTCAAGCCGAGCGCCGACAGTGGCGTGACCATCTGGCTCAACGCCGGCGACGACCTGCAGGTGCCACTGGATCGTGTCGAGGGTGCAGGCGGCAAGGTGCTGCAGCCCAAGGAACAGATCGGCGAATTCGGCCACATTGCGATGATCCTCGATACCGAAGGCAACCGCATCGGCCTGCACTCGCCGAACTGAGCTACGCTCAACGCCCCTGGTCCATCGGTGTATGAATCGGGGGCGCGACTTTCTGTCCGGCAACCCCCCAGGTAACCGGCTAATGGCGTATAGCGAACGACTCGCGCAGCGCGTGCGTAACACTCTGGCAGGGAAGAACGTCGTGTCGGTCGAGACGAAGATGATGGGCGGCTTGTGTTTCATGGTCGACGACAAGATGTGCGTCGGCATCGACCAGGACAGACAGGGCGACGACCGGCTCATGGTCCGTGTCGACCCCGACGCCTCTGACGCGCTGCTGACACGTCCGCATGTCTCGCCGATGGATCTGACCGGAAGGCCGATGAAAGGATTCCTGTTCGTGCATGCCGACGGTATTGCCGGAACAAAGCAGCTCGCAACCTGGATCCAGCTTGCCCTCAACTTCAACCCCAGGGCGGTGTCGAGCAAGAGGGGTAAATCGACGGCGCGGAACTGACATCGGGCGGTTCGTTGGCCGTGCCGGCTGCACGGACCGGGGGTCTTGCGCGGGGATGCTATCCCGATCTGGATATCCCGCAGAATGCGGGAAGTATCTGGTAGGCGACTCCTCGCATCGCGGCTCCAGTCCTTGTCAAGGAGGAAGAGAGTGGTAGGGTATGCCGAAAACCATAGCTACTGGTTAGGTGGTACGGGAGCAAGCTCGGAATGATTCGAATCAAAGGCCTAGATCACGTAGTCATACGCGCGCAGGACACTGAGGCAATGATCGAGTTTTATTGCGACGTCCTTGGATGTATTGTTGAGCGGAGGTCCTCGGCTGAATTCGGGCTTGTTCAGTTACGTGCCGGTGATTCCTTGATTGATATAGTCGCGGTTGACAGCAAGATTGGGCGGCTGGGGGGTGCAGCACCCGGGAAAGAGGGCCGAAACATGGACCACTTCTGTGTTCGTCTGGAATCGTTTAAGGAGGAAGCGATTCGCGAGCACCTATCACGATACGGTGTAGTTGGCAGCACACTTGAGACGCGTTACGGGGCTGAAGGGAATGGTCCATCAATATACATACAAGATCCCGAAGGAAACACGATCGAACTAAAAGGGCCACCGAATTAGCAAGACCGCCTCGCTAGATGCAGCCGACCTCCCACGTCGGCGGCTGTTTTTCGGCGTTAAGCCCCACAAGGAGACACGGCGTGACAAAGATGCAGGCAGTGTTGCTGACAAAGAAGGGCGGCCCAGAGGTGCTTGAGACGGTGGAGCTGCCCATGCCCGAACCTGGCCCAGGTGAGATCCGTGTCAAGGTGCGTGCGACGGGAGTGGGCGCGACCGATATCACTATGCGCCGTGGCTCCTATCCGTACGCCCCGCCGATTCCTTTCGTGCCCGGCTACGAGTCCGTTGGCATCGTCGACGCCGTGGGCGCCGGCGTCGCGAAGCTGACGGAGGGCGACCGTGTTTGCGCGCTACTGGTGCATGGCGGCTACGCGACGCACGTGGTCCGCGGCGCGGAGCATTGGGTGAAGGTGCCCGACGCCCTTGATGACGTGCAGACCGTCTCGCTCATCCTTAACTACGTAACGGCGTACCAGATGATCCACCGAAAGGCCCGGCTCCAGCCCGGGCAGTCGGCGCTGGTGAACGCGGCGAACGGCGGAGTAGGTCAGGCGCTGCTCGACCTGTTGCGCGCGCACGGCGTCTCGGCTATCGGCGCGGCGGCCAAGCCGCGGCATGACATCGTCAGGTCGTACGGAGCGACTCCCATTGAAGGACGATCCACCCCGTTAGACGTCGGTGTGCACGCGGTCCGGGCGGAGGGCGTCGATGCGGCGTTTGACGGCGTCGGTGGAGAACAGACGCGACAATGCGTGTCGTCGACGCGCCGGGGTGGAATCACCGTCTGGTACGGCTTCGTTGGCGCGCAGGGGCTTGCAGCGTTGGCACGCTCAGCGCTGTCATTGTTCATGGGAGCCCGGTTGCGTGGCCGGCGCGGGTCCTTCTACGGAATCACCATGTTGTACCGGAAGAAACCCCAGCTCTTCCTCGAGGACCTGCCGAAGCTGTTTGACCTGCTCGCGCAGAGGAAGATCTCGCCTCGAATCGCCCAGACGCTCCCGCTGCTAGACGCGCGCAAGGCGAACGAGCGGCTCGAGGCGGGTGGGATCGAAGGAAAGCTGGTGCTCGTCGCGTTCGAGAACAATCAAGAGGCCTAACCCTTCGTTCCAGCCGGCTGAAAGGATCGGGACGCGGCTTCGGTCTACGATAGAAGACACGGGGCGGACTACCCACTGAGAGTTACCATGGCGAGACGAGCAGGCGACCGGAGGACAGCGTATCTTGCCCTCTGCATCGCGCTGGCGGTCGCTCCAACGAGCTCCAGCGCCTCGGATGGCCGCTGTAGCACAGACGACGCTGATCTTGTCCCCGAGGCGCTTGCCACGGCCGGCTGGCGGCTGTTATTTCAAAGTCCTGGGGACAGGTCAAAGTCCTGGGGACAGTATACTTAATTGTCAAAGTCCTGGGGACAGTATACTTAATTGGTGCACTTTCGACAGCGGTGAGTCATGGCTAGATTGGCACGGATCGTCGCACCTGAGTATCCACATCACGTCACGCAACGCGGCAATCGCCGTCAGCAAACGTTCTTCTGTGATGATGACTATGCAGAGTACCGCCGCTTGATGGCTACCTCTTGCGGCCAATGCGCA
>JAYEJW010000050.1:0-3657 GCA_034716535.1 Pseudomonadota bacterium
AAAAGTACAAAAGGGTCACTTATTATATATTTAGCATTTATTTTAGAACCATACTTACTAAGTGGCATAATAAATCCAGCTTCACTAAGCTGCGAAACTGCATATCGTTAAAACCGCATAGCAGATGAAAAACCACTAAGGCTTTCTCTTTGGGGAAGGCCGGTTAGGGAACACGATAGGTAACTCCGGCCGTTTGTTTTGCCGCGCCCGTTCACTCCTGATACAGGCGCAGTACCTAGCTCGTCCAGATCAACCGCACCACACCCGCGGCGCGGCGCTAACCATCTTGCTTGTCAGCACTGTCGTTTATCGTTGTGCCGGATGCGGCGGGTACGATGCTGCCCGGCGAACAATCCGTTGTATTTCCGCAAATATTCGTGCCGAGCTCTATGGCATAGCCCTCGATCTGTATGTTGGTGTTGCCCCCATTGTTATCGTTGATTACATTGTTAGAGAATCCGGATAGTCCAGGTCCTCCAGGAAACGGATCGAGTGGGGGGAAAACGAGGCCGTGACTGCTGTTAAAAACGATAACGTTATCTTTTATCAAGCTGTTGAAACCTGCAGCAATTCCGACGCCACATCGAGTAATGCGCATTTTCTCTATCCGACAGCTGTCAAAACAGTCGACCCCGGTCCCGCTCATGTCGGCTACGGAACCATTCATGATCGTCGTGTCCGGTGCCATCGCAACAATCCCGGATCCAGATCCAGATCCTAAGACCGAGTAGCCATTGAGGTCCAAGGTAACGTTCGGCGCAGCGATTTCTACGGCTACCCCTGGATGTTGCACAATAATATTGCCCTGGAGACGATAGCTGCCCGATTTGTTGATCACGATCGGGTTATTGGTAACTATATCTCCCGCGTAGGAGACAGTTGCCACGCTCATGGCGGCTGTAACCAAAACGGAGACGAAGACCGAAGCTTTCTTACGGTTCCAATACATGACGACGCACCTCACATTGAACGAGATATTGAAACATTTTCGTAACAGGAAGGATTTGTATCCATATTGTCATCTTACCCGCAAGTCGCACCATTTACTTGCAGGGCCCAGTTAAAAAGGACGAGTTTAAGCGGTATGACTGTGAACAATCACCAACTCATAGAGACGTTACTTCACTGCCAGTTTGAAGATAGCATTAACTTAGAATCTTCTTGGAGTATTTTTCGACGCTGTGAATCAATTCACATTCGAGCGTGAGGGAAAAAGGGAACTGCTTAGCGCCAGGTGATGCTAAGCGTAGCGAACGTAATATCATACCTGTAATTCCGCATCACCAATGTATTGGCAATGCGGAGTGCAAAAAATGGACCTTGGATGAGTCCCGTAAGTTTTTCTAACCGCCGCAATGCACTGATCACTTTAGCCTTGGGGGTCTGGTGCCCATCGACGATCAGGAAGATCGGTCGCTTGGCGTCATGCATCAGCCGTTTGAGGAACTCCAGAAAGACCTTTGCCGGCAGCCATCGTTCGCGTATGCGCCGCAAGGGCCACGCCTATCGGAACGAACGTTGCTCGACTGGACCAACAGCGCCCGACATTGGAGAATCTCAACGGGCAGACTCTGCCAAGGAAATGTTGATTTTTTCAGCGCTTCCGCGGCGCAAGGCAGGCACCGCCATTTTGCAGGCGCGTAAGCGACTGAAAACGAAGGAAAGCGGGAAGCGCGTTTTCGCTGTCCGTGTGCGGAGAAATCCAGGATGGATTTGATCAGCGCTTCCCCAAGGCGACGCGGGCTCACGGATTGAGCCCGTCCTTCATTAGCATTCATCCTCGAAGAGCAACTGACGGAGCTGTCTGACGCCGTGATCGAACGCCTGCTTTACCGTATCAGCGCGCGAAGGCCCTGCCGTTTCATAGACGGCGAGCAGGGCGAGCCCTATCTGGAGCGCTACTATCTCTTCGGTGCCCTGGGCTGGCACGCGTACCTGCACCGGTTCGTCGACTCCGATCCGGACCGGGGACTGCACGACCACCCCTGGAATCGCGCATTGAGCCTGGTGCTCTCGGGCGGCTACGAAGAGCTTCGCCCATCCGATAGGCATGCCCGGTGCTCAAAGCCTCATAGCGCTCAGGTTTCCCGTGACGGGGAAGGTCCTGGTACAGCCAGCCTTTCCCCTCATCCCGGTCCTCTTTCGCGGGGCGAGGCTTACGGGGAGCGCCAGCGGCACGCTGACAGAATCGAGAGCCGCTTCATCCGGCCCTTTCGGATCAACTTCCTATGCGGCGAGGACTTTCACCGCGTGGTCCTGCAGGGTCGCCGACCCGCTTGGACCCTGTTCATCCATGGCCCCCGGGCGAAGGGTTGGGGCTTTCTGCAGAATGGGACATTTCGTACTATGGCCAAGGACGAGAATGAGTTCCGACACCGCGACTGGTGGAAGAATGCGCCGAAGGGGCACGAGATGCGGGCGTTGCGGGAAGTGCGCCAGCATCTATAGGGCAGGACTCGATGTTTAACGAGATACGGAATTGTGTGGACCTGCACCAGAATACTTCTCACTCAGGCAGGAGCTTTTCCATGCGTACTCTTTGGTTGACATGGGCCTCGCTTCTCACGCTCGCATTGAGCGGGTGTGCCGGCGAGAGCGAGACGAAGACGACAAACGATCTGCCCGTGCGTTGTTTGGAGAAGGCGGACCCGGGATCCTGCAAGGCGAGGGCACCAAAGTACTATTACGACTATCGCAGCAACAGGTGTCGAGCCTTCTACTACGGCGGCTGTGGCGGACATGTCCCTTTCGCGACCAGGGAGTCCTGCGAAGAGAGCTGCGTGGCGGAGGGCAGGATTGGCCAGGATCGTCAGCGAGAACGATAACGGGAGCTAAGGGGGGAGAGCAAAGCGATGTCAAGCGAAGCCCAAGAGCGTATCGAGCGCATCGGCAACAACTTCGTGGACGGTTTTCACCTCCTGACCCTGTTCATCATCGGGGCCGTCATCGTTTGGGCGACGACGGTGGAGCTGCTGCACATCGTCACGGAGGGAGGCCCCTCGATCAAGGATATCCTGCTCCTGTTCATCTACTTGGAGCTGGGCGCCATGGTGGGCATCTACTTCAAGACCAAACGCCTGCCGGTGCGATTCCTGCTCTACATTGCCATCACCGCCCTGACCCGGGTGCTGGCCATCGACGTCAAGACCATGAGTGACGAGCACATGCTGACCATCAGCATCTCAATCCTGGTGCTCACTCTGGCGGTGCTTGTCATCCGCATCGGCTCGAATCGTTTTCCCGGCGAGTCCGAGGAGTAGCGGCGTTCCTCGGCTCGATGGGATCTTTGTCTTCTTCCGGGTGTAACCGCCGGATCAGGGCACGGAAGGCAGGCCAGCCAGGGCCATTGCCACTTCCCCCTCCTCGTACTCCAGGTCCTTGAGCTGGCCGCCAAGGTAGTCCGTGTAGGCCTGCATGTCGAAGTGTCCGTGTCCGCTAAGGTTGAACAGGATGGTCTTGGTCTCACCGGACTCACGGCACTTCTCCGCCTCGTGAATGGCGGCCTTGACCGCGTGGTTCGCCTCAGGCGCAATCAAAGGCTACCTCTGCTGCTTCTTCAGCACGCTCTCTGATCTGAGAAGCACTTTGCTTCATTTTAGCGATACTCTCATGGAGAACTTCTTGTGCAACATCACCGACTTTGTGCGCTGTATTGCC
>JAYEJW010000051.1:0-3651 GCA_034716535.1 Pseudomonadota bacterium
GACGCAACAACATGCCTTCGATTTGCTAAAAAACATCCAGGTGTAGGCAGAGCGGATACACCGATTTTTCGCTATCTAGCTGATAGATAAGATAATATTAGCTTTCTCAAATAAGAACTTCAGCCTAACCCCCCTGTCGCCCTTGACCATGAGCACAGGACTGTCAGGAAGGGTTTCCCTCGCCCCGGCTATCCGTCCGCATTTCTGCGGACGGAGGGCGTTTTTGTGATAGTAGCGAAGCGATCAACCAAACACCGGAGATTACCAATGGCAGACGCGGACATCGGGCTCATCGGTCTGGCCGTGATGGGCCAGAACCTGGTCCTGAACATGAACGACCACGGCTATAGGGTCGCCGTGTTCAACCGAACCACCTCCAAGGTGGATGAGTTCCTGGCAGGCCCCGCCGCCGGCACCGGCGTGCTCGGTGTCCACAGCATCGAGGAGCTGGTCTCGACACTCTCCCGGCCGCGGAAGGTCATGCTCATGGTCCGCGCGGGTGAGGTGGTGGATCGCTTCATCGAGCAACTGACGCCCCACCTGGAGCCTGGGGATCTGATCATCGATGGCGGAAACTCCCACTTCCCCGACAGCGTACGCCGCACCCGGTCGCTTTCGGAGAAGGGAATCCTGTTCATCGGCACAGGCGTTTCAGGCGGTGAGGAGGGCGCCCGCCACGGCCCCTCCATCATGCCCGGAGGGAACCCGGATGCCTGGCCCCTTGTGAAGGACATCTTCCAGGGCATCGCGGCCCAGGTCGACGGCGTGCCCTGCTGCCAATGGGTGGGGGACGAGGGTGCCGGACACTATGTGAAGATGGTCCATAACGGTATCGAGTACGGCGACATGCAGTTGATTGCAGAGGCCTACTGGCTGATGCGCGAGGGGCTCGGCATGGCCGTGAATGAGATTCAGACCGTATTCGAGGAATGGAACGGGGGCGTGCTCGACTCCTACCTGATAGAGATCACCGCAGAGATTCTCAGAGCCAAGGACGCCGACGGCGAGCCCCTGATCGACAAGATCCTGGACGCCGCTGGCCAGAAGGGCACAGGCAAGTGGACCGGCATCAACGCCCTGGACCTGGGCATCCCGCTGACCCTGATCGGCGAGGCGGTGTTCGCGCGCTGCGTCTCCGCCATGAAGGACGAGCGGGTTCGAGCATCGCAGATCCTGCCGGGAGCACAGCATCCCTTCACGGGCGAGCGCGCCGCCTACATCCGGCACATCCACGACGCCCTTTATGCCTCCAAGATCTGCTCCTACGCCCAGGGCTATATGCTCATGCGGGAGGCGGCGAATGAGTACGCTTGGCGGCTCAACTTCGGGGACATCGCCCTGATGTGGCGCGGTGGCTGCATCATCCGCAGCCGGTTCCTGAACGACATCAAGGCGGCCTTCGACCGCGATTCCGGGCTGGAGAACCTGCTGCAGGACAGCTTCTTCCGTGAGGAGATCGCCCGCACCCTGCCCGGCTGGCGCAAGGCGGCGGCACTGTCCATCGAGCTCGGGCTGCCCGCGCCGGCCATCACCTCGGCGCTGGCCTTCTACGACGGCTACCGCAGCGCCCGGCTGCCCGCCAACATGCTGCAGGCCCAACGCGACTACTTCGGCGCCCACACCTATGAGCGGGTCGACAAGCCCCGCGGTGAGCGCTTCCACACCGATTGGACCGGCAGCGGGGGCGGGGTTGCTTCCTCTACCTACTCGGTGTGAGCGCTGGCAGCAGGTACGCATTCAGACGAAACCCACCCGATCCCTGCGAGCTCACAGGGGACGGACTCTTGCGTTTAGTTTCGCCGATGCCGGAAGATCTCCTGTCGAGTCGCCTTCAGGGTCTCGCGCAGTCGCGGATCGTTCCGGCTCAGCGCCAACCCGATGTCGATCTTGGCCTCGGCCTGACCGTAGTCGCCTAGGTCGGCGAGGAGCTGGGCCAGATTGTTATAGCCGACGACATGCCCCGGATGCTGTTTCAATAGCTCCTGGTAGGCTGCCTTCGCCTGCTCGAGCCGCCCCAAGCCGTACTGGCTGTTGCCAAAGCCGAGCAGGGCGACGGGATCGCCCGGCCAGCGCTCCAGGGCGGCCCCATATGCAGTCGCGGCGGCTGCGAGCTGCCCCGTGGCCTCCATTGCCGCGACGGCCCCCAGATAGCGATCGGGATCCACCTCGGCGGGAAACTCGCCCGGGTGCAGCACGACCAGCCCCCAGAATTCCGATCTTTCCCAGGTCGAAACGAAGCGCGAAGCACGCATGAGCTTGCGCCGCTCGGTGCCGGATCGCAGCGACAGGGTATCCGCCAGCGGGTCGTATCCGAAAACCACTGCGTAGTGCCAGACGGGAAAGGCGTCGAACCCGAGATTCTGGAGCACCAGGACCGGGCGCCCCGCCGCGAGCTCGGCGGTCAGCGACCGAAGGTCCGGATCGATCGCGTAGGGAATCAGACCTTGGCGGCGGGCTGCGGCGACGAGCTCCAGCTGCAGGCTGCCTTCCCTGGCAGGGAGATACACCTGCTTGGCGAGCTGTGTCGGAGTGACCTCGCGTCCGGCAGCGACCATGAGCGTCGCGAGAGCCGCCGGCCCGCACTGATGGGCCTCCTGGGCAAAGAAGGGCGTATCCAACAGCTCAACTCCCACGTCCGCCGTGGGCAGGGTGTCTCGCAGGAGGGGGGAACGGCTTGCGCAGCCGCCGAGAAACAACGCCAGGCAGAGCAGAGCCCCAACGCGGACCACCGCCGGACCTTGTGGACCGGTGAATCAGACGCCCTTGAAAACGTTGATCACCCCCACGAGCTCAAGGATGATCAGCACCAGGAATACGGCCCCGATTACGGCGAGGGCGTCCCCACCTGCGGGCAGTTTGTCAAGCTCGCTTTCCAAGGTTAGCAACTCCTCGTCCGTAAGTGCCGCAATACGCGCCTGCACCTCGTCGGCATCCACGCCGCGGGCCAATAGCTCCTGTTGAACTTCTTGCTCCAGCACGACCGAATTCACGCGCGCCAGCCGTGCCTCTCGCTGCTCCATCTGCAGCCAGGTCTGGGTTCCGATCACGCCTGCCTGCGCCGCAGGGACGAGTCCGAGACCCATAACATTTACGATCATCAGGGAGGCGATTACCCGCTTCACCAACAGCTTGAACATCGGCGTACTCCTGTCAATTCAGTGCGAGCCCAACCAGGCGCTCGGCCAACGGCCGCATCGTCCCACTGGCCCGGTCTTTCCGACTCCTTGAAAAATCAACCGCCTGAGGCTGAGCACAGATCGCATCCTACGCCCGGCGCGCGCGGCCTTCAAGACAGCCGCACGGTCGTCAGGCTGCCTCTTATCAGCGTGTTGTTCGTTTCACCAGATTATTCAGCTCGGCTGATAGTCGCTCATGGGGTAATCGGTGGAACCGCTTCGCTTGTTCCACCCTACTTTGCATGCCGCGGCGTGCCCTACACTTCCTCGGCGCGTATTCCTGACCACAGGGTCTCAGCGACCGAACGCGGGCAGGACGGGATGGATCTTCATCCGCCGACGACGGCGTATTCGGTCACGATCACGATTCCTATGCTAAGCACCCAGGCGAGCGCTCTCACGACGGGCTCGTTGTACCACTTGCGGAACGCGCCCTCGTGGATCTGGTTGATCCGTTCCACCACCCGTTGGAGCT
>JAYEJW010000052.1:0-3631 GCA_034716535.1 Pseudomonadota bacterium
CTTGATGTTTCCCTTTCGCTCGAACGCCGCGGTCGTCACCACCGTCACGAGGGACGCATAGATCAGGACCGTGGACACCATGATGAAGTAGTCCAGCAGGGTCAGGTAGGAGATTACGGGGAGGTTCGCCCCGATGGCAAAGCGGTAGGCGATCAGGGTCAGCATGGCGGTGATGGTGATGCTGATCTTCGTCCCCATCTCCTTCGGGTCGATCCAGAACACCGCCCAGGACATGGCCACGATCAGGACCAAGGGCGCGATGACCTTGACCCAGTAGTAGCCGTGCAGGCGCTCGACCTCAAAGAACAGCGCGATCGCCGGATCCTGGCCTTCCACGGAACCCGGAAGCTTGTAGTCCGTCACCATACGCCAGTCCACGACCTTCCAGTCGGCGACGGAGAACACCTCGCCGATTCCGCTCCTGGGGCTGGGTACCAGGGCAACCTGATCCGTCCGGTAGTCCGCCGCCACGACCGGAATGCCGATCGTCTGAGTGTCGAAGGGAAACTGGCGCAGGTCCAGCGGCTGGGAAAAGGAGCCCCAGACCCGCTGTCGATACTTCACCGTGCCGTCTGGTGCGATCTCGACGATATCCGAGAAGGTCGACCAGAGCCGCTGCTGGTTGAGTATCTGCAACCGCGGGTTCCAGATCTCATCCAACCCTCGGGTGACCGGATGCGTCCGAGCAGGATCGGCGAGCCGCGGATCCTTCCAGGTGGCCTGGAAATAAACGTTCGCCTCGAAGCTTTGCCCCGCACTGTCGATCGCGTCGAGATCAAGCAGAAAGATCTCGATCTGCACCTCCGTCGGGCCTTGATCCGGACTGGGTCGGCCGACATCCCAAGACCCGCTTACCGGGCCGGCAGCGACAAGGAGCAGCAAAGCGAGGGCGAGCCCAAAGGCTGCCGTCGGGCTTCGAATCAACATGACCGGACAACCAACGGTGAATCAGATGTCAGGAGTATAACCGCGACTGGAACCGCGAAATATACAATCAAGGGAGGATTCGACGGTGATGCACGGGAACTGCGGCTGCGCACCCGCACCTTTGCGACCTCCTCCCCGGATCAGTGGACGGAAGCCAGTTTCAGACCCAGGATTCCCACCACGATGAGCCCCACGAAAAAGAAGCGGGCAAAGGTCGCCGGCTCGCTGAACAGGACGAGGCCAAGGGCGAAGGTACCCACCGCACCGATCCCCGTCCAGACTGCATAGGCGGTGCCCATCGGGATCGTCTTCTGGGCGATGAGCAGCAGCGCACCACTCACCGCCATGCAAACGCCCGCAAAGCCGATCCAGCCCCAGCGCAGTCCGGTGTCCGCCAACCCGAGCTTGAGCCCCACCGGCCAGCCCCACTCGAAAACGCCTGCGATGATGAGATAGACCCACGCCATGCCCTTCTCCTTCAAAAAAATGCAGATCGGGTGCGGCCAAGCCGCACAAACTCCAGCTCGACGACCGGATGGATCGGCTGGGAACGACCTTTTATATCACCGCCCGGGGGTCACGCCGACCTTTGCGGCGATCGACGCACTTCTGCGGGAAACGGAGCTGCCCTCCTACGCGACCGCCATCTTGGTCTGCCGGGAGGACCTGGGTCAAATTGACGCACCAAGGACGACGACCCGGTGCGTGTCGGGCCATTCGCCGAGATCGAGCTGCGCTTTGCCGACCTGTGGATCGATGAGGCGTGAGCGCGGGAGAAGCGCCGGTTGGAACCCGCTATTCTTTCTTGGCCTTGGCGATTGCCTCGGCCAGTTCCTCAGGACGCTGCGAGCCGATGAGCCACTTCCGACCGTCGGCCAGATCGATTTCCACGCCGATGTTTCCCTTCACGTTGTATGCCCAGCGCTTGCCCTTGAGCGAATACCTCACGCCCCAGCCTCCGTACTCCCGAATAGGGCTGTAGTTCACGACCCTAAAGGAGGCGATCTCCGAGACAGGGACCCGCTTGTTGGCGAGATAGGAGAACTTGACCCTGAGCTGGGTTCGCTCTACGAACACTGCCAGTTTCGTGGTCAGGATAGCCACCGGAAGGCCGACGCCGACCAGAAGCGTGAAAAGGTTGGCGACTACCAGGCCCAAATTCGACATCGGCCTGTCGCCAAAGGGCTCGCCCAAAATGAGCTGCTGGTAGGTGGAAGCGACCATGAAAATCACAGCGCCCACGATGATGGGAACGAGGATCAACCACAGCCACCATTGCGTGAATCTTTGCTCTTCCTTGAAGAACGCCCCTTTTTTATTCATTTCCTGATTCGTCTCTACTTGCAGATTCCCCGGAAAGGAACGCCTCCCCCCCGCGGCGACAATGTGCCGCCCCGGAGCAACAGACTCGCTACCAGGGCATCGGTCCTGTGAAAGGTCCGGCCAAGGCGAACGGCTCAACGTACCGGTACTGGTCAAGGGCCTCCTGGCGGTCCAGCTGGTCCATCTGGATCATATAATTGCGCATTCGCGACCACTCGCGCTGAGACCTGGACCAGGGAACCATGACGTCCATCCGGCCCCGGAGACCCCCATCAGCAGGGCCGCAAGGGCCATCGTAATCCGTCTTCGAAGCAACATCGGCACACCTCCTCGTCACTAGATGGAACATCTCGAGGTCGGTACGGCGCCGGGGGAACGCACGCGCTCGCCCGTTGCCCTCATCCATAGGTATCAGACAGGTTTATCCATAACATTTTAAATTTTTCGAATATAGCGATGCACTGTCATAAGCTAATTTTTGGCTCTCCGAGTGGCTGCTTTTTCCTGCCCGTCGAGCCGAACGACAAAACGGATAAGGGACCGCCTACCGGCGAATGACGGCAATACGTATGGAGTCGACGGCCAAGTGCGGCATCTCGAAAGACTGGAGCCCGCCGATTCCGGCCTGCCGGGCAGGTTCGACGGACCAACTGGGTTCGGAAGGGGGGCGGAACCGACTGCGTGGGGACGCTGACTGACCGTTGAGCAGCAAGGCCTTCGGGGCCGCCAGTCGGGATCCTGGAGATGTGAATCAAGCGGTCGGCCCGGTTGGCCTGCGTGACCTTACCTGGGAAGCAGTGTCGGACGGAAGCGGTTCCATTGCCCGCGCCGCAGAAGTAACCATTCACACCCCCGCCGTCATTCCGGCTGGGATGCCGGAATCCAGTGCCATGGATGACAAACTCGGCCGTCGTATCGCGTCTGGTCGTGTGGGGGGTGAACGGTTACCCGCAGAAACGCATCGGATCCAATGAACACTTGGTGCTTTGGCCGCTCCCCGAACTGCCGAAATTTTTGTTGACAATTGTCATGGAGCTCCTCTCACCACCGATCTTTAATGTTAGATGGCTTGCTCAGAAACCCACTGGGGCCGGAATACGCATCTGAAAATAAACGTCCGCCGATAAGGGCACCAGGTTGACGGTCTCTCCGCGCAAGCCGACACCAGTGATATCCGACTCAGGAGCACAAACGTGAGAAAGCATCTGCATATTCTAACGCGCGCCTTCGCGGCGGCGGCCTTGGTGGCCGGCACAACCGCCGCGCTCGCGAGCGGCCCGCACGACGAAGGCAAATTCTGCATGGATGTGGAGTTGGGACCTTTCCACATGATACCCGGGTTCGCCGCACCCGGGGGAGCCTGCGCGGTAAAGGACTACTG
>JAYEJW010000053.1:0-3628 GCA_034716535.1 Pseudomonadota bacterium
CACCTCCCAGGACTCGGTGACATACTCCCAGCCCACCCAGGCGATGTAGGCACACACGGGCATGAGCAACAGGAGTGTCCCCAGCAGATCCACCCAGGCTCGGCCGCGCCGGGACAGCCGATGGTAAAAGATGTCCACCCGCACATGGCCGTCGCGCCGCAGGGTGTAGGCCGCCCCGAGCATGAAGAGGGCGGCGTGCATGTAGGTGACCGACTCCTGCATGGCGATCCAGCCCAGATCGAAGGCATAGCGCAGCATCACCACCAGGAAGGTGACCACCACCATGAACAGGGAAAGCCAGGAGACGGTGCGTCCCACCCAGCTGATCAGGGCCTCGATAAGGGTCGCCAGCGCGAGCAGAATCCCGCCTCGCACGGGGGGCGAGGCGCGCTCAGCAGCCACCGGCGGCACCCGTTGCTGCGGGAGCGGCCCCGGCAGCGCGGGCCACCTCGTTACGGCTTGAGGTCATGGGTTGCGGGGGACTTGGGGTGAAGCCCGCTATCGAGCCGCGATCACCCCGACAACTCGGGACTACCAGCTGAAGAGCACCCACTGGGGGATCGAGTTATCCCAAACGCGATCCTGCTGAACGTCGAGCGTCCCATCTCCGTTGGTGTCCAGCAGAAAATAGGGCGGACCGATCTGAGGCTTGACCTTGACCATATAGAGCTGGCCACGGACCCGGTACTCGTAGATGGTTTCCTTTTCCGTTTCGATGATGGTGACATCGGGCTCCACCGTTTCCCCCTGATAGGACGCGGGTGGAATCGCGGGAGGCTCCGGAAAGGCTGCCGGTTCGGATTGCGCAAGTGCCGCGGTTGCGGCTACGGACAGGGCGACTACGAGGAGCGGGTATTTCATTCGACTGCGGGTCCTTGGCGTTCCATGACGGGCGTATGTTAGTACGAGAAGATCGCAATTTCTCGCGTTTCTTTACCGAGGCTCCTCTCGGATTGTCCGGAATCGACATTCTGCCCGAAACGATTCGTAGCGGCCCGTCCCATGGGGCATAATTGCGCGTCCCCGAATGCCGAGCCGATCCGGTCCACGCTGCCAGTTTTACCGAGCGCCCGACAGCATGAACGATCTCAATCCCCGCCAGCAGGACGCCGTCCACTACGTCGGGGGTCCGCTGCTGGTGCTGGCCGGCGCAGGCTCCGGCAAGACGCGAGTCATCACCCGCAAGATCGCTCACCTCATCGGCGCTTGCGGCGTCGCGCCTCGCCACATCAGTGCAGTAACCTTCACAAACAAGGCCGCACGCGAGATGAAGGAGCGCGTGGGCAGTCAGATCAAGGGCCGCGAGGCCCGCGGACTCACCATCTCCACCTTCCACACCCTGGGGCTCAATATCCTGCGGCGCGACCATGCGCGCGCAGGCTACCGCAGCGGCTTTTCCCTGTTCGATGCCCAGGATGCGGAGTCCGTGCTCAAGGAGCACCTGCGCAAGACGAAAGAGGAAGACGCAAGCAGTATCGGCGCCGTCCAGACGCGGATCTCTCGTTGGAAGAACGACCTGATCACGCCCGAAGGAGCTGCAGATCAGGCCGAAGACGCCTACGAGACCAGAATCGCCCACCTCTACGCGGACTATGAGCGCAGCCTGCGGGCATACAACGCCCTGGACTTCGACGATCTGATCCTGGCTCCCGTACGCTTGCTGCGCGAGCACGCGGACCTGCGCGAGGAATGGCAGGGACGCATCCGCTACCTGCTTGTCGACGAGTACCAGGACACCAACGGCGCCCAGTATGAGCTGGTGCGCCTGTTGGTGGGACCACGGGGCGCCTTCACCGTCGTCGGCGATGACGATCAATCCGTCTATGCCTGGCGGGGGGCGCGTCCGGAGAACCTGGCCCGCCTACAGCAAGACTATCCCCACCTCGAGGTCATCATGCTGGAACAGAACTACCGTTCCAGCGGGTGCATCCTCGGGCTCGCCAACGCACTCATCGCCAAGAATCCCCATCTGTTCGAAAAGCGCCTGTGGTGCAACCATGGTCCGGGCGATCCGCCCCGAGTCCTCACCTGCCGCGACGAGACCCACGAGGCGGAGCGGGTCGTCTCGGAGATCCTGCACCGGCGTTTCACCCACAACGAGGAGTTCGGCGAATTCGCGATCCTCTACCGTGGAAACCACCAGGCCCGTCCTTTCGAGAAGGCCTTGCGGGAGCACAACATTCCCTACTTCCTCAGCGGCGGCACCTCCTTCTTCGCGCGTGCGGAGGTCAAGGACATCATGGCCTACCTGCGCCTGCTCGCGAACCCGGAGGACGACGCCGCCTTTCTGCGAGTGGTCAACACCCCGCGCCGCGAGATCGGAACCGGGACGCTGGAGAAGCTCGCCGGCTACGCCCGGGCGCGAGGCGTCGGGCTGCTGGCCGCCTGCGACGAGCTTGGACTCGGGCAACAGCTCTCGGAGCGGCCGCGGGAGCGCCTCTCCGAGTTCGCCGCCTGGATCGGGGACCACGCGCAGCGGGCCGCGATCGAGCCCGTGGCAACGGTCCGCCGGTTGATCGACGCCATGGACTACGCCGCCTGGCTGCGAGAGAACGCATCCAGCCCCCAGGTGGCGGAGCGACGTATGGAGAACGTGGACGACCTCGTCGAATGGCTCGAGGCCCTCAACAAGGGAGAGCTACAGGAGAAGACCCTGGCGGAGATGATCAACCACCTCTCCCTGATGGATGTGCTGGAGCGCCGCGACGAGGCCGACGGCGGCGACCGCGTCCACCTCATGACCCTGCACGCCGCCAAAGGTCTGGAGTTTCCCCACGTCTTTCTCGTGGGCATGGAAGAAGAGATCCTCCCACACCGCACCAGCATCGAGGAGGAAAACATCGAGGAAGAGCGGCGCCTCGCCTACGTGGGCATCACCCGCGCGAGGCGGACCCTGACCTTCACCCTGGCCCGCAAGCGCAAGCGGTACGGGGAGCTGATCGAGAGCGAGCCAAGCCGCTTTCTCGAGGAGCTGCCGGATGGCGAGCTCAACTGGGATACCAAGCGCGAGGACAACTCCGAGGAGCGCCGCGCCCGCGGCAGCGCGCACCTTGCGAACCTCAAAGGGCTCTTGCAGACCGGTTGACCGAGCCCTGTCGGAGCGGCGCAACCGCGGCAGGGGCGATTGGGCCGTTCCGGACGCGATCTTCGACGAGTACAGGCGCGCCTAAGACTCCGTAACAAGAGACTGAGAGAGTCTCACGCGAAGCCGCGAAGGGCGCGAAAATTATCTTTTGGCGTGATGACTGCTAGGAAATCGCTGATTACTGGCCATCCTGGTCAAAATCAGGACGGAACCGGAAAGCGCGGTTTCCCGGTTCCTTCGTTTCCAATCGCCTACGCGCCCGAAAATGGCCGCACTCCCTTGTACCTCCGGAACCGCTGAATTGTTCGGCGGTTCCTCACAGCGCAACTTCCTCTTGTTGGTTCCAGAGGAGGACGCTCACATACCGGGTGCGTCTTGAGCAGGCGGTGCCGCGCTTTCGCCGGACATGCCTTCCATCCCGGACATGCCTTCCATCCCGGACATACCTTCCATTCCCGGCATGCCTCCCATCCCGGACATCCCCTCCATACCGGACATGCCGCTCATTCCGGACATACCTTCCATTCCCGACATACCGCCCAT
>JAYEJW010000054.1:0-16866 GCA_034716535.1 Pseudomonadota bacterium
CCAGGATGCCGCGCAGCCCGATCGATGGCTCCCACACGTGGATGATCTTGGTTGGCCCCAGGTCGTCGGCGAAGATGAAGCAGTTTTCCACAGCGAGCTCCCGGTGCGTTGCAATCTCTGCGCTGGTGCGCATTCCTTTATCTAATTCAAGCATCTATGGGTATTGCCGAGTTGATTGAGATCAACGGGGCCGGTGAACGGACCGCGGCGTCAACCCTACGATGTTGGACCATCCAAAGTGCTCTGGAGCACCGAATGACGGAGTGCTAGCGAATCGAGCGGTAAAGGTCGCGGCGAGTGCGCTTGCTCAGCACGATCTGCCACAGCTGGCCCTGACGGGCGCGGAAGTAGCCGGCGCAGGCGTTGAGGTAGTACTTGAACATGCGATAGAAGCGCTCGCCGTACTTGTCTGCGAGCCGGGGCCAGGATGCGTCGAAGTTGTGCCACCAGGCTATGAGGGTGCGATCGTAGTCCTGGCCGAAGTTGTGCCAGTCCTCGATGATGAAGTCGGGCTCGATGGCCCTGGTGAGCTGCCTTGCCGAGGGGATCTTGCCGTTGGGGAAGACGTAGTTGTCGATCCAGGCGTCCGTGGTGTGGAGGGTATCGTAGTTGCCGATGGTATGGAGCAGGAACAGGCCGTTGTCGGCCAGGACACGATCTACGGCAGCGAAATAGGCCGGGTAATTCTTTGGGCCCACGTGCTCGAACATGCCCACAGAGACGACCTTGTCGAAGCGCCCGTCCAGCTCCCGGTAGTCTAGGAGCTCAATCTGTACGGGCAGTCCGCGGCAGCGCTCCTGCGCGAGCTTCCGCTGTTCTTTCGAGACCGTGATTCCGGTGACTTCGACCCCGTAGTTCTCGGCCGCGAACTTGGCGAGACCGCCCCAGCCACAGCCGATGTCCAGCAGTCGTTGGTCCGGTTCGAGCTCCAGCTTGTCGCAGATCAGCTGCAGCTTGGCGCGCTGGGCCTCTTCCAGATTCTCGGCGTCCTTCCAGTATCCGCAGCTGTAGCTCATGGTTGTATCGAGCATGGCCGAGTACACGTCGTTGCCGATGTCGTAGTGGTGCTCGCCCACCTGGAAGGCCCGCGCGCGGGACTGGCGGTTGAAGAGGACGCTCTTGAGAAACAGCCCGAGGAACTGGAGTTTCGCCATCCCCTTGATGCGACGATCGAGATTGGCGCTCAGCAGCTTGTCGAAGGTTTGATCCAAACGATCGCTGTCCCAGGCCCCATCCACGAAGGACTCCCCGAATCCCAGGGACCCTCGGTGCAGAACGCGGTCGTAGATCTCCCGGTTTTTGACCTGGATGTCCCAGGGGCGGCCGCCGTTGAAGCGTACGTCGGCGGTCTCTACCAACCTCGCAAGGACGCCGGGTGGCTCCAGATCGCTGCTGTCGTGTTGCTGGTGGATGCGAGCCGCTGAGTTATTCGCCGTGGCCATCCGGCTGTTCCCTGGTTTCAATAGGTTTCGGTCAGGCCGCCTCGGAGAGAATCCGACTCAGTGTGCGCGCGGAAGCAAGACGGAGTCCCGCATCGAGAAGACCTGAGCGGTCCGTTCCGGCAGGCGGTCCAGGCATAGCTCGAAGATCTGCCAGAATTGTTCCTGCTCCAGCGATTCCGCCGGCGCCGTCCAGCGGTGCGGCCGGTGCTCGGTAGCCCAGAAGCCGCGCTCGTCGAACAGCTCGTTGTATCCCTGGTCGTCCGCGCATGCATTCCCCACCTGGGATGCAGGCACTTCCCGGCGGCGGGCGCGCAAAGCGTCGATGATCTTGCGTTTGAGGATGGAGAAGACCCAGGTCTTGACGCTGGAGCGGCCGCCGAATTTCGCGGAACCTTGCAGGGCCGCCGCCAGCGTCTCCTGCACCACGTCTTCCGCCAGCGCCGGATCGCGCAACTGGAGAGCGGCAAAGCGGACCAGGTCAGGCCTTCGCTCCCCGAAATAATCGCGTAGGTCGTCGGTAATGGCCATCAGCGCTCCTCGGCCCATCCTCTGATCCCGCATTATCAGGGTCCGGCGCTGGAACGTACAATCGTCTTGTAAGGAGCCGCTTGTCTGCGCGACCAAAACAGATGCACCTGCATCGCGCGGGCGCCGCTTGGCCCCGCAACTCTGGAGGAACGGACAGGATGTAACGCGGATTTCCGACAGGGTTCGGCTCGACAGCGCGCATCTCGGGCGCCGCGACCTCCCCGCGTATCGTCAGTTTCAGGCGGCGAGGGTCCTTTCGTTGCGGAGAAGTGCCTGCCACCAGCGCCGGCGCCCTGCGGGATTGCGCACCGGCGCGGCCAACGGCGCGGGCGGGGTACGGCTCACGACCCAACCCGGCAGCACCCGGACCTCGCTGGAGCCGCAGCTTGCACCCAGGTTGTTGGGGTCGTAGATCTTGACGAAGGAGGGCGCCGACGGATCGTCTACGTAGACGATGCCGGGGTAAGACTCCCGGTGATCGTTGCGCAGCAGTCGGTCGATCTCGTTCAGAAACCGGCCGAAGGCATCCGGCGACATCGGCTCGGTGGGTAGGTTCTCGCCGACGAAGTAGACAAACCAGCCGCCGTCGTTGCCGGCGGACAGCCGCCCCGTCAGGGCGTCCCACTGGGACCACTGCAGAAGGCCCGTCAAGGGTCCGTCGAATTGAGAGGCGAAAGATTTCATGTCGGCATCCTATGGCATATCGGTGTCTCGCGTCCCGAATAACAGCGGGAGCGGCCGCCGCCCGCCGGTCGGGGTATGAAGCTTTTGTCGTCTTGTGTTCCCGAACCTTACTCAGGGCCGATCTTGTGATTTTTTGCCGTGGGGTACTGTAAGGAATCCCCCCCGTGTTCGACGAGTACGAAAACGACCTGTGGAGTGGTCACCCGGCAGGGTCGAAAAGCAGCGAGAGTGGAGAAATATGAAACCACCGAGCGAAGAGCATGCCCGGCTGGCGGAGCTGACCGCGCGGACGAAGCGTTGGCACCAGTGGGGGCCTTACCTCGGCGACCGGCAGTGGGGTACGGTGCGGGAAGATTACAGCCCCGATGGCACCGCCTGGGAGTATTTTCCCCACGACCATGCCCGCAGCCGCGCCTACCGCTGGGGCGAGGACGGCATCGCCGGGGTGAGTGACTCCCAGCAGCGCCTGTGCCTGGCCCTCGCGCTGTGGAACGGACACGACCCTATCCTCAAGGAGCGCTTGTTCGGGCTTACAAATGCCGAGGGCAACCACGGCGAGGACGTCAAGGAGCTTTACTATCACCTGGATGCCACGCCGACCCATTCCTACCTCAAGTTCCTCTACAAGTACCCGCAGCGGGAATTTCCTTACGCGGCGTTGGTTCAAGAGAATCGCCGCCGCAGCAGGGACCAGCCGGAATACGAGCTGCTAGATACCGGGGTGCTCGATGAAGACCGGTATTTCGATGTGCTCGTGGAGTACGCCAAGGCGGAGTTGGACGACATCCTGATGCAGGTCACCGTCCGCAACCGAGGCCCCGAGGCGGCGGAGCTGCACCTGCTGCCGCAGCTGTGGTTCCGCAACACATGGGCCTGGGGATTCGGCGCGACCCGACCGCACCTCTGCGCACTGGGGCCGGGAGAGGCCCTGGCCCACCACGCCGAGCTGGGGGAGTACCGCTGGTACCTGGATGGCGCCCCGGAGCTGCTGTTCTGCGACAACGACACCAATGTGCGCCGGCACTACGGTATGGAATCGGAAGGCTATTTCAAGGACGCCTTCCACGACTCCCTCGTGCACGGCCGCGGGGAAGCGGTGAATCCCCTGCGATCGGGCACCAAGGCGGCGGGCCATTACCGAATGACGGTCCCCGCCCAGGGGCAGGTCCGGGTGCGCGTGCGCCTGGCGCAGGGCGGCCGTACCGCTGCCTTCGACAGCTTCGATGCGCTGCTCGAGGGCCGCCGGGCGGAGGCCAACGCCTACTACGCTATCCTGCAGCACGGTCTGGCCGACGAGGACGCCCGCCACGTCCAGCGCCAAGCCTTGGCCGGCATGATCTGGAGCAAGCAGTTCTATTACTTCGACGTGCCGCAATGGCTGGACGGCGATCCGGCCATGCAGCCCCCGCCGGCCGAGCGCCGCCACGGCCGCAATTGGGAATGGCGGCATCTCAACAACGCCGACATCATCTCCATGCCGGACAAGTGGGAGTACCCCTGGTACGCTGCATGGGACCTGGCGTTCCATTGCGTCACCCTGGCCCTCGTGGATCCGGGGTTCGCCAAGAAACAACTGCTGCTCATGACCCGCGTTTGGTACATGCACCCGAACGGCCAGATCCCCGCCTACGAATGGGCTTTCGGGGACGTCAACCCGCCGGTGCACGCCTGGGCCGTGTGGGAGGTGTATCGCAGGGAGCGCGATGCTAACGGCGGGGCAGGGGACCGGGACTTTCTGGAGCGGGAGCTGCACAAGCTGCTGCTCAACTTCACCTGGTGGGTGAACCGCAAGGACGCGGACGACAACAATGTGTTCCAGGGCGGCTTTCTGGGGCTGGACAACATCGGCGTCTTCGACCGCAGCGCCCCCTTGCCCACTGGCGGCTACATCAACCAGGCGGACGGGACCAGCTGGATGGCAATGTACTGCCTCAATCTCATGCGCATCGCTCTGGAGCTGGCGCAGTTCAACCACGCCTACGAGGACATCGCCACCAAGTTCTTCGAACACTTTCTGTACATCGCCAAGGCGATGCACGATATCGGCGGTCAGGGAATCGGTCTGTGGGACGAGGCGGATCAGTTCTTTTACGACGTGCTGCGTTTCCCGGACGGGACCCTGATGCCACTCAAGGTGCGCTCCATGGTGGGCCTGATTCCCTTGTTCGCTGTGGAGATCCTGGAGCCCGAGCTGATCGAGAGCCTGCCCGACTTCAAGCGCCGCCTCAAGTGGTTCCTCAACTATCGGCCCGACCTGGCCGAGCTCGTGTCCCACTGGGAGGAGCCGGGCCGGGGCAATCGCCGGCTGCTCTCCCTGCTGCGGGCGGAGCGGATCCAATGCGTGCTGCGGCGCATGTTGGACGAGACCGAGTTTCTGTCCGACCACGGGGTGCGCTCCCTGTCCCGCGCCCACTGTGACGCCCCTTATGTGTTCGACTGCATGCACCACCCCCTCTCGGTCGCCTACCAGCCGGGCGAGTCGCAGACCGGGGTGTTTGGCGGCAACTCCAACTGGCGCGGGCCGGTCTGGTTTCCCGTGAATTACCTGTTGATCGACTCGCTGCGCCGTTATGCGGCGTTCTACGGGGACGGGTTCAGGGTGGAATGCCCAACCGGCTCCGGGTGCCTGTGCACCCTTGATCAGGTGGCCGACGAGCTCAGGCGAAGGTTAGCCAAGCTGTTCCTGCGGGGCGAGGACGGCCGCCGGCCGATCTACGGCGCGGACGCCAGGCTCCAGCACGACCCGCACTTTCGCGACCACATCCTGTTCCACGAATTTTTTCACGGCGACGACGGACGGGGCCTGGGGGCCTCCCACCAGACCGGCTGGACCGGACTGGTGGCGCTGCTGCTGGAACCTTCGGGCGGCGCCGGCAATAGCCTGAATAGTAGCGAGCGGTGTCGCAGATGATCGTGATGCGCTTGGCGACGGGATTGGCGCTCGATTTGCTCGAACAGGGCGATGGTGGAAACATCCGGCGCTGTGCGTCCGTTGCGGCGGTTTTGCCCGCGCCACCCCGGCACGAATACTGACACGAAAGCTGCTCGGTGCGGACATCCTGATACCGAGGAGGCCATCGCCCATGTGGCCGAGCGTATCGAGCGGGTGCAGGGGTTCCTGGGCCGGCAGATTCTGATGGAGAACGTCTCCAGCTATGTGAGCTTCAAGGGTTCCCGCATGGAGGAGTGGGAGTTTCTGAACGAAGTGGCCCGCCGTGCCGATTGCCTGATCCTGCTCGACATCAACAACATCTACGTCTCCGCGCGCAACCACGGCTTTGACCCGATGAGCTACATCGAGGCCGTCGATGCCTCACGCGTGCGGCAGTTCCACCTGGCTGGCGGCACCGACTACGGCGACTACGTCATCGACACCCACGACCAAGAGGTGTCGAATCCCGTTTGGAATCTTTATGCCGCCGCGCTCAAGCGCTTCGGCCAAGTCTCCAGCATGATCGAGCGTGACGCCAACATCCCCGAGTTCCCGGAATTGTTGGCGGAACTGGATATCGCCCGGCGCATCGCCGGGGAGGTGCTGCCCGAGCTTGCGATGGCCGCGGCATGAGCGGCTTGCGTGCGCTGCAGGAGGATTTTCTCGCCTACTTGCTTTCCGGTGACGTGCGCATCGCAGGGAACATCGTCGACCAGGCGCCTGTGGGGCGGGAGACGCGGCTCAACATTTACGGAAACGCCTACCGCGTGCGCCTGAAAGAAACCCTGGAGACCGATCACGAGATGCTCGGCCTCTACCTCGGTGACGCACTTTGGGATCAGATGGCGGACGGCTACATCGACGCCCATCCTTCGCACTACCGCTCGCTGCGCCAATTCGGCGACGCCCTGCCGGAATGGTTGCGCCACAATCCACCGTTCGTCGATCATCCCCAAATCGCCGAGCTTGCCGATTTTGAACGCCGCCTGCTGGTGAGCTTCGACGCCGCCGATGCGGCCCGTGCCGATAGCGGCGAACTGGCGGCGCTGCCGCCTGTGCAATGGCCGGGCCTGAGACTGCGCTTTCATCCCAGCGTGCAGCCGTTCCGCGCCGACTGGAACAGCGTGGAAATCTGGCAGGCCCTCAAAGCAGGCGCGACGCCCCCTGACGTCATCCTTCAGCCGGATTGCTGCAGGCACTCGCCGTAGAGCACCGGGTCGTTGCGCACCGCCTCGGGTATCCGCCGGTCCGCGTAGACGTCCGAGAAGTAGAACTCGCCGCCGGGTCTGAGCAGGCGCTGCACGCCCGTCAGCACCGCGTCCTTGTCCGGCGAGAGATTGACTACGCAGTTGGAGACGATGACGTCGAAGCTGCCGGGCTCGAGATCGAGCTCGTCGAGCCGTTCGAGGTAGCCGTGCAGGAAGCGTACGTTGTCGTAACCGAATGCCTGGCGGTGGTGAGCGCGGTGTCCCTCGGCCACGGCGAGTTGCTCCTCGGTCATGTCCACCCCGACCACCTCGCCGCTGGGCCCGGCCAGTTGCGCCAACGCGTAGACATCGCGCCCGGCGCCGCAGCCGAGGTCCAGCACCCGACAGCCCTCCAGGAGCGGCGGACAGACCAGTCCGCAGCCGTAATAGCGGGAAAGTATCTCAGGGTGGATACGCTCCAGGAGCGGCTTGAGCCACGGGGGAATCTCGCTCGCGTCGCAACAGGCCGTGGTTTTCAGGTCGCCGGAATGCTGGAGCCGGCGGCCATAGTAGTCTTGTACGACTTCATGAGATGGATTCATGGCGGTTGGTCACGGGTTCAGTTTGCGGGCGACCCAGTAGTCAAGGCTCGGGTACGGTTGGTTTCCTATGGTGCTTTACCTTCCCGTCGAGAGCGGATGGGGGTGAGCCCAAACGTGCCGGTTAGGACACGAAGAGGGGTCAACACTCGGACGACGCTCTCCGCTACTGCACCCTCTGCTGCTTGGTCGACGTAGATCCTCAATCCTTACGAGGCGCGTCGCAAAATTTAGCGGTCCGGATCGATGAGCACCCCCGCGCGTGAGCAGACCGTCCCGGTTGTCGAGTTCTTTCGTCCGGGAGCTCACCCGCGCGGGGTCCGGTTGCGGGCCGACGATGTCGACTCCGCTGTAGTCGGGCTGCCGCCGCAGGGCACAGGCGGCAATGTCTTTATCTCGCTTCCACATGATTCGATCTCTCATCAAAGAGCCCTCGGTGGGCGATGGTGTGCGCCGGGGTTGGTCGGGGAAGCACGCCTTTCCTTACGCGGACATTTGGTGTCAGGAAACCCGCCCTTTGTCCGACCAACTTCCGTGCCGGCGAAACGCACCGCCTGATCGCTCGGTCTTGGTTTTCATTCACTGCTTACAAGGCGATTTTCTCGGGCCCGCGCTGGCAGGTATTGGAAAACCGAGGCGCGCGAACTCAGCGCTTGTTGTGGGCCAGCACCGGGGTGAAGAACCCGGCTTATTCCGACGTGCGCTACATAGAGGAGCTGATTGGGCCCGACACCGTAAACACCGTTCCCCCGGCGACTCTGGATGCTTTCCGCGATCACGGCCGAGTACGCGCCAGTCTGGAAGAAGATGTGGAAGGTGCGGCCACCTTGCTGGCCGAGTTGGAAGCGCGGGGCATCTCTCTGGATGCCGTCACCGATCAGTTACTGGACGCCGGGGTGAGCTCGTTCGCCCAGGCCTACGACAACCTACTGGGCAGCCTGGCCCGATAACGGACCGACGAGGAATGACTATGCAGATCGCAATGGTGGGACTGGGGCGCATGGGCGCCAACATGGCGCGTCGGCTGATGCGGGACGGGCACGTGTGCGTGGTCTATGACCGCAACCCCGAGGCGGTGGCGCAACTGGTGGCGGAGGGCGCCACCGGTACCGCCAGCCTAGCGGAGCTCGCCGAGCGGCTGACGCCGCCCCGGGCCGCCTGGATCATGGTGCCTGCCGGGGAGGTCACGGAGGGCGCGGTCACGGAGCTGGGCGGCCATTTTTCGGCGGGGGATGTGATCGTCGACGGCGGCAACAGCTACTACAAGGACGACGTGCGCCGCGCTGAGACCCTGGCCGGGCGGGGTATTCACTACCTGGACGGTGCAGGCGGCCGTCGAGGAGAGCGTGCCCGCCGAGGTCCTCACTGCATCGCTGTATGCACGCTTCCGCTCGCGCCAGGAGCATACCTTCGCCGAAAAGCTGCTCTCGGCCATGCGCCACGGCTTCGGCGGCCACGCCGAGCCGAGCCGACGATAGGAGGTCTGGCCAATGCAAACGACGGTCGAGCCCAATGGGCAAAGCGAGTTGCCCCACGGGGCCCCCTGCACCATGGTGATCTTCGGCGCCTCAGGGGACCTCACGAAACGCAAGCTCCTTCCGGCCCTGTTTCATCTCGCCTGCGATCGCTGCCTGGCGGGGGAATTCCAGGTCGTCGGTGTTGCCCGCGATCCCTGGGATACCGAGACCTTCCGGGAGCGCTTGCGCGAGGCGGTGAGCAGCTCCGCGGAGATCCGCCATTTCGATGCGCAGCGTTGGCCGGACTTCGCCAGCCGGCTCAGTTACCTGCAAGGCGAATTCGCCGATGCCGACACCTACCGCCGTCTGGCCGTCCGCCTGGCGGAGACCTCGGCTGCGGCGGGTTCGAACCGCCTGTTCTATTTTGCCACCCCGCCTTCGGCGGCACCGGAGCTGATCCGGGGCCTGGCGCAGGCGGACCTTAACCGGGAGGAGCAGGGCTGGTCCCGGGTGATCATCGAAAAGCCCTTCGGGCGCGACCTGGAATCGGCGCGGGCACTTAACGCGGTGGTGGCGGAGGCGTTCCACGAGCGGCAGGTGTACCGGATCGACCACTATCTGGGCAAGGAGACGGTGCAGAACATTCTTTTTTTCCGCTTCGGCAATGCCCTGTTCGAGCCCCTGTGGAATCGAAATCACATCGATCACGTCCAGATCACCGCCGCCGAGCCCCTGGGCGTCGGCCACCGCACCGGCTACTACGAGGAGGCGGGGGCGCTGCGGGACATGGTGGCCAACCACCTGCTGCAACTGCTGGCGCTGACGGCCATGGAGCCGCCGGTGGCCTTCAACGCCGACGCGGTGCGCGACAAAAAGATCGAGGTGTGGAACACACTGCGTCCGATGACCACGGAGCAGGTCGCTGCCAACAGCGTGCGCGCCCGCTATGGTTCCGGCCGCATTGGTGCGGAGCCGGTCCCGGGCTACCGGCAGGAGTCCGGCGTGGCCGCGGATTCGACCACCGAGACCTAAGCGGCCCTGCGCCTGGACATCGACAATTGGCGCTGGGCCGGCGTCCCCTTCTATCTGCGTACCGGCAAGCGCCCGGGTACGGATCGGACGTCGGTGCCGGTGGACATGGAATTCTGCTACCGCTCCGCGTTCGGTGAGGATTCCCCGTCCGCATACGCGGTGCTTCTGCTCGACGCCATGCTCGGCGATGCCACCCTGTTCACCCGCCGCGACGGCGTCGAGGCCCAGTGGCGCCAGATTACGCCCATCGAGGAGGCCTGGACCGGGCCGGGCGCGTCCGCCGTGGCGGAATATGGCGCGGGCAGCGACGGTCCGGCGGAGGCGGATGCCCTGCTGGCGCGTAATGGCCACGTCTGGCACCCCATTGGCAGTACGGGGGGCGGCTGCGATGTCTGAGCCTTTGGTATTGGCCGCAGACGTGGGCGGCACCAAGAGCAACCTCGCCCTGTGTCAGGTCACGCCGGCCAGCCTCGAAATTCGCTTCGATCGCAGTTATCCGAACCGCGAGTTTGATAGCTTCGAGGCGGTGGTGCGGCGTTTCCTTGCCGATGCCGGGGCCACCGCGGCGGGAGCCTGTTGCGGCGTGGCCGGTGCGGTGATCGATGGCGCCTGCGCGATGCCGAATCTGGGGTGGCGCCTGTCCGAGGCCGCGTTGGCGCAGGACCTGGGTATCGGGCCCGTCAAGCTCATCAACGACCTGGAAGCGACGGCCTTGGGCATAGCGACGCTCCGCCCGGGGGATCTCCACCCACTGAACCCCGGCCGGCCCGATGCCCAGGGCAACCGCGCGCTCATCGCGGCGGGTACGGGCTTGGGCGAGGCACTGTTATTTCGCGACGGTACCGGCTATCGGGTTTCGGCCTCGGAGGGCGGGCATGTGGACTTTGGCCCCAATGGCGACGAGCAGATCGCCTTGCTGCGCTACCTCGCGGCGCACTTCGGGCATGTGAGCTACGAGCGGATGGTCTCGGGGCCGGGATTGGTGAACATCTACCGTTTCCTGCGGGAAGATCGGGGGATGGAGGAATTCCCTGGATTTATGGAGCGCGTCGCTGGTGCCGCGGACCCGGCGCCGGCGATCGCGGAGTTGGGCTTGGCGCGGGAGTCCGCGGTCTGCGAGCGTGCCCTAGACCTGTTCGCCGCAGTGTATGGCGCGGCTGCCGGCAATCTGGCGCTCAAGGCCATGGCTACGGGCGGGCTCTATGTCGGCGGCGGGATCGCGCCGAAGCTCATCGACAAGATTCGCGACGGCGTCTTCATGGCTGCTTTTTTGGACAAGGGGCGGTTTCGCCGACTTCTTACGGACGTGCCGGTGCCGGTGATACTCGAGCCCAAGACGGCGTTGCGCGGCGCGGCCGCACATGCATTGGCTTGTTGGGATTGAAGAGCAAGGGGGAGACCGTGGCCCTTCCCCATCATGCAGTCGGGGCCGCAATCGCCTGCGGCGGAACTGTGGGGACGAAACACCATGCAGCTTCCTACTGATGCCGAGACGGACGCGGTTGCGCCGGAGCCGCTTAGGGACGCAAAGGACGCACACCGGTCCCTGGCGGAGCTGGCGCGCCTGGTTCACGACGTCATCTCCGCCCCGACACTGGAGTATGCGTTGACGACCGTTGTCCGCCATGTGCGCAAGGTGATGGCGGTGGATATCAGCGAGGTGTACCTGACGGACCGCGGCGCCTGCGAGTATGTCCTTCTCGCCGGCGAAGGGCTGCCGTCGAGGCTTTTTGGCGCCGTGCGGTTCGGCTCCGGAGAAGGGCTCATCGGGCGGGTGGCCGAGCGGGCCGGCCCGATCGCGCTTGACGATGCCGCTACGCACCCGGATTACGTCTTCTACGAAAAGACGGGGGAGGGCGACTGCCATGGTTTTCTGGGTGTTCCTCTGACACACCAGGGCCTGGTGCTGGGCGTGCTGGTCGTGCGGCAACGTTCGGGCAGAAGTTTCCAGGAATCCGACGTGGCCTTTCTGGTTACCCTTACCGCGCAGCTTGCCGGTGCGGTGGCCTATGCCCAGGCGATCGCAAGCCCGGTTGACACCGGTCCGGAAGGGCGCGCCGGCGCCGCCTGTCTTGCGGGACAGCCGGGTGCGCCCGGTGTCGCGATAGGCACAGTGGTGGTCATTTTCCATCCGGCTGCCCTCAACGAGGTGCCGTCCGCTGTGTACCAAGCCGAGGCTATCGCGCGGCGGGTGGACGTCCTCTCGGTGGGCACCAACGACCTGACCCAGTACCTGCTTGCCGTCGACCGCACCAACCCCAGGGTTGCGCAACTCCTGGAGGCATTCCATCCCGCCGTCCTGTGCGCCCTGAGAGACATCGCCGGGGCTGCCCGCGCCGCGGGCAAGCCCGTTGCTTGCTGCGGTGAGTTGGCAGGGGATCCAGCCTCCGTCCTGCTCCTCCTGGGTATGGGATTCGACGGGCTGAGCATGAGCGTCGGTGCGCTGCCCCGTGTCCGGTGGGTGGTGCGCAGCTTTACCCGCGAGCAGATGCGCAGGCTGGCGGCATCGGCGTTGCAGTGTGACAAGGCCGAGTCCGTACGCAGGCTCTTGAGCGAGGCACTGGAGAACGCGGGGCTCGGTGGACTGGTGCGTGCCGGGAAATGAAAAGGGCGGGACCCTGATGGGAATTGGCGGAGCGGCGATCCCCGGCGGTAACGGTACGCTGTTGTCGCGTCATATCCCCTCGATGGCGCCTCACAGCCTGTGGAGCTATCTCATGCTGATTGCGGGGTCGCCTGCGGCCTGATGCTTCAGCGGCGGCTCTCCCGCGCTCCATGTGAACAGATCGGTTGCGGAGGCGATGCGTCTCCCTGATTTGAACCGCGCATGTCACCCGCCGGTGTGCTGCGATCCTATGTCCTTTTAATTCAGCGCCGTCAGTGGCCGGGCGGCGTCTCCAGGGCTATCTCGGCACTGGGCAGATCCGGCCATTCAACGTCCCGCATCGTTTTAGGCCCCAGTCGTAGTCCAGGAACACCACCCGATAGTCTCCATTCCCATCGCCGATGAGCACTACATGGCGCTTAAGCAGCGCATCCCAATCGGCGTGAGTGTGATCAAAGGCCGCTGCGCCGGCGCTGACGCACAGCAGCAAACAGGCGACATACATTCTGCTCATGATGGTGCCCTCTCCTCGGCGCCGCGGCGCCAGGTGTGGAACCGCTCCACCCAGCGCAGCAGCTGCTGCGGGGCGTGGGCCTTCTTCCACTGACCTGCGGCGTATTTGTTCGCCTCGGCCAGGGTCGGATAGATGTGGATGGTGCCCAGGATCTTGTTCAGGCCGATGCCGTGTCGCATGGCCAGCACGTATTCCGCGAGCAGGTCCCCGGCGTGCTCTCCGACGATTATGACGCCCAGGATGCGGTCTTTGCCGGGGGCCGTAAGTACCTTGACGAAGCCGTGGGCCTCTTCGTCCGCGATGGCCCGGTCCAGGTCGTCGAGCTCAAAGCGGGTGACTTCGTAGGGGATGCCGCCCTCCTTCGCCTCCAGCTCGTTGAGGCCGACACGAGCCACCTCGGGGTCTACGAAGGTGGCCCAGGGGATGACCGAGTAATCGGCGCGGAACTTCTTGAACGGGTCGAACAGGGCGTTTACCGCGGCGTACCAGGCCTGGTGGGCGGCGGTATGAGTGAATTGATAGGGACCGGCGACATCGCCGGCCGCGTAGATATTGGGGTACAGGGTCTGGAGGAATTCGTTGGTCTGGACGGTGCGGTTCAGCGGGATGCCCAGCTCTTCCAGGCCATAGCCCTTCAGGTTTGCCACGCGCCCCACCGCCACCAGCAGGGCGTCGAAGGGGATGAGCCGATCCTCCCCCTCGTGCTCGGCAATGAGCACCTTCTCACCGTCCTCGACGAGAAACTGCTTCGCCTTGTGGCTCACCAGCACATCGATCCCCTCCGCACGGAAGCGTTGGGTCACCAGGTCCGAGACCTCCGGGTCCTCCCGGATCAGGATGCGCGGCAGCATCTCCACCTGGGTGACCTGCGCGCCCAAGCGGGCGAAGGCCTGAGTCAGCTCCGCTCCGATGGGACCACCCCCCAGCACCACCAGCCGCCGGGGCAGCTCGCGCAGCTCCCATAGGGTATCGGAGGTCAGGTAGCCGACCTCTTCGATTCCCGGTATGGGCGGTACAAACGGCCGCGCGCCCGCGGCGATGACGATGCTGCGGGTGGAATAGGTCTCGGTAGCGCCGTCGGGGCGGGTCACCTCCACCTCCCAGGGGGAGACGATCCGTGCGCTGCCTTGGACCACGTCCACGCCCAGGCCGGTGTAGCGCTCCGCCGAATCGTGGGGCTCCACGGTCTGCACCACCCGCTGCACCCGCTCCATCACGTCGGCAAAGTTGAATTCCGCCCGCGCCTCGCGGATGCCGAGCTCACGGGCGCGGCGCATGTGGGACAGCAGCTTCGCAGAGCGAATCAGCGCCTTGGATGGCACGCAGCCGGTGTTCAGGCAGTCGCCCCCCATCCGGTGCTTTTCGATCAGGGTCACCCGGGCCTTCACCGCGGCGGCGATGTAGGCCGTTACCAGGCCGGCCGAGCCGGCACCGATCACCACCAGGTTGCGGTCGAAGCGGGTGGGTCGGTGCCAGCCGGCGTAGACCTTGCGTGCCTTCAGCATCGCCACGGCCTTGCGGGCGATCAGCGGGAACAGGCCGAGCAGGGCGAAGGAGGCCAGCAATCCCGGGGAGAGTATGCCTCGCAGGGACTCGACCTGCGCCAACTGGGTACCGGCGTTGACGTATACCAGGGTGCCGGCCAGCATCCCGGCCTGGCTTACCCAGTAGAAGGTCCAAGTGCGTAGCGGCGTGAGCCCCATCGCCAGGTTGATGATGAAAAACGGAAACACCGGTACCAGGCGCAGGGCGAAAAGATAGAAGCCGCCGTCGCTGGCGATACCCGTATTGATCGTTTTCAAGCGGTCGCCGAAGCGAGTCTGCACCCAGTTCCGCAACAGGAAGCGCGACGCGAGAAAGGCCAGGGTCGCCCCTATGCTGGAGGCGAAAGAGACGATCAGGGTCCCCCACAACAGGCCAAAGATCGCACCGCCGATCAGGGTCATGGCGGCGGCCCCGGGCAGCGACAACCCGGTCACCAACACGTAGGCCGCGAAGTAGATACCGGCGGACAGCAGCGGATGGGTGTCGCGGTATGCCTCCACCGCCGCCTGTTGCGCCTTGAAGAAGTCCAGGCTCAGGAAGCGGCCCAGGTCGAAGGCGAAAAAGGCGGCGATGGCGAGGGCGATCAGGCCGAGCACCAGCAAGTGGGATCGGATCATGAGGTTACACCTTCGGTGAGTGGCTTGGGCTCGTCGGGTTGGTCGTTCGGTCAGGCTCAGGCTGCGGCCGCCGGCTGTGCCGAAAGGCCAAACTCCCCTTGCCACGCACCACCTCGGTAGTCGATGCGAAGCCAACGCGGTACAAAACGTTGCGGCTTGACGAGGGGAAAGTCGGTCACCGGAGGCTCGCCACCGGCTGCTCCGAGACTACAGTTTCGGGTCATGACCGGGCGGAAGCGCAGGCCCAGCGCCTCGTCGACCCAATGGTCAGCAGGTCCGGCGTGGCCTTCCCGAAAGACCACGCGCTTGCGGATCAGGCAGCTGAAATAGAGCTCCATCTCCGCAACGAGCGGCCTGCCGAGCCCGGCCAAGGCACGCTCGGCGCGTTTGGTGATATGGATTTCGAGGGTTCTTTCGTGAAACCGGACAGTACGAGTCATATGGTCTTTCCCACCCTGAGAGATATCGGCTATGAGCCCCGGCGCTATGCCGGACTTTTCCGCGCTCTTCGTGCCGCCATGCCCTGTTGCGTCATGCCGCTCCATCGATCGCGCCGCCGCAGCTCGACCCCTGACCGGCGGTGCAACCGTAGCAGTGGTCGGCCACCCGAATCGGCCGCCCGGTGACGGTGCCGGGGCTCGCCTGGGAGATGTGCAGCCGGGGCCTGGCAGCATTCGTGATTGGCAGCCCGAGTTGCTGATTGAAATCGCAGTCGTACAGGTACCCCTGCCAGTCCACGCTTACGAGGCCTCGGCACATGACTCGCTCCAGGTTGTCGTCCCGGTGCGCCCCGCGCAGGGTGTCGAGGTAGGAGTCGAACTGCCGCTTCGAGATCAGGGTGCTGCCGAAGCGCTGGATGGGCATGTTGGCGATGGTCAGCAGGTGATTGAAGACCACGTCATAGCGTTCGGCCAAGTGGGCCTTGTAGTCCGCCTCTAGCGCGCATTGGGGTGGCGGCAGCACAGGGCCTTGGGGGTTGTAGACAAGATCGAGCGCGAGCCCGCTGTCGGGGCGGCCATAACCCAGTCCGTTGAGCCGTTGCAGGGCGCGGATGCTGGTCTCGAATACGCCCTTGCCTCGTTGCCGGTTCACGCTCTCCTCCAAGTAGCAGGGCAGGGAGGCAACCACCACGACCTCCTTCGCCGCCAGGAAGGCTGCCAGATCCTCCTGACCCGGTTCCTCCAGAACGGTCAGGTTGCAGCGGTCGATGACGCGGCGCCCCAGCCCCCGGGTGTCGTTCACCAAACGGCGGAAGTCCGGGTTCAGCTCGGGGGCGCCCCCGGTGAGGTCCAGGACAGTGACCGTCGGGCTGCGTTCGAGAAAGGCGATAACCGCCGCGACGGTGTCCGACGACATCTGCTCCGTGCGGGCGGGTCCCGCATTGACGTGACAGTGAACGCAGCTCTGGTTGCATCGGTAACCCAGATCGACCTGAAGGGTCTCCAGGGCACCGCGTCGCAGCGGGGGAAAATCGGTTTGCTCTAACAGTGGCAGGGTTGCGTGCATGGTGGTCTCCACGGTGAAGGTCGATCGCTGCTTGGACGGGGAAGCTCGGTCAATCCTTACACTCGCATATTCTCGAAACATATGCCCTGCCCGCCCGGTCCCTTAGAAAGACGCGTTCGATAAACGACAGAGGCCCGGGCTGATGACATCCATGTGCGGCCGGTTGGCGGCGGGGTTCGTGTTGACGGCCGCCGTCCTCGCGATGGCCCCAATCTCCT
>JAYEJW010000055.1:0-3626 GCA_034716535.1 Pseudomonadota bacterium
CGTTACTAAGTTCTCGTATAGCAGCGCGATCAAGAAATTCTACAATGACCACTCCAACGCGATGCTCGTTGTCAGCGCCGTTCTGAATATGTAGGGGGACTGGCAGTTTGAACGTGTAGTAGATCTTCTTCGGTTTCTTCTTCCCGTCCGTCTCTTTTTATCCTTTTCTTCCCTTCATCCGTCTTCTTCCGATACCTGATACCGAGGCCGTTTTCTTCGGTCAGGAACGGTGCGATTTCCGATCATTGGCGTAGCTCAGAGGACACGCCGATGAAACAATACAGGCAACGTAACTGTCGGCATTGCGGGGATTTATTCTGGCCTGACCCACGGAACCGGCGCCATCAGCGCTACTGCTGCAAGCCCCAGTGCCGCAAGGCGAGCAAAACGGCCAGTCAGCGCCGCTGGCTCGCTAAGGCACAGAACCGGGACTACTTCCGCGGAGCGGCGAATGTGGAGCGGGTGCGCGCCTGGCGAGCGGCCCATTTTGGCTACTGGCGCCGCCCCGGCGCGCAGAGCACTTCTGCGTTACAAGATGTCTCCTCGGGGCAAGCGATTGAAACACATGAGAAATCGCCGACTTTGGCGGCGGTTGCGTTACAAGATCTCTTGTGCGCGCAACCGGTTGTTCTCATTGGGCTTATCGCGAACTTAACCGGGACTGCGTTACAAGAGGACATCGCGCGCACCGCCCGGGGGCTCCAACAATTAGGGCAGGACATTGTTGCCGGCGCCCACAGCGCCGAAGGAGACCGCGATGCAAAAACGCCTGTTGGACCCCTCCCGGGTGCGCCGGGTCCCACGCCAGTTCAGCTGGGTAGACCAGCGCCTGGTGCGTGATCGCCACATTGCCCGCTGCGATCCCCAGGCGCTGGCGCTGTACCTGTTTCTGGTCACGGTGGCCGATGCCCGAGGCTTGAGCTTCTACGCCGATGCCTCGATCGGGCGGTTGCTGTCCTTGTCCCCACAACGCCTGGAGCAGGCGCGCGAGGTGCTCGTTGGCGCCGGGCTGATCGCCTATGAGACGCCGTTGTATCAGGTGCTGGCGCTGGAGCCTGCGATGCCGACTCCACCACCCGTCCGGGCTGCCACAGGACGCGCCGCGGGGGAGTTGCGCAGCATGCGCGAGATCCTGCGCCAGAGCCTGGGGGAAGGCGCATGATCGACTACGAAACCTACTGCAAAATCCGCGAGCATCATGAGCAACGGGGCCTGAAGGTCGAGCAGATCGCCCAGGCCCTGGGCCTGGATCGGCGCACCGTGGCCAAGTGGATTGCCGAGCCGCGCTTTCGTCCCCGCCAGGGCACGACGCGTGCGAGCAAGCTCGACCCCTACAAGTCACAGGTCCGCCAGTGGCTGGAGGCCCATCCCTACAGCGCTCAGCAGGTCTTCCAGCGCCTGCGCGAGGACGGCTTCGCGGGCGGCTATACCATTGTGAAGGACTATGTGCGGATCGTGCGTCCGCGCCGTGCGCCGGCCTTCCTGACCCTGTCGTTCGCCCCCGGGGAGTGCGCTCAGGTCGACTGGGGCTCCTACGGGACGGTGGCCGTGGGCGAGACCCGCCGCAAGCTCTCGCTGTTCGTGATGGTGCTCTGCTACAGCCGCCTGCTGTATGTGCAGTTCACGCTCAACCAGCGCATGGAGCAGTTCCTTGCCTGTCATCAGAACGCCTTTGCCTTCTTCGGCAACCGCGTACCCGAGAAGATCATGGTGGACAATTTGAAGTCGGCGGTGCTGCGCCGCCTGACCGGGGAGGCGCCGCTGTTCAATCCCCACTACATGGATTTTGCACGTCTTAGCGGCTTCACCGTCATTGCCTGCAACAAGGGCAAGGGCAATGAGAAAGGGCGAGTGGAATCGGGTGTCGGCTATGTCAAAAAAAATTTCCTCAACGGGCTGGACATTCCCCATTTCAGCGCCTTGAATCCGGCCGCCAGGGTGTGGATGGACACCATCGCCAATGTGCGCATCCACGGCGAGACCCATAAGCCGCCGGTGGAGCTGTTCGCCAAGGAACAAGCCGTACTGCACCCGGGGCCTGTCGCGCCTTACGACGTGGCCACCGTGCGCCAGGTGCGTGCCTCGCCACGCTTTCGGGTGAGCTACGATGCCAATCGCTACTCGGTACCGGCCGAGTATGCCAGCACCCTGTTGACGCTGAAGGTCTATCCGGAGCGGCTGTGTCTGTACCACCGGGAGCGACTCGTCGCGCGCCATGAGCGCTGCTACGACCGCCACAAGGATATCGAGAATCCGGACCATCACAAGGCGTTGCTCGAGCAACGCCAAAACGCCCGCGAGCAGAAGCTCCTCGGGCGCTTTCTCGCCCTCTCCCCCAAGGCCGAGACGTACTACCAGGCCCTGGCCGAGCGCCGGCTCAATCCCCGCCATCATGTGCAGAAGATCGTTGCCTTGAGCGAGATCTACGGCTGCGAGGCGGTGGCCCGGGCCATGGAGGACGCCTTCGCCTTCCAGGCATTCAGCTGCGAGTACATCGCCAATCTGCTGGAGAGCCGCCAGCGCCTGCTCCCCGAGCCCGCCGCCATGCAGCTGACCCGCCGCCAGGATCTGCTGGAGTTGGAGATGCCCGAGCCCGACCTGACGGTCTACGAGCCCACGACGGCACAGGAGCAGACGCCATGAGCATGTCCAACAAGCCCCCCACGACGGAGCAACTCGATGCGCAGCTCGCCTATCTGAAGCTGCTCTTCATCCAAGAGCATTACGTCTCATTGGCCAAAGAGGCCGCCCAGGCACACTGGGGCTATGTGGAGTTTCTCGCCCGCCTCATCGCCGGCGAGGCGCTGTTGCGCCAAGAGCGCAGTGTTCAGCGACGCATTCGCCAAGCACGCTTCCCGGTCATCAAGACCCTGGAGCAGTTCCAGTGGAGTTGGCCGCGTAAGATCAACCGTCTTCAGGTGCAGGAGCTGTTCCGCCTGAGGTTCATCGAGGACAAGGCCAACGTGATTTTCCTCGCCGGGGTGGGGCTGGGTAAGACGCATCTGGCTACCGCCCTCGGTTATGCCGCTTGTCTGCAGGGCCACGCGGTGCGCTTCGCCACGGCCGTGGATGTCATCAATACCCTGGCCGCCGCGCAAAGGACCGGACGGCTCAAGCAGGAGCTGGACAAGTACCTCAAGCCGACGGTCCTCGTCCTGGACGAGCTTGGCTATCTTCCGATCGATAAGAGCGGTGCCGATCTGCTGTTTCAGATCGTCAGTCATCGCTACGAGCGTGGCGCCACCATCATCACCTCGAACCGCGTCTACAAGAAGTGGCCGGAAATCTTCAATAACGACAGCACCCTGACCTCCGCGCTCCTCGACCGCCTCCTGCACCACGCCGAGACCGTCATCATCGAGGGGAAAAGCTACCGCATGAAGGACCAGATCGAGTCCTGAGCCGCGCGCGCCGTTGCCCGTTTCCGGCAGCGGCGCCTCGTTTTCTCCGCACATTTTTAAACCGGCGATTTTTGTACACAATCACGCCGCCGGTAACACCAGGTCGCAGGCTCGAGCCACAGCGCCCTCGCGATGCGATGGCGCTGTGGCTACTCAGGCCTTCCTCGTCACGACGCGCTCGGCCGGTTGCACCTCATGCTTACTCCAGAATAGCAGCGCCCTGTT
>JAYEJW010000056.1:0-43122 GCA_034716535.1 Pseudomonadota bacterium
CAACGCCATCACGAGCAACATACGCAGCGGGCCTTTCATCCCGCCGCGCTCCAATGCATCCTCTCGACCACCCCGGCGGCGCGGCGCGGCAGCGCCAGTCGCCGGGCGCCGTCAGCCAGGATGGCCTCGGCCGCACGCCGTCCCGCGGCCATCGCGGTCACTGCCAGATCAGGGCCGTGAGTGTTATCGCCGCCGGCGAAGATCCGCGGGTGGCTGGTGCGGCCGTCCCCATCGACCCGTATCCGCCCGTCGGTTTCGATGGCCACGTCGAGGTCCGCCAGCCAGGGTGGCGGGTCGGGCTGCTGGCCGAAGGCGATGATCGCCCGCTCGGCGGCCAGCTCGGCGCCGCCGGCGAAGCGCACGGCGGCGAGGTGCTCACCGCCGAGGAAAGCCTCGGGGGCCAGGTCGAAGCGGAGCTCCACTCCCTCCTCCCGCGCCAGGGCGACCTCCTTCGGGGTGGCACGCAGGCGGGTTTCGGGGCCGCGGTAGGCGAGTATCACTTGGGCGCCGAGGCGGCGCGCTACACGAGCACAATCGATCGCGGTGTCGCCGCCGCCCAGCACCAGCAGGGTCCGGCCGGCGAGATCCTCACGCTGCCCGGCGTTGGCCGCGGCGAGCCACGCCAGGGCCTGGTCGACGCCCGGCAGGTGAAGCCCGGGAAGCTCGACCGACCGTGGCCGCTGCGCCCCCAGGCCGAGGAATACCGCGTCGTGGTCTTGCAGCAGCTCCGCCAGGAGCGTGCCGTCCACGGGGCTGTTGCAGTGGAAACGGATTCCGGTCTTCTCCAGCAGAGTACGACGCCGCGCGAGCACCGCGTTGTCCAGCTTGAAGCCCGGAACGCCGCTGGCGAGCAGTCCGCCGATGGTCGGGCCGCGCTCGAACACGCTGACCCGAACACCGGCCTGGTTGAGACGCTCGGCGCAGGCGAGTCCGGCCGGCCCAGCGCCCACCACCGCCACCCGACGGCCATTGCGCCGGCGCGGCGCGGACGGCCGCCAGCCCGTGGCCAGGGCCTGCTCGGCGGCGATACGCTCGATTGCGCCGATGGTCACGGCCCCTTCCATGCCGGTACGGGCACAGGCCCCCTCGCACAGCCGCTCCTGGGGACAGAGCCGCGCGCAGACCTCGGGCAGGGCCGAGTGGACGTGCACGCGCTCGGCCGCCTCGGTCCAGTCCCCGGCCGCCACCGCGGCCAGCCAGTCCGGGATGGGATTGGCCAGCGGACAGGCGTTGCGACACCCGGGGACGCCGCAATCCAGACAGCGCGCCGCCTGGACGCGGGCGGCCTCGACATCGAGCGTCGGACAGGTCTCCGACCAGTCCGCAAGGCGCTCCGGCATCGCGCGGGCAACGGGCTCAACCCTGGGCGCCGCGGTCACCGGCGCCTGCCCCAGCAGTCGGCTCGCGTCGCGGCGACGTCCGGGCCAGAGATGGTCGCGCACGTCCCGCAGCGCCAGTGCATCGGTCGGACAGGCGACCACACAGCGCGCGCAGCCCATGCAATCCTCCAGGCCGGTGACACGGCCGTGGGCCTTGCCCTGCTTCCAGACCGGGATGCCCATGTCGCAGGCCTGCTCGCAGCGCCTGCAGTCGACACATCGTTCCTTGTCCATGGTCACGTCGTAGAAACCGGCGTGGTTGAGCAGGCCGAAGGTGGCGCCGTAGGGGCACAGGTACCGGCAGTAGAAGCGGTTGCCTGTCATCGGCACCAGAAAGAAGGAGCCGAAATAGGTGAGCCCTACTGTCAGGCCGAACATGCCCACCAGGGTCACCGTCCAGCCGGTCGGCGGGTACTGGGTCGCGACCATCACGGCGACGTACCAAACGAAGAACAGCCACTTGACGTGGCGCAGCCGCCAGATCCAGGTACCGCGCAGGGTGCGCCCGCGCCAGGCGAAGCCCACGGTCTCTCGGATACCCACGCAGGGACAGCCGAAGCCGCAGATCACCCGCCGACCAAACAGGAACACCAGGGCCAGCACCAGGAGAAAGGTCAAAGTCCCCGGGGTGTGCAGGGCGGGAAACACCGGCTGCGCCCACAAGTAGCCGAAGTAGGGCTCGAAGAATGGGGTCAGCCAGGGGATCAGCCACCAGATCGCAGTGACCACGGAGACCAGAATAATCAGGCGCCTGCGGGTGTAGGAGTTGCGCTCGGCATGAATGCGCCAAAGACCGAAGCCCAGGATGATGGCATACTCGGTATAGCGGTTGAGCCAGATGGGGCTGTCCCACAGGAACAGCCAGGACTCGTTGAACCAGCCCAGGAAGGCCAGCGCGAAGGCCCCCATCGCCAGCCAGCGCACCCAGGCGGGATAGCGCGCGGCCAGGGTGTCCTGGCGGGAGGGCGGTGCCTCCCGGGCAGTCCTTATGTACAAGGGGGCGGTGGAGGGCGCGGAGCTCATCACTCGAAAGCCGCCGCCTCGCTTTGCAGATAGACCTCGTGGGCATTGCGGCCGGCCAGCGCGTCGAAGTCGGCGAGGTCTTCCCAGGGCGACTGCTCGAGGGAGCCGATGGCATCCTGGAGATCGACGCCTTCGTCCACAGCGTTATCCATGTGCTCCTTCAACGTCATCAGGTACTCGAAGGTGGGATGCTCGAAGTCGGCGAGTAGCCCGGGTTCCCCATGGCCCGGTACGAACCGGAAACCGCCGAATTCCCGCAGCCGTTCGACGGCACTGATCCAGTCCACCACCCGACTCTGCGGCAGCAGGGCCAGCAGCCGGCCACCGTAGAGCACATCGCCGGCGAATACCACCCGGTCCGGCTCCGCCACAGCGATTAGGCTGCCCGCGGTGTGGGCCTGGCCCACGGGGATCACGCGCATCCGCACCCCACCCAGGTCCAGGACCGTCTCCTGCTCCAACGCGCGGTCGGGCGCCGCGGGGGCGGCGACGCTGTCCAGCGGCAGGCCCAGGACCTCGGCGACCGTCGCAGCAAAGGCCGGGCCCTCGCCCGTGATGCGGGGAACCGCTTCAGCGGCGGCGATCACCTCGGCCCCGGCGCGCCGGAACGCCGGGTTGCCCATGATCCGGTGGGGCTGGGAGTTGGTGTTGATCACGTACTTGACGGGGCGGTCGGTGACGGCGCGGATCTGCGCGAGCATGGCCTCGGCCATGGCCTCGCCGTAGCCCGAATCGATCACCGCCACGGCGTCCGTGCCGACGACGAAGCCCAGGTTCATGCGAAAGCCGCCGTTCTCCCGGGTGGGTGGGCCGTAGGGGCCGATCCAGGCCCAGGCATGGTCGGAGACCTGGCGCGGCGCGGGCAGCGAGTCCCCGGCCGTGGACAGGACGGGCAGCAATAACGCGAAAAGGGTGATGTAGACACGGAGCATCTTGGTTTCCTCATTGCCTCTATTGGTGGAACTGCATCGAGCGCCAGGTGTCTATCAGCGCATCCGCCGCCAGGCGGATCTCGTCGTCCGTCGTGGGCTCGCCGATGCTGAGGCGCACCGCGCGCCCAGGGCTCGCCCGGCCTCGACGCCCATGGCGCCCAGCACGCCGCTGACCCCCTCCGCCGCTTCTTCGTGGCAGGCCGAGCCCACCGAGGCGGCCACCGAGGGTGTGCGGGCGAGCAGATCGCGGCCATTCACCCCAGGGAAGGAGACGTGCAGGGTGTTGGGCAGGCGTTCATCGGGATGGCCGTTCAAGACCAGGCCCGGTACGGCGGCGACGAGCCGACTGTGGAGTGCGTCGCGCCGTACCCGCAAGCGCTCGGTGACGGCGGAAAGCCGCCGTTGCGCCAACTCCGCCGCCGCGCCGAGGCCGACGATGTGGGGCACGTTCTCCGTTCCCGGACGCAGGCCGCCCTCGTGCCCGGCCCCGAAGAGGATGGGCGCGAGCGGCGTGCCGTGGCGCACGTACAGGGCACCGACCCCCTTGGGCGCGTAGAACTTGTGGCCGGCGAGGGTCAGCAGGTCCACGCCGAGCGTCCCGACATCGACAACGATCTTGCCTGTAGACTGGGCGGCATCGGTGTGAAACAGCACCCCGTGACTTTTGGCCAGGGCTGCGAGCTCCGCGATCGGTTGCAGCGTACCGACCTCGTTGTTGGCGTGCATCACCGATACCAGCACCGTATCGTCGCGCAGTGCCGCCGCAAGGTCCGCTGGTGCGACCCGCCGCGTGCCGTCGACCGGCAACAGGGTGACCTGCCAGCCCTCCTCGCGCAGGTGCCTCATGGGCGCGGCCACCGCAGCGTGCTCGACCACGCTTGTGATCAGGTGCCGGCCGCGTCCGCGCAGCGCCCGCGCCACCCCCAGGAAGGCCAGATTGTTCGCCTCGGTGGCGCAACCGGTGAAGACGATCTCCCCCGGGCGGGCGCCGATCAGGGCGGCGACCTGGGCGCGCGCCAGCTCCACCGCCTCGTGGGCGCGGCGGCCGAGGACGTGACTGGACGAAGGATTGCCGAAGTGCTCGCGCAGAGAAGGATCGATGGCATCCACTACTTCCGGCGCGACCGGGGTGGTGGCGTTGTAGTCGAGATACAGGGGCAAGTTCATCGCAGGGCCTGCTCCAGGTCGCCGATCAGGTCTTGTGGGTCCTCCAGTCCGACGGACAGGCGGATCATGCCGTCCGTGATGCCGCGCCGCGATCGCTCCTCCGGCGTGAGGCCATGATGGGTGGTGGTCACGGGCTGGGTGACCAGGCTCTCGACGCCACCCAGGCTGGGGGCGATGGCGAACAGCTCGAAGCGATCCACCACCGCTGCGGCGGTTTCGCCGTCCCCTTCCACCTCGATGCTGAGCATGCCGCCGAAGCCCGACATCTGCCGGGCCGCCAGCTCGTGTCCCGGGAAGGATTCCAGGCCCGGGTACAGAACCCGCGCGACCCGCGGATCGGCCTCCATGGCCCGGGCGATGGCCAGCGCCGAAACGTTCTGTTGGCGCACCCGCACCACCAGGGTCCGCAAGCTGCGGGCCAGCAGGGCGGCCGTCTCCGGGGCGGGGACCTGCCCGAGGTTCTTGCGCCAGGGCCACAGCGCGTCCAACAGCTCTTTCGGCCCCATCAGCGCGCCCGCTGTGATATCGCTATGGCCGCCCAGATATTTGGTGGCGCTGTGCACCACCAGATCCGCACCAAGCGGTAGCGGCTGCTGGTTGACCGGGGAGGCGAAAGTAGTCGTGTTGTATATCGGCGTGTGCGGGCCGCCGTGGGCGTCGGCCAGCTCGCCGGCGTGCACGCAGCGGGTGGCCAATCTCGTGCCGTCAGCCATTGCTCCATTCCTCCATCCATTGTTCTTGCGTCTGCTCCAGCAGCTGGCGTATCTCGACGGCCTCGGGCTCGGATAAGCGCGCGCGGAGGGACGCGGCGATGTCCTCCGGCGACACGATGACGCCGTCCGAGGGGGCGACCAGGGTATCGCCGAGCAGCATCGCCGGCGGCGGGACCTCCGCGCTCGCGTCGCAATAACGCACATCAAAGTCCAGGCCCAGCCTCTCGTGCAGGGTCTCGGCGTAGCGCATGTACAGGGAACAGCGCCCTCCCGGGGGCTCTTTGGACAAGATGGTGATTCCGGACATGGATGCTTCCCCCTCCTCAAAGCACCTGGCGCGGTATCGCGCAAATGTTGCTGCTCTCGCCCGGGACGCCGGACTGCCCGTTAGGAGCGCCCAAAGACAGGTTCGCGTCTCCCGCTCTACGGCGTACGGCTGAAAGCGCGGCGAAGCGCACCGACGGGGTCATGACGCGATCGAGTTAGAACACAAGAACCCGGTCCGCTCCCAGGGTCCGCTCCGCCAGCTCATCCATGGTGCTGCGCCGAGCACCTTCCACCAGCTCATCGTCGGTCAGGCCGCGGGCGTCCATGCAGGTGCCGCACAGGAGCACCTCGCCCTTGCGGATGATCGACTTCACCATCAACTCCAGGTTGTAGTAGCCCTTGGGTACCTTCTGGCCGGCCTTGGCGCAGGCCACGGCGTCGGCCATCAGAAACACCGGGACTTCGGCCCCCTTGCCGGCGAGCGCCTTGGCCAGGCGCAGGCCGTTGTAGCTGCGCTCGGTGCCATAGGGGGGATCGTTGAGAATCAGCAAGGTCTTCATGTCACATCATTCCTATAAAGGATTAACCTCTTCGACGGGCCAGCCGTTGCCGAGCCACGCCGTCATGCCGCCGCGCACCACGTGCAGGTCGGCGAATCCAGCCGCCGGGAACAGCAGCCGCAGCAAGACCGTGTTGAAAGCCACCAACCCCAGCTTGTTCACCCAGCGTACGGCCTTGGAGACCGTCAATGCCCGGCGCGGGGCCAACACCTCCCACAGTGCCATGAGGGCGAAGATGCCGAGAAAGAAACCGAGGCGGATGCCGGCCTCGTGCGCCTGTACGAAGGTACCCAAGAACCTGTTCCTCTCTGCGCCAGGTGGACTCCCGCTGCAGGGGCAGCAAGGCTATACTGGCACTAACTAACGTCTATCATTCAACCAAGTAGTTGAATGTATAATCCTCGCCGAGAAAGATGTCAAGGAGCCAAGAACCCAAACAGGCCCTGTTCGAGCAGTTGGCGGTGGTAGCACGCGCCATGGGCAGCGCGGCGCGCCTGGAGCTCATCGATTTCCTTGCCCAGGGTGAGCGCAACGTCGAGGAGTTGGCTCAGGTGGCCGGTCTCTCCGTGGCCAACACATCCAAGCACTTGCAACTGCTGAAGGCCGCGGGCCTGGTGGAGGCGCGCCGCGACGGCAAGCACATCCGCTACCGCCTCGCCGACGATCGCGTGCTCGACGCCATCCGCAACCTGCGTGTTCTCGCCGAGGCGCACCTCGACGAGGTCAGTGACCTAGTAGCGAGCTACTTACGGAGCCGCGATGCCCTGGAGCCGGTTCCGGCCACCGAATTGCTGAACCGCGCTCGCGACGGCCTGGTGACCGTAATCGACGTGCGTCCACCGGAGGAGTATGCGCAGGGGCACATCGCCGGTGCTTTGAACATCCCGCTTGACAAACTCACGGCGCGCCTCCAAGAGTTGCCGCTCGATCGGGAAATCGTCGCGTACTGTCGCGGGCCTTGGTGTGTCCTGTCGTTCGAGGCTGTGGCGCGGCTGCGGAGCGCGGGCCTCGAGGCCCGACGCCTCGACGATGGCCTTCCCGAATGGCGGCGGGCGGGGTTGCCGGTCGAATCCAGTTAGAATCGCCCTGTCCCTCTGCAGGCCCACGCGTCCGCTGAGCGCAGCGTCTTTCCGAATTGTCCGCGCGCCTGTCAGACGAGGCCGGGTCATAGAGACCCGAACGCGGGCGACAGCCGGCTCAGCCCAGCATCCGTTTCTTCTGCTCGTATTCGCCCTGGTCGATCTCGCCGCTGGCGAAACGCTCGTCGAGAATCTGCCTCGCACTCTTGCCTTCTTTGGTACTGTCGCCGGTTAAGGCACGCACCAGCCAGACGATGGCAACGACGATCAAGCCCCAAATCAGAATCATCCCCACACCGGGAATACCAAACCCTATTTCACCGCCCATCATGACCAATCCTCCCTTTCGATGCCTCGCCGCACATTGCCCCCCGGGGGCTCTGGCATGGCTAGCATGTTGCAGCGGCGGGAACCCAGCAAAGGTGTCTTCGCACCGGCGCCCGCCCCTGATCTTGGCCGATCACTCGTAGTGAAGAGCTACGACCGGAAGCCACATGTTCCCCCTACATTGCCCAGCGCTGCCCGTGACGGCGCCCGATCAGGTTGTCGGCCTTGGCCCTTTGCGCAGGTGTCAGAACTCCGTACAGGTTCTGGGTGGCCTGTGCCCTCTGCTGCACCATCTGACTGCCCTGCTGGTGCATTGCGACGCGCTGATCTCCGGCGGGAGCCATGCCACCGCCCATCATGGTTTCTCGATGCGCATTCATCAGGGCCGACTGGTTGATCACGGCCTGCTCGTAGGCGTTCCAGGCGCTCTCCTGGGCGGCCGTGATGCCGAGCGTACTCTTGACCTCCGCCAGACGCTCGTTCGTGGCCTCCACGGAGGCATGACCCATCCCGCTCACCCCGCCAGGGCCACCCATCATGCGATGGTGCCCACCCATGCCCGGGCCCATGCCCATCCCTTGCCAGCCGGCGGCGAAGACGCCTGTTACGGCGCCGATGGCCAGTGCGGAAGCGGCAGCAAAGCCCAAGAATTGTTTGGTCGACTGTTTCATGGCTCTCTCCTATCGTTCATCTGTGAAAGGGTTACGTCGATCAGCCTCTCGGCTTGAGGACTATTACACCCCTCCCGTGTAAGCGGGCGATGTCCGGAAACCGCCGCTTTGTAAGCCTCTGTAACAGGCTCCTTCACTCTTACACGCCGTTACGATCGCGTAGGGAAGCGAGACCAAAATCAGGTAGAGTGCAAAGCATGAGCACCCCCGCGGACCACATCCTGGTGGTGGACGATGACCCGGAGATCCGCCACCTGCTGCAGCAGTATCTGGAGAAGAACGGCTACCAGGTCACAACCGTTGGCGACGGCAACGGGATGTGGATGCTGTTGGACCGCGCCCGGGTCGACCTGATCGTGCTGGATCTCATGTTGCCGGGGGTGGACGGGCTGGATCTGTGCCGCGATCTGCGGACCCGATCGAAGATCCCGGTGATCATGCTCACCGCCCGCGGGGACGAGATGGACCGAGTGCTGGGGCTGGAGATGGGCGCCGACGACTATCTGGCCAAGCCCTTCAGCGCCCGCGAGCTCCAGGCCCGCATTAAGGTGGTGTTGCGGCGGGTGCGCGACCTGCCCCTGGACCCGCTGGCAGACGCTCCGGAGCGCCTCGCCTTTTCCGGTTGGACCCTGGATACCCGCACCCAGCACCTGACGTCGCCACAGGGGTTGGTCGTGCCCTTGAGCCAGGCAGAGTTCCGGCTGTTGCAAGTCCTCCTGACCCATCCCAACCGCGCTCTGACGCGCGATCAGCTGCTCGAGCTGACGCAGGGACGGGAGGCCGGCCCCTTTGATCGCAGCGTCGACGTGTTGATCGGGCGACTGCGCAAGCACCTCGCCGACGATGCCCGGGAGCCGAGACTGATCAAGACCGTCCGTGGCCGGGGCTACCTGCTTGCCGCCCAGGTGAAGCGCGCGCGCTGACCGCCATCCCATGCGCCTGCTCCCCAAGTCCCTCTTCGGACGGCTCACCCTGGTGCTGCTGATCGGCCTCACCGCGACGGTGCTGCTCTCTGCCTGGGTACAGATGCACGACCGGGGCCAGATCATCTCTCAAGCAATCCGCACCGACCTGATCCAGCGCACCGCCGGCATCGTCCAGCTCTTGGACGCGCTGCAACCGGCTGAGCGAAACCGGCTGCTGCCGTTGCTGAGCACACCACAGACACGCATCCGCCTGGCCGACGAGCCGATGGATCTGCCCCAGGCGGACGCCCAGTCCACCGTCGCTGCCCGGTTGGTCCATCGTCAGCTAAAAGAAAGGCTGGGGGAAGACACCGACATACGGGTCGCGCTGAGAGGTTCTCTCATGGCCGGCCCCATGGCGTCCATGCGGCATCGCCACATGATGGGCCGCGCCCGCATGTCCGGTCCCGCGGCCATGATGCGCGGCGAGCACGCCATGGTCAGCCTCTTCTTCATCCAAATCCGACTCGGTGACGGCGCCTGGGTCTGGTTCGAGCGTCAGGTGCCCCAGGATCTGTTCGACTGGCCGGTGCGACTGCTGATCACCCTGGGCATCCTTCTATTCGGCGTTACAACCCTGTCCCTGGTCGCCGTACGCTGGGTCGTGCGACCGCTACGCGAGCTCCGCCTCGCCGCGGATGCCCTCGGAAAGGATATCCATCGCCCGCCCGTTCCAGAAAGCGGCCCCCTGGAGGTGGCGCAGACGGCGCGGGCCTTCAACCGCATGCAGCGGCGGATCAAGCGCTATGTCGAGGATCGGGCGCGCATCCTCGCGGCCATCTCGCACGACCTGAAAACCCCCTTGACCCGCATAGGCCTGCGCGCCGATCTGCTGGACGACGAGGAGCTGGGTAACAAGATCCGATCCGATCTCGACGACATGCAGGCCATGGTCAACGCCACCCTGGACTTCATGCGCGGCACCGAAGACCGGGAAGAGACACGGTCCCTGGACCTGATGGCGCTGCTCGAGAGCATACGCGACGACGCAGTGGAAACAGGCGAGCGGGTCCGCCTGAGAGGGAGAATCGACAAACCCTACGCGGGCAAGCCTCTCGCGCTGAAGCGCTGCATCGGCAACCTGGTGCAGAACGCCGTACGCTACGGCGGGGAGGCGGACATCGACGCGCGGGACTCTGACAAAGCGGTAACGCTGACCATCGGCGATAACGGCCCCGGTATTCCCGTAGAAGACATGGAGAAGGTCTTCGAGCCCTTCTTCCGTGTGGAGAGCTCGCGCAGCCGTCACACCGGCGGTACGGGCCTGGGCCTGGGCATCGCCCGCAACATCGCCCGGGCCCACGGTGGCGATCTTGTTTTAAAGAACCGCTCCGAAGGTGGCTTGATCGCGGAGCTGACCCTTCCTCGCTGACAGAAAATCTAGGTGAACGCCGACACGCAACCCTGCCGAACAGATATGCCCGTTGCCGGCAATTGTGTCGACTAGAGCGGACTCTCCCGTTTCTCGGCCACCTTCCATCCGAGCCGGCAAGCGGCGGGAACAGATCAGTTCGAAGTCGGAAAAACGCGATCTCTTGATTCTCCCATTTTCCACAGGTTACCGGTGCCGGAAACGGCGTGCGCCACCGCCAGAGACAGTGCATGACTCCCGGCTCCCGGAGGGAACCGTCTTCCCCCCTTGACCTGGAGCTAACTCCAGGCTCTAGGCTTTGTCTGCAGCCGTCGCGAATACGGTTGTCCGCGGCACGAAGTGTGCCCTAGGGGGCGACGCCCAGTTGGGCAATAAGCCGAACGGAGAGTCGATTTGGGTACCAAGCCTTTGCAATCCAGACAAATGGGACTGAGCTCGCTGACCCTGTTCGCCTCGACCGGCACGCTGATTTGCTGTGCCCTGCCCATCATGCTGGTGACTTTGGGCCTTGGGGCGACGGTGGCGGCACTGACCAGCGCGTTTCCTGTCCTGATCACGTTGAGCGAGCACAAAATCTGGGTGTTCGCATTCTCCGGCGCCACGCTGGGCGGGGCTGGCTGGCTGCTTTTCCGGTCCCCGCGTGCCTGTCCCGCCGATCCGAAGCTGGCGGTCATGTGCAAAAAGACCCGGGTTTGGAATCGACGCATCTACTGGACGTCGGTCGTCGTCTGGTCCGCGGGGGTTTTTGCCGCCTACCTGGCGTTGCCCTTGCGAATCTGGCTTGAGCCTTGAATCCAATTCACCACCGCGGGAGATTTTCCCATGACCCGACTCGTCGCGCTGTTGATCGGCTTATTGACGGTCATTCCGCCGACCTGGGCTGACGAACCGCAGATTGTCGAGATTGAGGTAACGGGGATGACCTGCCCGTTTTGCGTCTACGGGACCGAGAAGAAGCTGAACCGACTACCCGGGGTGGAACAGGCGCAGGTGAGCCTGAAGAACAAGAAGGCACGCATCGTCATGAAGCCCGGGGAAAGCGCCGATCTCGCGGCGATTCGAAGGGCAATCGTCGATTCCGGTTTTTCACCCGGCAAGGCGGCAGTTCAACCACCGAAGGCTGAGAAATGATCCAAGAGAAAGCCCTGCTTGCGGGACTCGCGATGGTTGTTCTGGCCGCAGATGTGAGCGCAATGGGTATCCGGTCTTTTGTCGCTTTGCCGCTAGAGGAGGGGGGCACGGTGCTGCGCCTGTTCGGTCAGCGCAACCGGGATCAGAATCTGAACGTCCTGACGAGTAATCTGGCCTATGGTGTGAGCGCAAGGCAGACGCTGTTTCTGGGCCTGCCGTATCGCCTCTCCTCCGGCGAGGGTGACCGCTTGGGTGATTTGAGTGCTCTTTACCGTTACACCGCATGGCAGGTCGACAATTTGGAGGGAACCAGTCGGCTCGGCCTGCTGGGCGGCACGATCCTCCCGACCGATAGTGATCGCGATGTGCGTTTACAGGTCGGCGCGGTCGCGACCTTTTTCCGACGGCGTCACGAGTGGGACCTGGACGCACTGTGGGTCGAAGGGCTGGGCAAAGCGCGGGACCGAGCGCGTTACGACATTGCCTGGCAGTATCGCCTCACTCCCGCGGAGCATCCAGTTTGGGGCATCGGCGATGAATGGGATCTCGACCTGGAGCTTGGAGGGCGCTGGGAGCGCGGGTCCGACATGGTGCATCAGGCCACCCTCGGACTCCAGTCCATCCATAAGCGCTGGGTGCTCGAAGGCGCGGTGGTCCAGGATGTAAACGGTCCGCGCGACACCCAATACATACTGAGTACGCGGTTTCATTTTTAGTCGAGGGATCGACGATCCACGCACCATGTTTTCGTTTTTCGCCCCACGGGTGGGAGCGGCCCCCGCGCTACGATAAACCGTCGCCGCAGCCGCCAGCACTCGATCGCGCCGGGCCGGCGCTCTTACAAGAAACGCAGTTCTTGGGTGCGACAGGTATATTTGCTCAATGAGTACTTCTTCCTCATCCAGTACTGACCGCAGGACCGGGTCGCGGACAAACCAGGTGGACCGACAGCGAAACCGATATCGCATCGGCCACTTCGCCCGCCTCACGGGCTTGAGCGCCGATACGCTGCGTTACTACGAGAAGATTCGCCTACTGCCGCCCGTCTACCGCACGTCATCCGGCATTCGCATCTATGATGAACGCGATCTGTCGCGGCTGCGTTTCATCCAGCGGGCCAAGTCGATGAATTTTTCTCTGGAGGAAATCGCCCGCCTGTTGGAGATGCGTGAGCATCCGCAACATGCACGTGACGAAGTACGTGAATTGACCCGCCGAAAGTTGAAGGCGATCGAAGATCACATGGAGGAGCTCGATACCTTACGTAAGGAGCTGACGTTACTGGTGAACCTCTGTCGCGGCGCCGAGGACGGATGTCCCATTATCGATGGCCTGGACACTGGTATTGCGGACAGAACGTCCCAGTAACCCGCGCCGACTCGGCGAGCCCGTGGAGACGGGGACAGGCCCTGTCTCCACGATGCTCGAAGTCATCGGAATCAGAAGTGAAGATCCGGGTTTCCAGACAGCTCCTGGTAGATGTCGGGATCTTCGCCACTCGCGGAAACACTGCCGGATGAACGTTGGGATAGATCGGGATTGCCATCGGCCAAACCCCGGTAGATATCGAAGCTGTCGCCGACACCAGCCTGGATGCCAGTCATCGTGTCGGACTCTTGGACCTTTTGGGATAGGTCGGGATTGCCATCGGACAAACCATGGTGGAAATCGAAGTTTTCGCCGGCACTGACACCGGCGGCGAAGAAGGTTGCTGCAATGGCTGCTACCAGCTGTTTCATTTTCACTCTCCTGTTTGAGACGGTCACTGTTCACGTAGAGATTGATTGAGACCGATATCGGCGCTCGTTTGGAAATAAGCATCTATCACGCCAACCAGAAAAAACCGCGTATTTTCCTTTTATAAACAGATTATTAGAGAAGACCGGACAGGCTTTCGGCATCCACGCTTCCGAGAATGGACATTAACGCTGCGTTGAAAAATTCAACGCATCGTTATAGCGAGGCCGATCCCGGACTCCGCCGCTCGGGACAGGCCATGCCATAACGACTTGTTTTTTAAGCGACCCCACCTGCCGACTGCTTCTGGCGCGAAACCTGCGTCACACCTATCGACAACCACACCGCGCCAGAGACGCCCGCTATCGAATACTCAGGCCAATCGCGGAACGAGTCCTGCACGCTCGAGCTCCAAGGCTCTATCGCGTTTTCAACCGGACCTTCAACCCGGAGGTGAGCAATGACCCGAAGCACCACCCACCTGTCCGCCCAGGGCGCCTGGGAGGTCAAACGTCGATTCACGCTGCCGGGAATGTCCCATGAGCGGGACGCCCAGGTGATCGCCAAGCACCTGGGACGGCTGTCCGGCGTGAGCGGGACGGCCGCAGACATCGGGCGTCACCGCCTCAAGGTTGTCTATGACACCACCCAGCTGGTTTATTTGCAGGTGCTCGAAGCGCTCGAAGAGGTCGGCTTTCCCACCTCAGACGGCCGGTGGGCGCGGATCAAGGCCAACTGGTTCCAATTCCTGGACGTCAATGGCAGAGAGAACGCCAACGCCCCCGAGGCGCCCTGCTGCAACAACCCCAAGGGCATCGCCAAGCCAAAAAAATAGATGACACCCACTCGTTCAAAATACCTGGCCGCCCCTTGACCACTCTGTTTCTTTGCGCGGTCATCATACTGGTCGGTTTCGCCCTACTTCCGGCTTTTGTCCGCCACACCTATCTTCCACCGAGGATCCCGGAACAGCTAACACCGGGAAGTTTGGGACTGCCCTACCGGACCGTCGGCATCGCGACGGCAAACGACAGGCGCCTGTTCGCTTGGCTCATACCGCCCGCCGAAGACCGCGAAAAGGCGCCGGCGGTAGCCGTGATGCACGGCTGGGGCGGCAATGCCGAGCACATGCTGCCGTTCGCCGCCCTGCTCCACCGCGAGGGCTATGCCGTGCTGCTGCTCGACGCCCGCAATCACGGTAGCAGCGACGTCGACAGCTTCTCTTCCATGCCGCGCTTCGCCGAAGACCTCGAGCACGGGCTTGACTGGCTGGGCCGCCAGCCGGGCATAGACCGGCGCCGGCTGGTCCTGCTCGGCCACTCCGTGGGGGCGGGCGCGGCGCTCCTGGTGGCGTCCCGCCGACAGGGTCTCGCCGCCGTCGTGAGCATCGCCGCGTTTGCCCATCCCGTAGAGCTCATGCGCAAGCATATGCGATCACACCGCGTTCCCTACGTGCCTGTCGGCTGGCTGGTGCTCCGCTACATCGAGCGAACCATCAAGGCCCGCTTCGATGACATCGCCCCCTGCAATACCATCGAGAAGGTGACTTGTCCGGTACTGTTGGTGCACGGTGAAGGGGACGACCGCGTTCCGCTGGCGGATGCGCTGCGCATCTACGCCAACCGCCCGGACGAGCGGACCGAGCTGCTGATGCTTCCCGCGACTGGCCATGACTCCAGGGACGCCATCTCTACCCACGGTGGATCGCTGGTGGCGTTCCTCCGGCGATGTGCTGTCGGTTCACCCAAACCGCACCCAAGCCGTTAGCTTAGGTATCGCGGTGCCTTTTATTTCACTGGGAATAGTCGTCTGAGCAAAGGCGATTGCGGATTGCCCCATTGCAACTGATCAGAACCGGAGTCAGCGCCATGCTGATGATGACTGCCGCGAGCACAATCTGAACTACGCCGGTCTCCAGCAGACCATCGGAAAATGCGACCATCAGCAGCGCAAGTCCGAACTCCCCGCCTTGCGCGAGCACCACACCGGTACGGATACCCGCACCCGCCGGCGAACCGAACAACAGGCTGAGTCCCGCTATCACGGCCGTCTTGAACAGGATAAGGGCTGCCACCAGCAGCAGGACCCAGTGCGCCGTCACCGGCAAACCATGAACGTCCAACATCATGCCGATGGTCACGAAGAACAGGCCCAGCAACACGTCACGGAAAGGGCGAATATCCGCCTCGATCTGGTGCCGGAACTCCGTCTCACCCAGGATCATGCCCGCGAGAAAGGCACCCAGAGCAAAAGACAAGCCCGCGAAATGGCTCAACCAGGCCGCCGCCATCGCAAAGAGCAGGGCCGTCAAGGTGAAGAGCTCAGATGAGCGGGAAGAGACGATGACCCCGAACAGCGGCCGCAGCACCCACCAACCGACGGCGAGCATGAGCGCGATCACCGACAGGCCCTTACCCAGCGCCCATGCCAACTCCCACGCGAGCGAGGTCTCGGGGCTTCCGGCCATCACCGGAATCATAATGAGAAAAGGCACCACCGCGATATCCTGAAACAGCAGAATTGCGATGGACAGCCTGCCATGCGGCAGCCCCAATTCCTGTTGATCTTTGAGCTGCTTGATCACGATCGCCGTGGATGACATCGCCAGCACACCGCCCACGACAATGGCGCCCTCGAACCTCAGCCCGAGCAGCCAGGCGATTGTGCCGGCCAGGATAGTGGTCACCACGACTTGCGCCCCACCGAGCCCGAGGACTTCCTTTTTCATGGACGCGATCCGCGCCATGGAAAACTCGAGCCCTATGCTGAACAACAGAAAAACGATGCCGAACTCGGCAAGAAAATGGGTATCGTCGGTATGCGGAATCCAAGCCAGTCCATGCGGTCCCGTTATTAGACCGACCAGCAGGTAGGCCAGGATGGAAGGAAATCGCAGACGCCGAAACACGGCAACAGCGATGACGGACCCCACGAGCAATATGATGATTGCGTCAAGAGCACTCTCACCCATCGGCCGTCACCTCAGGAAGTTGCACGGTGCAACTGATCACGACCGGTTCAACGCATCAAGGAGCTTTCTGACATTCCTCAAAGCCGGTTCGAACGCGCTACGGGAAGCACGACCATCCCAGGAAAGATCAGACGCGATGGACGCCGTGCGCCCTACCGCGTTGGTCGCGAGTATCCCCTTCTACCTTTCCTAGCTCGCCCCCGATTTCGGGACGATTGAGGATGTCTTTCATTCCCGATGCGGCAAGCTTTGCCTGGAGCATGGTCTTCTTGTCCTCACGCCATTAATGATGATGGCTCTGGTTCGACACCTCCATATTCAGGGCCTCGCATTCCTCGGTGTAGTGCACTAACGCGCGGCGCAGCCGCTCCGTCCAGCCGCTGCCCAGGCGGGCGCCGGCCTCCAGCAGCGTCCGCTCGATCTGCTCCTCTGTCGCTTCGAGGAAGTCGTAGGTGATTTTCACCTCGTCTTTCTCGACGACCACTTGCTTGACGCCCATCATAGTGGTGACTGCATCTTCCAGAATCTGCGTCTGTTCCGGCGAAAGCGGCTCGTCAAGCCGGAGGCATCGGTGCTTAAGCACCTCCCGGCCCTCCTGTTTTGCCGCCTTCTGCCCAGGAACACCAATGTAGAGGTGCGGGGTGGCCTGGAAGCGCTCCCGGCACTGCTCGGAGCAGAAGGCGAATTGCATGCGCTGGTAGACCAGTGCCAGATGATCGGGCGGCACCTGCATGTGACAGACGGGACATTCGACCTGCATGGTGTACACCTCCTACGGAGTCTCGGATTGGCCCCCGCGCCGCAGCGCGAAGAAGTTATACAGCGGCACCCAGATCAGCGCGAAGTACCAGCCATAACCGTAGCTCTCGACCAGTCCCAGGAAGAAGCTGCCCCAGCTCAGCCACTCGAAGCCCGGCAGCAGCTTGCGCCACGCCTCGAACATGGCGTGTTCCGGAAACAGCAGGTCGAAGACCACGCACACTGCGAAGGTGATGGCGAGGAGCAGGCTGGTCGCGTGACCCACCGCCAAGAGTGAAACGCCTTGTTTCATGACTTGATCTCCAGTTGCTTGGCGCCGGCGTAGCGAGCCGGCTCGGACTCGAACTTGTCCAGGCAGTCCCTGGAGCAGAAGCGATATAGCCGTCCCTGGTGCATCTTGCCGTAGCCGGTGTCGGGGTCCACTAACATGCCGCAGACCGGATCCACGTGGTCAGTTTCTTCGACGTCGGCCTTACCGCCGTGGCCAGGCCCACCGTGCATCACGTGGGCGCCACAGCCGTAGCGCATCATCAGAAAGAACAGACCGCCGAAGAGAAGCAGACTCAGGACTCAGAAGCCCTTCCATCGCTCACCTCCTTCTGCCGCATAGTCCGGGACCTCGGCGGAGAGAAAGGCGCCCCATCGAGCCGCCGGCGGAAAAAAGCGCGGCACCCGCTCCGCGTAGCGTCTGTAGGCATCGCCGAAGCGCTCGGTCATGACGCCCTCCTCCTGCCCGGCGAGGCGAACATAGGCATAGAGGAGTACGGGGGCCATCAGCACGGTGATCAGCGTCGGCCACTGCACCAGGAAGCCCGCAATGAGCAGGAAGAGGCCCGTGTACTGGGGGTGGCGCGCATAGGCGTAAAGACCGTCGGTGACCATCCGCCCGCGGGCGCCGTGCACCTGTCGCCAGCCCCTGGAAAGCAGTAGGTAGCCGGCCAACATCAGCGCAAGGCTCAGAGCCATGACCAGCACCCAGGCGAGATCCGAGCCTCCCAGCACCACCACCCAGAGGTGGCCGAGCTTGTGGCTGAACGGGTCGAGGGCCGGATAGGCGTCTCCCAGCCAGGCAGTGAGCAAATAGATGGTCAGGGGAAAACCGTACATCTCGCTGAACAGGGCCACCAGAAAGGCGACCACCACCCCCATGTTGCGCCATTCCGCTCGCCCTCTGGGCGCGAGGAAGCTCAACACGAAGAACAGGAACAGCCCCACGTTGAAGGCCGCCACCACCCACATGCCGTAGTCGTAGGATGCCGTGCTCATATCCAATGCCTTGCATGCTCCGGTCCGTTCTCCTGTCTGTACCGTAGCATCCCTCGTGCCAGGAACAGCCCTTGGAATTCAGCTTTGGAATATCAGTCAGTTACGTGCGGGACGCTGGTAACGGGGGACCCTGCTAACGAGTGAGCATCCAACGGAGCGTTGAAAAAATCGACGAATCGTTAAACCGCTGCGAACCGGCGGTCTTTCGGACACTGTTACTCTTCCCTCGCCAGCACGCTCCGCTCCTCCGCCGGTGCCACGGTGGGTTGTTCAGCCGGCCGCCGAATCCCCTCGAGCCGCGTACGCTTCAGCAGCAGAGCGTTCACCGCCACCAGGGCCGAGCTGCCGGACATGGCCAGTGCCGCGACCTCAGGGCTGACGGTCAAGGGGTAGAACAGGCCTGCCGCCGCCGGAAACGCGACCACGTTGTAGGCAACCGCCCAGAACAGGTTCTGGTGCATCTTGCGCAGCGTGGCCCGCGACAGCTCGATCGACCCCAGCACGTCGAAGGGATCGCTCTTCATGAGCACCACGTCGGCGCTCTCCATGGCCACATCGGTGCCGGCGCCGATGGCAAAACCCACGTTCGCCTGGGTGAGTGCCGGGGCGTCGTTGACGCCGTCACCCACCATGCCCACTTTTTTGCGTTGGGCCTGCAGCTCTTTGACCTTGTCCGCCTTCTGCCCCGGTAGTACATCGGCGATTACGGTGCCGATACCGAGTTCCCCGGCGACGCGCTCGGCGGTGGCCCGATTGTCGCCGGTGAGCATCGCCACCTCCACGCCGCGCGTGTGCATCTTTTTCACCATCGCCGCGGCCGTGGGGCGCGGCGCATCGGCGATGGCGATCAGGCCCACCAATGTATCGCCATGGGCGACGTGCACCACGGTCTGGCCGGCGCCCTGCAGGCGGGCGGCCTCTTCCGCCAGGCCCGCCATACCGACCTTCTCTTCATCCATCAGGCGGCGGTTACCGAGCAATACCGTCTTGCCGCCCACCGCAGCCTGCGCGCCCTTGCCCTCGATGTTGACGAAGTTCTCTAGCGACTCCAGCTTCAGCCCCTCGGCACGGCGCTGGATGGCCTGGGCCAGCGGATGGTCAGAGCCCTGCTCCACCGTGGCGGCCAGGCCCAGTACGACGTCCTGATCCGAATTCGGCGCCGCCACCAACTCCACCACCTGGGGCTCGCCCATGGTCAGGGTGCCGGTCTTGTCGAACACCACCACATCGAGCCTGGTGGCGTCCTCCAGCGCGGAGGCGTTCTTGAACAGGATGCCGTTCCTAGCGCCGAGGCCGGTCCCCACCATCACCGCCATGGGCGTCGCAAGCCCGAGAGCATCGGGACAGGCGATGACGAACACCGTGATGGTGAGCGTCACCGCGAACAACAGCGTTGCATTCAGCCCCCAGAACCAAACCGAGAAGGTGAGAAGACCGATGACAATGGCAATCACCACCAGCCACTGGGATGCCTTGTCCGCCAAGAGTTGTGCCGGAGCCTTGGAGTTCTGCGCCTCCTGCACCAGCTTGACGATCTGCGCCAATGCCGTTTCGGCACCCACCTTCGTGGCGCGGTACTTGAAGCTGCCGCTCTTGTTGATGGTGGCGCCGATCACCGTATCGCCCGGTTTCTTAGCCACGGGCATGGACTCGCCGGTGAGCATGGACTCGTCCACCTGCGACTCGCCCTCCAGCACCTCGCCGTCCACCGGGATTTTGTTGCCGGGGCGGATCACCACCACGTCATCTTTCAGAACCTCGGCAGTGGGAACCTCCACCTCCGTGCCATCGCGCAGCACGATGGCCTTGGGCGGTGCCAGGTCCATGAGCGAGCGAATGGCGTCCGAGGCGCCGGCGCGGGCGCGCATCTCCAGCCAATGGCCGAGCAGGATGAACACCAGCAGCACCGCCACCGCTTCGAAGAACTGTACCCCTTCAAAGAAAAAGGTCGCACCGAGACTGAACAGGTAACCGGTGCCCACCGAAAGCACCACTAAAACCGCCATGTTGAGCACGCCGTTGTTGAGCGCGCGCCAGGCGGCGACGAAGAACGGCCAGCTGGGCCAGATCACGGCAATAGTCGCAAGTATGAACAGCCACGGATTGAGGGAGAGGCCGAAGGGCGGCGCCGGCGGCGTGAACAACCCGCCCATGGGTGAATAGATAAAGATCGGGATGGTGAAGATCAGGCAAACCCAGAAGCGGTTGCGCATGTCGCGCACCATGGCCTGCATGTCCATGCCGCCGCCGTGCCCCATCTCGTGGACCACGGCATCCATTTCCCTCCGGCCAGCCGCGAGCTCGGCGGATACGGCCGGCAGCTCGTGCTGGGCATGGCCTTTCATAGAGAGGGTCGCGTGAGCTGGCTGCAGTAGCGCCGCCTCGACCGGCGGGTCCGCCGGAACGCAGACGTGCTTCGGCGTCTGTTCGCCAGCGCAGTGGTAGCCGCACTCGCGTACTCTGCCCTTGATCGCATTGAGATCGGTGACCGTCTCGTCGTACTTCACGGTGGCGCTGCCTGCCACGTAGTTGACTTCCGCCCTGGTCACGCCCGGCAGCCGCACAAGCTGCTTCTCCACACCTCTCGCGCTCAGTACTGACAACAGGCCCTGGACATCTATGATGCTCGTTTTCATTCGATTCATCCTCATGCGGGGTGATTCGTTCTCCGTGGCGACCGTATATCTCCGTCGTCGCGCCAAGACTTGAGCTCAGGCGAAGGAGAAACTGAGCTGCCACCGCTGCCTGCCCCGATCGCGGGAACGGGTTTGCCCGCCAGTACGATCTGAAAACCGGTGACGGCGGGCGATCGACCGCAGCCAAGAACAGGAGTTCCGAGCGCTTTTTTCCACGTTTCGTTAAACGGCTTGGAGTCGGAACACCATTACTCGCCACGCACGGCCCAGGCGTGGAAGTGGGCACCGGCCTTCTGCCCCACGCCCACGGCACCCTTGTCCAGATAGAGCGCCCAGGCCCAGTCGGGCTCGAAAGCGCTTGTCGTGGAGGACCAATAGCCCGAACAGAGTGTTTCGAAGGCCGCCTCCCGCGGCAATGCCGGGCTATGCTCCGCGCAGTCGACCAGGGACTCCAGCTCGTTGATGTTGGGCAAGCGCCAGCACCTCTGCGTACCCTTGCGCCCAGCATTGAGCCGTTCCACCGCCGCCAACGCATCCTCCCAGGCGACCGGCCCGCGGGTCAGGTCCGTGTCGCGTCGCCAGCCGAGTCCCGTCAGTCCGTCGAGCAGGCACACCCCCTTCATCCGGAAACGCGGCGCGGGCCAGGGCCGACCGTAGTGCGTTTCCCCGTCCTGTCCGCTGCCCGCGCAGGGCACTGGCATACCACGGCCGTCGTAACAGAGCCGCTGGCCCGTGGCCGGCAACACATCGCCTCCGGTTCCGCGGACCGGCCAGACCAGGAACGACTGGTCCTTTCCTCCATAGAACATGCGCGCCCCCTCCATGTGCACATACCAGGCATGAGCGGGGCTGATCGCCGCAGTGGTCGAGGTCCAGTACCAGCCAGGGAAGATGTTGGTAAAGGGGTGCCCAGTCGGAAGCGCCGGCCGGCTGGTCTGGTGGCTCACGAGGCTGCGCAGCTCGCGGCGGTTCGGCAGCCGCCAGTCGTCATATCCAAGCGCATGCGTCCGGTTCATGTGGGCCACATAGGCGAACGCCTCGGCCCAGGTCATGGGAAGTTCCGGGATGTTGGCGTCGCGGGTCCAGAACAACCCGGTCAGCCGGTCTTGTACCAAATCGCTACTGGGAATAAAGCGCGGATCGGGCCAACCCATCCCTGAGCACCATTCGGCGTCCTGGCCGCTACCGGCACAAGGGATCTCGCGTCCGCTCAGGTCGTAACAGCCTGTCTGAGCGGTGGCCAGGGGAGTGATCATGCAGGGGGTTCCCCAGACCGCCGCCACAGCTTTTGCCACCATTGCGTGACAAACGGCGTGCTGCCCTGGTCACGCGCCACCTTTTTGTAGATCCAATGCGCCGAATCACCCCGTTCGGCCTGCCGATCCATGGACATCGAGCGGATCTGGACCTCGAACACCGGACCGTCTTCCGCCTTCACGCAAGTGTGCACACTCCGATAACCGTTACTCTTCGGCCTGGCGATATAGTCCTTGAAACGACTGACCTCGGGCTTGTAAACGCGATGGATGACGCCAAGGGCGGCGTAACAGTCGGCCTCCGTCGGTACAATGATGCGGAAGGCGAACAGATCGTAGACCTCGTCCAGGCCAAGCCCCTTCCCGTGCATCTTCGCCCAGACCCCGGCCGTGTGCTTCACCCGGTACAGTACCCCTACGCAGGGAATCGCCTTGTCTTCCAGCACCCGCGACAGGTCGTTGCGGAGTTGCTTCGCCCACTCCCCCCAGGACGCCTTCAACTCGCCGAGACGCTTGTCCAGACTTGCATATGCGTCAGGCTCGATCAGACGCAAGGCCGCGTCCTCCAACCGGGCCTTGAGCTGGTGGAAGCCGAACCGATTGGCCTCCAGGGCCTCCTGCCGCCAAACCCCGCGGGCGAGCTGCACGGCCTGGGGATCATCGGGAGATGCGGCTTCCAGTCTCCGGCAGACTGCCATCAGCTCCCGGAAAACGGGTGAGTGGGCTGGATCTGAGGGAGCGGCGTCCAACTCGAGAGGCGGTTGCGGGTTCGCGGGCGCAAAGATACCCGCGCGCTCCGGCATCAGGGACTGGGCCTTGCGCTCGGCCTCGAACAGATGGGTCATTGAGTTTCTCACCTCCTGCGCCATGTTGCCGAAGCGCCAGGCCAGCCAGCGGATTTCCCAGGCCCCGCCGCCGATGTCGATCGGTCCCCAGTAGCCCATCTCCATTTTCGTCACACCCTGCACCAGTCGGTTGACCGGCCTGGTTACCTGGAAATAGATGGCTGCGGCGAGAAACAGGAATAGGGCGCCTACCGTGACGGCGAAATGGGTGACCCACAGCAGCCAGTTGCGTCGCACCGCATCGCGGTATTCCTGGATGTTGTTTAGCGCCACCAGGGTGCCTTGTCCGCCGTCGAGCAGCGGCGAGGCGATTGCGATCTCGGCCCGCAAATAGTCCGCGCCCTCCTCGGAGACCGCGGAGACCCTTGTGGACAGCACCTCTCTTCCCGCCGCGTCGAGCAGCTCGACATCGTGCACGGAATACCCCTTACTCACGTAGGCCGCATGGAATTCCTCCACATCCCGCTGCATGGAGTCGGGTGTTACCGCCGTTTCCAGGCGTGCCGCAAGCGGGGCCAGCGATAACTTCAGAAGCTCCCGGCGCACTTCCCGGTCCTTTCTCGATTCGAGAAGCTGTTGGGTGACTGAGATGCCGCCCATGACAAGGCTGATGATCAGCGCTGTCGACAGGGCCAGGCGCCAGCCTAGAGAAAGTCCGCGGTTTGGTGGGGACGGGGTCGGCTTGTCGAGTCCAGACGCTTCTTCCATAAGAGATAACGCTCGTTGGGCGTGCTGACCGAAGCGAGGCGCGTCGGCGCGAGGGGGATTCCCCATACGCTTCGTTTCCGCTCGCCGCCCTAAGTCACGAATTGATGCGCTCGGTCGGGCGATGCCGGCACTGAAGACGCACCCGACGCGGACTTCATCCCGTGTGCCGCCGGTACTGCCAAGCCGCCCCCGCGATCAGAAGGGGCGCCGCCACGGCGGCAGCGACTGCCACCAGAATCAGGGTCACGAACACATGATGGTCGAGGTGCCCCTGCCCGAATCCCAGATCCGCCACGACCAGGGCCACCTCGCCCCGAGGGGCCATGCTGGCCCCCACGACCAGGGCCGCCCAGAGACCGCCGCCGAAGGCGCCCGCCACGCCGCCCAGTATCTTTCCCACCAGGGCGACGCCCAGCAGGCCAAAAACAGGCTGGTCATTCCTGGTTCCGCAACCACATCCCACTCCGCGGCCACCCCTATCAAAACAAAGAAGAAGGGCACCAGCATCAGGACCAGCCGATCCAGGCTCCCGGTCAACTGCTCCCGGCGCTGCCGATCCACTCCCTCACCGATCCCCAGACCGGCGAAGAAGCCTCCGACGACCGCAGAGAGTCCAAGCCCGGCCGTGGCCCATCCAGCGGCCAGGATAAGCACGATCGCTGCCGGTGCCCGGAAGGATTTCCCGGCGATCCGTTGCGCCGCCCAGCGGGAGACCCAGAACAGGGCCCCGAGGGACGCAAGCGCCAGTGCCAGGGAGCCGCCAAGGCGCGAGATGGAAAAGCCCCCGCTCAGCACGCCGTGGGCGACTGCCAGCAGATACAGGGCGATGACGTCGTCGATGACCGCCGCCGCGACCACGACCTCGCCGATCCAGGACCGGAGCAGACCGAACTGGTGCAGGACCTGCACGCTGATGCCGATGCTGGTTGCGGCGAGGGCAACTCCCACGTAGAGGGCCTCGGGTTCGGGCGAGCCCCACCAGCTCGCGGCGACATAGCCTCCTCCCAGGGGCATCGCGATGCCCAGCAGTGCGACCCACCAAGCCGGCCAACCCGCTGCCACCAGCCTCTCCAGGCCGATGTGCAGGCCGGCCATGCCTAGCAGGAGCACCACGCCGATCTCGGCCAGCAGGCGCAGGGCCTCGTCCGGGGCGACCCAGCCGAGGACGGCGGGACCCAGGACTGCCCCGAGCGCCACCTGCCCGACTGCTGCGGGCAAACCGACGCGCCGGCTCATCCAGCCCGCCGTCACGCCCAAGGTCAGTACGAGGAGAAACGCCTGCATCGCCCGTCCGCGTGCTTGACTCGCGCCCCGAAAAAGATCCTCGAATAGCGCCGTCTCTCAGCCCGTATCACCGAGACGGGGTGAGTCAAGGCGAGCCGCGCCGCCCCGAGCCATGCGCCAAGATGCCGCTCCCGGCCTGCCCAACTTTTGTCACCCTCAACGTAAGGCCGTCGACATCCACCACCTCTATGGCATCACCGGGCTTCAGCGCCTCGCGCGAGCTCGCGCTCCACAGCTCGCTCTGCACTCGTACGCAAAACCCTCCAGCATCCGCGCCCACCACCTCGCCTCGGCTGTGGGGCAGGGTCTCCGGCCCCACGGTGACCTTCTTGCGCATGGCGACGATAGCGTAATAGTAGACCCAGGCGGACAGGAGCAGGATCACAAGATAAACCGGCAGGGCGACGGATAGCGGCCACAGCCAGAACACGGGCAGTCCGATGAGCGGCAGTAAGAGGACCAGGTGGCACATAGCGTCTCTCCATTGTCTGCCCGGTCACGGGGCCTGTGCGCCCCATGCCGCGGGTGTTGCCTCACAGGCGCGCCCCCCGCAGCCGTAGCGCGTTGGTGATGACCGAGACCGAGCTGAAGCTCATGGCAGCCGCGGCAATCATCGGCGAGAGCAGCAGGCCGAAGAACGGATAGAGAACCCCGGCGGCGATCGGAACGCCCAGCGAGTTGTAGATGAAGGCGAAGAACAGGTTCTGGCGGATGTTGCGCATGGTTGCATGAGACAGGCGGCGCGCCCTCGCGATACCGCGAAGGTCCCCTTTGACCAGGGTGACACCGGCGCTCTCCATGGCCACATCGGTGCCGGTCCCCATCGCGATTCCCACATGGGCCTGAGCCAGGGCCGGCGCGTCGTTGATACCGTCGCCGGCCATTGCCACCACCCGTCCCTCGGACTGCAATCGCTTGACGACCTCGCTTTTCTGCTCCGGCAGCACTTCTGCCTGCACTTGGTCGATGCCGAGCCGGCGGGCGACCGCCTCCGCCGTGGTGCGGTTGTCTCCGGTGAGCATCACTACCTGCACCCCCTCCCGGTGCAAAACCTCCAGCGCCTCTGGAGTGGAGTCCTTGATGGGATCGGCAACACCGAGCAGGCCGGCGATCTGGCCGTCCACGGACAGATACATTACCGTCTGACCTTCCGTGCGCAGCGCGTCAGCGCGGGTCTGCAGAGACGTCGCATCGATTCCCAGTTCATCAAGGAGCTTGCGGTTGCCCAGGGCCACTTGTTTACCGCCCACCAGCCCGCTCACGCCGCGACCGGTCAGGGACTCGAAGTCCTCAGGTTTGCTCAGACTGGCACCCCGCGCTTCGGCGCCCTTGACGATGGCGGCGGCCAGGGGATGCTCGCTCGCACGTTCCAGACTGGCACCCAGGCGCAGGACGGTCTCGCCATCAAAGCCCTCGACCGGTTCCACGGCCACCAGCTCGGGCCTGCCCTCGGTCAGGGTGCCGGTCTTATCCACCACCAGGGCGTCGACCTTGCGCATCACCTCCAGCGCCTCGGCATTCTTGAACAGGACGCCCATCATGGCGCCACGGCCGGTGCCCACCATGATGGACATGGGAGTTGCCAGCCCCAGGGCACAGGGGCAGGCAATGATCAGCACCGCCACGGCATTGATCACCGCAAAGGCCAGGCGCGGCTCCGGCCCCCACTGCCCCCACACGATGAAGGTGATCACGGCGATGATAACCACCGCGGGCACGAAATAGCCGGAAACGATATCCACCAGTTTCTGAATCGGCGCCCGCGAGCTCTGGGCCTCGGCCACCATCTGTACGATCTGCGCCAACAGGGTGTCAGCACCCACCTTTTCCGCCCGCATCAGCAGGCTGCCGGTGCCATTCACCGTGGCGCCGATGAGGCGCTCACCCGCAATCTTCTGCACCGGAATCGGCTCGCCGGTGACCATGGATTCATCGACGCTGCTGTCGCCCTCGATCACCTCGCCGTCCACCGGCACCTTCTCGCCCGGCCGGATGCGCAGCACGTCGCCCGGTTTCACATGTTCCAGCGGAATATCTTCTTCCTTGCCGTCGGCGCGCACGATGCGGGCGCTCTTCGGTGCCAGCCCCAGCAACAGCTTGATGGCGGCATTGGTCTGGCTGCGGGCGCGCAGTTCCAGCACCTGGCCCAACAACACCAGCGCCGTAATGACCGCCGCCGCCTCGAAATAGACCGGCACCACGCCCATGTCATTGAGCACCGATGCGGGGAAAATGCCCGGCAACAGCACGGCCACCACGCTGTATCCCCAGGCCACCGACACGCCGAGGCCGATCAGCGTGAACATGTTCAGATTGCGCGTGATCAGCGACTGCAGGGCGCGCACATAGAAGATCCAGCCGCCCCACACAACAACCGGGGTCGCGAGGATCAATTCGATCCATTGGCGCAGTTTGGGGTCGATGACGTCCGCCATCTGTTCCGGCCAGAACTCCGCTGCCATGGCACTGACGAACACCGGAATCGCCAGAATGGTACTCACCCAAAAGCGGCGGCTCATGTCCCGCAGCTCGCTGTCGTCCTCCTGGGCTTCTACGGTACGCGGCTCCAGCGTCATCCCGCACTTGGGGCAGTTGCCCGGGTGGTCCTGCACGACCTCCGGGTGCATGGGGCAGGTGTACTCGGTCTTGGTCGCCGCCGTCGGTGTACCCATGGGCTCCAATGCCATGCCGCATTTGGGACAGGTGCCCGGCCCTTGCTGGCGGACCTCCGGGTGCATGGGGCAGGTATATTCCACGTCGCTCCGGGTTGCCCCGGCTGCCTCTGTCGAATCCTTCCTGACGTAAGAGACGGGATCGGCCTCGAATTTGTGTAGACAGTGCTCACTGCAGAAGTGATACGTCTCGCCGCCGTGCTCCGCGCGAAGCGGCGCATCTTCCGCGACGCTCATGCCGCATACAGGGTCTCTTGGCATCCTCTTGCTCCGGATCGATGGTTTTTTAAAGGCCCAAGAAGCGCTCCCGGCAGGTCCGGCGTTAGCCGTGACCTCAGCGGTTGATCACGCCCATCTCATGGCCCTCGCCCCGGATCGGGATCTCGCCGCGCACCGCCAGCGTCTGCTGGTCGAGCACCCAGATCTTCGGTTCCTTGCGACTGGAGACGTAGACCTTGCCTGTGCCGCGGACGGTGGCGACGTGATAAGGGGCAGGCACGAGGGTTACGCTGCGTCGCTCGTCGCTCGCCAGATTGAAGACCACCAGCTTGTTGTCCGCCTTGTTGGAGGCGTAGAGGAGTCGGCCATCGTCGGAGAGATCGACCCCGTGGGGCTCGCCGCCCACCCCATAGCGCTGCGTAACTTCGCCGAGCTCCAAGTCAATTCGGGAGACGGTACCAACGGTCGGATTTGCAGCGTACAGGTACCGCTCGTCCGGCGACAGCACGAGATGCTCGGGCGTCTTGCCGGCGGGCAGCTTGCGCAGGACGGTCCATTCCACCGGGTCGATCTCGCTGATCGTTCCGTCGCCGGCGTTGCTCACGTAGACGCGTGTGCCGTCGCGCTTGGTGACCACATAGTTGGGCGTAAGGCCGGTGGGCAATTCCTTGTGCAGCTTGTGGCCGTGGATATCGATTATGCTCACGCTGCCGCGCCCCGGATGCGTGACCACCGCATAGTGCCCGTCAGGCGTCACCAGGGCGTGGTGCACCGCGCCGGGGACATCGATGTGCCGTAGGATGCGCCGCGCCTTGGCGTCGATGAGGTAGACCATCCCAGAGCTTTGGGCCTTGCCCAATGCCTTTGCCGACGCTCCCTTGGGCGAGGCGTGATGCGATGCATGCTCTTCCTCGCTCATGTCCTTCGGCTTTGGCGGCGGGTCGCCCTTGGGATGCTCCAGCAGGCTCCCCGCCACCAAGTAGCGGCCGTCCCAGGACACGGCCAAGCCATGACTGGCGTTGACTTCGGGGATCTCGGCCACCACCCGATCGGCGTCAGCATCCACTACCGCTATCGCATTCGCGCTCCCCAGGGGGACGTAGACTTCGGTGCCGCCCATAACCAACAGCGGCAGTGCCGTCAACCATCCCACAAGGAGCGGACCTCTCCATCTGGAATCTTTCATCTTGGATCTCCTGTTCTCGCAAAATCCGTTGAAGCCATACTCGAACGGGTGGATGTTCCCGCTCCCGGGCTCGGCCATGCGGTCTTCGAGTCGCGCAGCCGCGTCGCTCACCTCTTTAACAGCGACACGAGAAAACCGATCACGCCCATTATTACCAGCAGCCACACCAACAGCCCGATCGTTGTGTAGCCGGGCAAGAAGCTGAGCAAGCTGGTCGTGATCACGCCGTCTTGAAACATCGCGCTCCGCCCTTTCGTTGAATCTGAAATGTCCTGTGCAGCGAACGTGCCAGACAGCAGGAAAGGAAAAACTTACTGTGTTTACAGATGGATAGGTTTCTCCCGGGGGAAACGTCGCCACCATGGCCGATCCGGTGCTCTTAACGAACGGGAGAATTTCTTAACGCTTCGTTGAATCCTAGGCCGCGGGCATCAGCGCCCGCGGAACTGGCGGATCAGGCGAAGAAACAGCGGAACGAGCACCCCCAGGCCGAGCACTAGGAGCGCGAGACCCACCCGCCCGGCGTCGGCCGACGCCAGCTCGGCGCCGAAGTGGGCCAGCAGGAAGCTGGCGGGGAGGATGCCCGCCAGGGTGGCGAGCGCGAAGCGCCAGAACGACAGCGGGGTGAGTCCGGCGGCATAGCTCACGGCATCGAAGGAGACGAAAGGCATCAGCCGGGTGACGAAAACGATCGCCATGAGGGTTCCCTGGGAGCCCCTCAAGCGGTCGAGATGGCCAACCGCAGGCCAACGCTCGATCAGCCCTCCGCCGATCACGCGTGCGATTGCAAACGCAGCCAGGGCACCCGCTTCGGCGCCGACCAGTACGTAGACGGTTCCGAGCGTGTGCCCGTAGATTGCACCGGAGGCCAGCGCGATCGGCGCACTCGGCAGGGGACTGAAGATGATTGCCAGGGTCATCGATGCGATCACGGCCACCGGCCCCCAGAAACCGAGCCGGGCAATTAGCGCACCGAACGCATCGGGGTCGCGGAGCGCGGCAAACGCACCGTCCGATGAAACCGCGGCGAGTACCCCAACTAGAAGGATCAGAACGGCAAGGACAGCTGCCAGTCGATAACGACCTCGCCGGCGAGAGGAACGGTCGGCGACGGACTCAGGGCCCGCACCCCTCTCGGTGAATCCCGACCCTACTTTGAAGGACTCTGACATGCAGCAATTCTAGCTGTGTGTACATATGGCCGTGTGCTGGTGACGCAACTTCACGACGACACCGTAACCTGTATCAAATTACCGATCGGCCTCTCTTATAGACGATCTCGTACAGCACGAGCGCCAGGATCGCCATGATGAAATAGGAAGCCATGATGTCGCTCAGGAAGTGGCCTCCCGCGGCCATTCGCATCCACGAAACGGCAAGACTGTACGCACCCGCGACGCCTAAGATCCAGATTCGCCGAGGAGCCCCCGGAGGAGCTAATAGGAGTGCGGCAATGATCCAGTACGCCGACGCAGCGGTGTGTCCCGAGCTGAACGATTTGCCCTTCTGATCGGATGGGATGAAGGCAGCGGTGAACTCTTTGGTACCGCCGAACTGCGCAACGTTCGCGGGTCGGGCACGCCCCCAGTTTTCCTTTAGCAAGACATTAACGATCAAGCCGGGGCCCAACGCGAGAAAAAGGAGCAGAAACGCGAGCTCTTTGGCAGTGAACCGGATCCAAAAACGACCTGCAAATCGCCCAGACAACAACAGTACAATCAGAATGATGTTTCCCAAGACGAGCAGGAAACCAACGGACCTGTAAATCAATCGTTCAATCTTCCCTCCTTTCGCCTCGAATCCAACACCCGGCGTGAAAAAGAGCTGCGTAACCACAAGGTCTATTTCCGGAACAAAGACAAATATGGCGGAAACCAGGGCGAACGCGCCCCATGCCAGACAGGAACGCAGAGCAACCGTGTGCCCATGCGAGTCTTATGGAAAATGCGAGCTTTCGGCTTCGAGTCAATGTGCATGACCAGCGGGTTCAGCGTGCGCGTGCCCCGCTTCCCTAGCCGAACCAGCACTCTCCGAAACGCGCGCGTCGACGAACGTCGTCCGGGCATCAGCGTGGGCAGCGACTCCGTGCTCGTGGTCATGACCGTCGGTTCCTGGGCCCTCGGCAAGCGCCCTGTACCCGTCCGGCGTAAGCCGCGGCAGCCGCCCCATGAATGCAACCAGATCCCAGAGCTGCTCATCGTCGTGCGTGGGTCCCCAGGCGGGCATGCCGGTCATGCGCAGTCCATTCTTTACCACCCAGAAGAGCTCTTGGGGCGTGCGTTCAGCGGCGATGCCGGCGAGATCCGGAGGCGGCGGATTCATGTCCCCCGCCCCCAGAAAGGGTTCTCGTCCCGGGGCGCCGTGACAGCCCGCGCACATCTCTTCGAAGGCCTTGGCCCCTCCAGACAAGCGGTCTTCATTGGATAATTCGGGCACGACGATCGCCGCCGCCCGGCTGCGGACCGAGTGTTCTCTGGTGGTCTCTAGTATCCAGCGCAGGACTGCCGCGTCGCGTGTGGTGGCCGCTACGTCGAACACACCGGAGTAGGCGAACGCGAGAGCGCCTCCCGCGGCGAGAAGCAAGACGATTACGGCGATCCGGACAGGTTTCATGGCGGAATACCTCCTTTCAGTAGCGATCTTGGGAGCTTCCAGGCGCGAAGTGCTTGCCATGATCCACACCGGGGAGTTTCTGTGCCGCCGGCTCGATGCGACGTTGCACCTGCAAGGCGCTCAATCCAAGCCGCGGGTGCTTACCGTCGTAGAGCACGTCGATCACGGTGCCGTCCGCACTAAACACCAACACGAAGGACCACTTTGGCGAGGCTCCGGGAGTTTCCTCAACCTCTGTTTCGCTACCGCCAGGCTGCACGTACGTCCGAATCTCCCGATCGCCGTAGATCTCGTAGACCCACCCTTCGAGACCGTTCGGCAGCGTAATCTTGTGGTCGGGATGCCCGTGATGTGAGTAAGCCGCGAGCTCGGTAATCACCCCCAACGGATAATCGCGCAACAGTTCCTCGGCATCCTTGTCGGGCGTGAAGCGCGGCGGCATGGGCGGCGGCTCCGCGAATGCAAACGGAACCCATAGTATGAGCAGGGACAGAAACGGCTTGTTCATGGCTCGCTCCTCAAACCGGGAAACCAAGCGTCCGCCGGGCGCGGGACCCGGCGCATCCGGTAGGAGAGGATTCTAGCGTTGCATCAACCGCTCGAGCAGCGTCTCGATCTTGGCCAAGCGTGCATCAATCAGGTCCAGGCGGTTCACCACCTGCTGGTGCTTCTGCATCATGGCGTGGCCACCCATCATTCCCTTCTGCATCATGCCGCCGCCCATACCCTGCATACAGCCCATCATCTTTCTATCCATCATTGCTCCCTTGCCCATCGTACCGCCCATTCCCATCATGCCCGGGCCGCCTTTCATCATGCCGCCGGCGGGACCACCCCCCATGCCCTGCATGCCGCCCATCATTCCCTTCTGCATCATTCCCGGCATCATCATGCCGCCGCCCTGCCCGGACATTCCAGGCGGCATCATCCCCGGGGCTTTCGGCGTCACCGGGCCGGTTCCGGCGGGCGCAGCATCGTCCGATGCCTGAGTGGCCGGGGCAACCGCGGTGGATTCCGACGCGGCATCCTCGGCGCTCTGCTCCGGATGGTGAGCTTCTTCGGCCATCACAAGCGGGGTTGCCACGAGCAATGCGGAAAGGGCCATTGGGACAAGCTGTTTTTTGATCATTGGATCTACTCCACGAAGGTCTATCGAAAGAATCGAATGTAAATTGCTGGCTAACACGAGTTGTTCGCAGTCGATCTGTACGGGCCTATACCTCCTGATCGTTTAGACGTGATTCAGTCTTTCTTTTTGAACAGGGATCCGATCAGCACAGCCAGGGCGATGATGACAAGCGCCCAGACCAGCAGGCCGAACAGGCCGTGGCCGTAACCGGGAATGAGATGAAGCGAATCGCCGCCGAATTCATGGCCGTGCATCATGTGTGCATCGCTCCACACTGGCATCTGATTGCACAACGCAAGAGCTCAGCATTGCGGAAGGGGGAAACACGACCCCTCGACGACGAGCGATCGCCGGAACACCGCGCGTCGCAAGCTCATGGTAGAGGAATCGATAGGACTCGATTACCTCGCTCTTGCCGAAGCGCGCCTTGAGTGTTGTTTGGCCACCTTCGACCAACTGAGACGGTGCTGAGGCATCCTCCTCTAAGAGGGACAGCAGTGACCCGGCAATGGCTTTCAGACGCTGCACGGGAACGACAAGCCCGTTTTGGCCGTGCTCGATGAGCTCACGGGCGGCGTGGGTATGGGTACAAACGACCGGGACCCCGTAACTCCACGCCTCCAAGATGACGTTGCCGAACGGCTCGTGCCTCGACGGACAGACGAAGACATCCGCCATGGAATAATAGGGACCGAGATCCGCCTGCCATCCGGGCCATCTGGTACGTTGCTGCACGCCCAACTGACAGGCCAGGGCACGAAGCTTCAGGAAGTCCTCACCGCCGCCGAGAATCAACAGAAACAGGGGGCGTCCGCGAACGGACCGGGGAAGCCCCGCGAAGGCGAACAAGAGATCCTGGAACCCCTTTTTCTCAACCATGCGACCGGCGGCCATCACCACCAGCGCATCCTCCGGAATTCCGATCTGCCGCCGCAGCCGGAGGGTCTCGTCCGGCGTTGCCGTCTTGGCCGGCTCCACAAAATTCGGGATATGCCTAATCCGGTGGGAAGGAAAGCCATGGCGCCGAAGATGGTCACAGATGGCCGGCGTATTACCGACCCAGTAGTGGGCGTGACGATAGCGCTTAGGGCCATAGAAGCCGCCAAGACGGGCCAGATGAACCGGCCCCTTTCGATCCGAGAGACGTGTCAGCCAGGTAGCCCTGCCCATGTAGGTTTGAACAGCGGACGGCTTGAGATCGGCGACGATCGAGGAGATCCGCCACCGGGAGTAGTAATCCACCATATTGCGCATGGGCAGATGCAGACATCGGACGCCGGGGTGGATTCGTTCCGCGATGCCGCTGCGAGCGCGCGCCAGAACCGCCACTTCCGTCCCCTGCTCGTGCAGTCCATTCACCAGCTTGGAGAAGAAGAGCTCGGCTCCACCAAGACTTGGACTACCTACGACCTGCAGTACTTGCGTCATTGAGAATCTCCATAAACAACAGGATAGAGCGCTGTCGTGAACGCTCGCCAGGGATACTGCAGGCGCCGTGCCAGACTTCACTGGCTGTTTTTTTATTTATTATTCAATGGGATGAACAAACTCGTTCCGTTTGCGACAAAGCAAGGAGGGATAGGCCATTTAACGAATCGAGGAAATATTCCATGTTTCGTCGAATCGCTTTGATGTGGGCCGCGGGAGCCTCGCCGAGGTATTTCCCTTGACCGACCTGCGGAGTACGTCCGGCTCAGACTTCGCTGAGCCCGTCGAGTTGCAATGCGCAGCGAATCGAAAGGCGCGGCAGACAGGGTTACGCGCGCATAGACCCCGACTGTCCGGATTTTGCAGGTGTGGGCTTAGAGTGGTCGCCGAGGCCCGCCTTTGGCAGGGAGGGGGCGGAAAAGGATCAGGAAGCCACGAATGGCAAGCGCAAGGTCAACCGATTGCCGGTTTTCGCGTCACTGTTCAGCTCCACGGTGCCCCCGTGCTCCTCAACCACACGCTTGACCAGCCCGAGACCGAGACCGGTGCCCTTCGGCTTGGTGGAAAAGAAGGGGTCGAATGCCCGTCGCAAAGATTCCGGGCTTAGGGCGTCGCCGCCATTGGTCATTTCGAGGACGAGATCCTCCCCTTCCCGCCCCAGCGAAATCCCGATCACGCCGCCCGGCGGGCTGGCCTCGATGGCGTTCTTGAGCAGGTTCAGGAGCACCTGGTGCATCTGCGCCTCGTCCAATCGGGTGGCGGTACCATCGTCGCAGACCTTTCGCTCAAGCCGGATGCCCTTCTCTCTCATGATGGGCTCCTGCTGCTTCAATACTTGGCTCAGCAGTGCGTCCATCACCACCGGATTTGCGGACAGCTTCACTGGTCGGACATAATCGAGGGTTTCGGACAACAGGGCGTCCAGGCGGTCCACCTCGCCCAACACCAGATCGACGCGACGGCGCTCCCTGTTCTCAAGATTTCCTGAGCCCTTCAGGCCGGACAGGGCGAGCTTGATGGACGCCAAAGGGTTGCGCATCTCGTGGGTGAGCACCGACGCGGTTTGACCGATCGTTGCAAGCCTGGCCTTGTGCAGCATCTCCTCGTGTGCCGCCTCCAGCTCCCGGGTCCTCGCCAAAACCTGGGATTCCAACCGCCGCTCGTAGGCCCTGCCGATGCTGCGCATGGCGTAATAACCCAGAAGGGTTATGAGCACATAGGTCGAAAGCATGACCGCGTCCAGGTGCCAGTGCAGATCGCCCATGAAATCGGTCAAGGTCTTCTGATCCCTTCCGACGCCGAGAAGCCACCGGTCCGTTTCGGTGACAGGCATCGCCTGGAGCCAGATCAGCATCGGATGACGGTCCTCCCCCATGGCCTGCGCCGCACCGGTCTGCATCGAAAAAGGTTCCCGGGAACCGCCGAGACGGACCGCGTGCGCCAGCCAGCTTTGCTCAGTGGGCAGCTCCGAGGAGAGCGTCATATCGCTGTCGGCAACCACCGTCCGGCGCTGGCGGTCGACGACGAAGATTCGGTAGCCGAAAGCGTTATAGTCTTCGATGGCACGCGACAGGGCGTTTGTCAGATTGCCTCCCCCGGCCTCGAAGCTCGGCCTGAGTCGTGGTACAAGGGCGGAGGCCACCTCCTGGCTGTGCTCGATGCCGTGGGCGGTCAAGCGCTCCTCGAGGTAGTCGACAACGTGGCCGGTCCCGGAGAGGCCGACGCCCGCGACGATCAAGCCCATGAGGACGAAGCTGAGCCAGGATACCGTCGAGGGTTTCCACTCCAGATTTCTGAGCAAGGAAGTCATAGCATCGCTCCGGTTCGAAGAGGCTGATCTCGGGAACACCCCTGGGATCCTGTTGGTCCACACAGTGGGACAAGGCGTTAATATCGCGGCTCACACACCAACCCGTCACCTCTGCGATCCTCCAGGGGAGTGCGTCGTAAGAGCCCTTCCATGGGCTTGTGCGACTCGGGATCGGAAAAATGCGATCTCCCGATTCCTTCATTTTCTACGGCTTGCTACCGTCGAAAATGGCGGTGCGTCCCTGCACGGCAGAGGCTGTCGCCTCTTGCGACAACCTCCACAGAGCAGACGGAACACAGTGCGCCTTTGGCGCCGATTTACTGGGGAAAGGTCCTGGAAAATGGCGAAGATTCTTATTATCGAAGACGACGAAGTATTTGGCGAGCTGCTGGTCATGCACCTGGAGGACCGCGGCCATGAGCCGCAAATCGCCCGCAGCCTGGAGCATGGCAGGCAATGGTTGGCCGACAACGCCCCTGACGCCATCCTGCTGGACCAGCAGTTGCCGGATGGCCTCGGGCTGGATTTGTTGAAGGAAATCGCCACCCAGCCACCCTCCCCGCCGGTAATCATGATCACCGGGGTCAGCGACAACGCCCTGGCAATCGAGGCCATGCGTCGGGGGGCCTACGACTTCATCCGCAAGCCCATGAACGAGGTGGAGTTGGAGATCACCCTGACCAATGCCCTGCACAACCACCGCCTGTCGCGCCAAGTTTCCGCGATCACCGACACGGACGACTACAGGATAGATGTGGGCCAGATCGTCGGCAACAGCCCGGCCATCCTGGGTATCTGCAAGACCATCGGCAAGGTGTCAGACAGCAGCGCACCCGTTCTGATCACCGGCGAAAGCGGCACCGGAAAGGAGGTCGTGGCACGCGCCATCCACCACCATTCCGGAAAAATGGGCCTCTTTCTCCCCATAAACTGCTCCGCACTTGCTGAAAACCTGCTGGAGAGCGAGTTGTTCGGCCACGAGAAGGGGAGCTTCACCGGTGCCGTGACGCGCAAGGAAGGGAAGTTCGAGCTGGCTGAGGACGGAACCCTTTTCCTCGATGAGTTGGGTGATATGCCAGCCTCGTTACAGGCAAAGCTCCTTCGCGTGCTTCAGGAAGGCACCTTCGATCGCGTCGGCGGGACCCAGACGTTGCACTCCAACGCCCGCATCGTCGCCGCCACCAACCGCGATCTCAAGACGATGATCCGCCAGGGACAGTTTCGCGAAGACCTTTACTACAGGCTAAACGTGGTTCATATCCATTTGCCGGCCCTGCGCGAGCGTGCACAGGATCTGCCGCTGCTCACGGAGCATTTGTCGAAAAAGATCAACGCAAACCAACACACGTCGGTCAGGCACATCGCCGAAAGCGCTTGGCGGCGGATCAAAGACTACCCTTGGCCGGGAAACATCCGAGAGTTGGAGAACATACTAACCCGCGCGGCTGTTCTGGCCCCGACGGACACCATAACCGAAGAGCTATTGGCGCTTCCCGATGCCTCCGAAGAGGGGCAGGAATCAGACGAATCTAAGACCCGACCCGGCTCACCGCGGCTGATCAGCCTGGACGAGCTCGAGCGGGAGCACGTCGACGCCATTCTCGACTACGTGCGTTGGCACAAGGGGAAGGCGTGCGAGATCCTCGGCATATCCCGGCCGGCGCTGGACCGGAAGATCGAAAAGAACAGGCTGGCCAAAGACCTTGAGTAACAAAGACGCCCCGTTTGCCTAATCTTCGACGGGCAGCCCCGCCTGCTTCCATTCCGGAAACCCGTTTTCCAACCGGTGCGCCTCGAGGCCGCGCCGTCTCAGTCGGGCGACCGCGTCGAACGCCAACACGCAGTATGCGCCCCGGCAGTAGGCAACGACCTCACGTCCTTGCGGCAACGCGCCCAGGTTCTGCTCGAGCTGCATCAGCGGAACATTGACCGCCCCAGGGATGTGGCCGGCAGCGTACTCCTCCGGCGGACGCACATCGAGGACCGTCACCAGCCCATCGCGCACCCTCTGCAGAAGTACCTGGGCCGGCACCGGCTCGAGGCTGTCCTTGACCGAGAGGTACGTGTCGACAAGCCGGTCGACCTCCGCCACATGCCGCTCCGCCACCCGGCGCAACATGTTGTAGAGCTCGACGACATCATCGCCGCTGAGCCGATAATAGACGCTGACACCCTCCTTGCGCGTAGCGACGAGCCCGGACTGTCGCAATTGTTGCAGGTGTTGCGAGGTATTGGCGACCGTGAGTCCGGAGGCCCTCGCCAGAGCGTCCACGCTGCGCTCCCCCTGGGCGAGATACTCCAGGAGCTCCAACCGGTAACCGTTGGCCAGGGCCTTGGCCACCCGGGCGAACTGGTTGAACAGGTCGTGCTTGAAGTTGTTGCTTGACACCGGAGCTCCTATATCCGCATTATTCAAGTACTCTATTGAATAATAGATGAAAGCGTTTCCAGTATACCTAAGGTCTGGCGAAGCACCACCGGCGCTGGAGGAAAGCACCTTGGACATCGACACCTGGATCATGAGCCACGAGCCTTCCGTCCGCCTCGGTTTCTTTTTCGGGGTCTTCGGTCTCGTTGCCCTGTGGGAGGTTCTGGCACCGCGTCGACGGCTCAGCGTCCCGAAGGCGACTCGGTGGGGCCATAACATCGGGCTGGTTTTCCTGAACACCTTGCTCCTGCGCCTGCTGTTCCCCGCTGCAGCCGTAGGTATGGCGGCCTTCGCCGTCGAGCGGGGCTGGGGAATCTTCAACTACGTGGAAGTACCCTTCTGGGTCGCTGTTGTCGGATCCGTCGTCGCGATGGACTTCGTCATCTATCTCCAGCACGTCATGGTGCACGCGGTGCCGGCCCTGTGGCGTCTGCACCGGGTCCACCACGCAGACCTCGACTACGACGTGACCACGGGCGCCCGCTTCCACCCGCTGGAGATCATCCTGTCCATGCTAATCAAGTTCGCCACCATTGCGGTACTCGGACCGCCGGTCGTGGCGGTTGTGATCTTCGAGGTGGTCCTCAACGCCACCGCCATGTTCAACCACGGCAACGTTCGCCTGCCCGCATCGCTGGACCGCTGGCTGCGGCTCATCGTCGTGACGCCCGACATGCACCGCGTTCACCACTCGGTGGAGGATGACGAGGCCAACTCGAACTTCGGATTCAGCCTGCCCTGGTGGGACCGGCTGTTCGGAACTTACCGGAATCAGCCCCGCGGGGGACACGAAGGCATGAGCATCGGCATCCACGTTTACCGTGACCCGAAACAGGTCGACCGGCTGCCGGGCATGCTCGCCCTGCCCTTCGTCGGCCGAGTGACCGGCTACGCCATCAACCGCCGCGAGTGGTCGCAGCCAAGGGATCGGGAGGCGGGCGATGGGCAATAGGATCTTCCGCGCCGCCCTGCTCCTGGTTCTGATTGCCGGAATCGCACTGGCGCTGCTCTACCGCGACCGTTTCGACGCCGCTGCCCTGGAGGGCTGGATTGATGATGCCGGAGCAGCGGGACCTCTGCTGTTCATGCTCCTTTACTCCCTGGCTGCGGTGCTGTTCCTGCCCGGCTCGGTGGTCACGCTTGCCGGCGGCGCGCTTTTCGGACCCGTGTGGGGCACCCTCTACAACCTGACAGGCGCTACCCTGGGGGCCGCTTTCGCCTTTCTGCTGGCCCGCTACCTCGCATCCGACTGGGTCGAGAACAAGGTGGGCGGCCGTCTCGCGCAACTCAAAAAAGGCGTGGAGAGCGAGGGCTGGCGTTTCATCGCCTTCGTCCGGCTCGTACCTCTGTTCCCCTTCAACCTCCTCAACTACGCGTTGGGGCTCACCCGCATTCGTTTCTCCCACTACCTGCTCGCCACCTATCTGTTCATGCTGCCGGGCGCCATCGCCTACACCTATCTGGGCTACGCCGGACGGGAGGCGGTGGCGGGCAGCGAAGGCCTTATCCAGAAGGGCCTGCTCGCTCTGGCCCTGTTGGCATCCGTGGCTTTCCTACCCCGGCTCGTCGGCCGGCTGCGGCGCGGGCCAACGCTAAGCGTCGAAGCACTGAAGACACGCCGAGAACAGCAGGAAGATCTGCTCATCTTGGATGTTCGCACCGCGGAGGACTACGTGGGCGAGCAGGGACACATCCCAGGGTCCCGAAACATCCCGCTCGAGGAGCTGAAGGACCGAATCGAGGAACTGGCGCCCCATCTGGAGCGGCCCGTTGCGCTCGTCTGCCGCACAGATAGGCGCTCGTTCGAGGCCGCGCGCCAGCTGTCGCAGGCCGGTTTCGCCGACGTGCACGTGGTGCGCGGGGGCATGACCGCTTGGCTGAAAAATGGATGGCCCGTGGAAGAGGCCCATCCGAAACCGGAGTAAGGTGCAGAACCGGGTGTCTTCGACACCCCGGCACAGTTCCTCACCTGCCGGCGTCAGGGACGTCGGCAAGTCACCGAAAAAAGTCGTTCCACCAAGGCGGGCTGGCGAACAGACATCTCAGGCGATTGAATTTCCTATCCTTTATCCGCTGGCGGCAAGTTGACTTCGCAGTGTGCCGGGTATACCGTCAACTCGCTACGCAGCAAATCCGGCGAGAACAAAGAGGATTCCCATGCAGTGGCTCATCCCAGTGGCAACGGCCGTGTGGGCGTTTTGGACTTGGGCGCACGACCATGAGCGGGAACGCCAGAGGGAGCGATCGAGGATGGCGGCGCTGTACGTCAGCCCCTTCCTCTCGGCGTGCGAGGAGCTCCAAAGCCGCATCTACAAGATCCTGGAGCTCGATGGGCTCGGCTCGCTCCGAAGACGTTACCCAGACGGTGCTTACGCGGAGGAGACCCTCTACCTCATCGTCCGATTTTTCGGATGGTCGGCGGCCGTTAACCGTTACGGTCCCTACACCCAGGACCCCGAAGTAATCAGGCTCGTGACGGCGAGTCGCCGGGCCTTTTCCACCTCCAACTCGAAACGTCCGGTGGGCCCGTTCAACTTCTTCATCCCCGAACAGAAAGCGCTCGGTAAGATCGTGATGCACAGTCTCGAGGGGGAGTTCGGCCGCGAGCTAGACACAATCTCCTTCTACGAGTTCAAGGAGCTTCTGGGGTCGCCCCCCATGTCGGATAGCGAGTCCGTGAAGCAGAGCCTCAACGCGCTGCGCTCCGCGGATGCTGTCCACGACATCGTGGGAAATGAACGACTGGCGGACGCCCAGAGCCACCTTGTGGACCTGCTGAGCTACCTAGAAGAGCGGGAGGGCTACAGCCTGTTCCAGGGTGAGCGGAGGAAGTGCACGTCGAGTGAGCAAGGTAGCCCTCTAGTCGACCTGAGATCGCGTCCACAGGAACGGCACCAGAGTATCGAGGCCTGAGGCGATCCGCCGTCGTCGGATACAGGGCCCTCCTCAAGCCCGGCCTTCGGCGATGCGTGATCAATTTTTTGCGTGCCGATACCTTCGAGCGTCAGGACTCAGAATCGATAGCCTTTTGGGATGACGGCCACACCGCTCTCGGACAGGGCGAAGCGCTCCCGATCTGCGGCCAGATCGAAGCCGATCCGGGTGCCGCGGGGTATATGCACATCCTTATCGACGATGCAGTTACGCAGATGGCAACCCTCGTCCACACGGACCCCGTCAAACAGGATCGACTCGTCGACGATGGTCTGATCCATCACCCGCACTCGCGGGAACAGGATGGAGTGATTGACGCCGCCGCCGACGATCAGGGTGCCGGCAGCGAGCATCGAGTTGACGAAGATGCCCTCGGTGCCGGACTGTCCCGGTACGGTGCGGGCCGGCGGATGCTGGCCCTGATAGGTGTGGATCTTCCAGTCCTCCTGATACAGGTCAAGGGGCGCTTCTGCACGCAGCAGGGCGATATTGGCCTGATAGTAAGCGTCGATGGAACCCAGGCCGCACCAATATCGGTCAGGCGTGACGCGCCCGCGGTCCTGGCCAAAGCGGTAACCCAGCACCCGTTGCGAGGCCAACAATGACGGAACCACCTCTCCCATCAGGTCGCGGGTCTCACCGACCTGGCCCTCCATGCGCTCCAGCTCCTTGAGCAACACCTCCTTGTCGAAGAGATAGACCCCCATCGTCGTGAGCCGCGCGTCGCCGGTCCCGTCGGTGGCATCATCGGCATGGGGGCCGGTCATCGTGGCCATATCGACGACGCGCTCCTCGTCGTCCAGGGTCACGACCGGACCTCTGTCTGCGTCACCCGCACCCCTCAGGGCGAGACTGATCCCTGCGTTGCGCTCTGCGTGGGCGCGGATCATCTCCGCATAGTCCATGCGGTAGATGTAGCCGCCATCGAGCACCAAGATCTGGCGGGCCGGACTGCGCTCCAGGAGGAAGCGGTTCTGACGGATGGCGTCGAAGGCGCCGGCATACCAGCTTGAGCCGTCCCGCATCTGCGGCGGTACCGGGGTTATGAACTCGCCCAGCTCCGAGTTGAACATGGACCAGCCGTCGCGCAGGTGCTTGTGCAGCGAATGGGACTTGTACTGGGTCAGGACCAGCACTTGGCGCAGTCCGGAATTCAGGCAATTGGCAAGCGTGAAATCGATGACGCGGTACTTACCGCCGAAGGGCAACGCGGCCTTCGGGCGATGCAGGGTCAGCGGATCGGGGCCGAGGCCGCGATCGGTCGCAATGACGAGGGTTAGGGTATCCGGTGACATGGTCCTCTCGTGGTGCGGACTGGACCGCCGGGTCTCTCCGGGCTATTGCGCATAGAGCCGAACGATCCAGGGGATAGCGTTGACGACGCCGACGGCGTTGGCACAGAGCATCACCACGGCGGCAATCAGAATTATCGTCAGGGAAAGTCGATGAATGTCCACATCGTTTTCCCGCACTTTCCAGTCGTTTCCATACTGGCACGGTTCACCAATACGCGAAAGGAAAAAGCAGGCTCAACCCATCTTTGTCACCGCATCTGATAATATCCAATAATAACATTGGGTTATGAATGTTTGTCTCTCGTTATGGCACTACGGTTTGTGATTTACGGTGCGACAATGGTCTTCTGTGTCTTGCCT
>JAYEJW010000057.1:0-3620 GCA_034716535.1 Pseudomonadota bacterium
ACATGGTGTTACTCCTTTGAAAGATAAACACCGGGTGGCACCTCCTCCCCTGCCGGGAAAGAAATGCCTTTCCCGGCAGGGTGTGTGAAACATCAGTAACTTCAGATCAATCCGCGTTGCGCGAAAGACACCGACTCGCCAGCTGAGACCACGAAGTGGTCCAGCACCCGCACATCCACCAGTGCGAGGGCCTCCGTCAGCCGGCGGGTAATGGCCTCGTCTGCGTGGCTCGGTTCAGCAACGCCACTCGGATGTTAGGTTGCATTCGCGCGTGTCAACATGATTGGCCTCTTCTTCGGTACTTCCTACACTTAGTAATGCCCGAGCAGCCCAAGCCTCTTTGTAGAGGCGAGTAGCCCGGCGCGCGGGCGCTTATTCGGCCACTTCGGTATGAGGTACGGTGATGGTAGTACGCAGATCATTCAGCGCGGCGACATTGACACGGCTTCGTGAGATGCCGGCCAGCGACGCTTTGGGACTACTGGCCAGTTACATCAAGGTTGACCCAACGTATGTTCCGGTCAAGGCTGATCACAGCCGACGTTGGCACCTGTGCACCGTGCGCGGCGAGTTCGAGATCCTGACCACCGGCCCCAAGTGGTACGACACCCGAGCGCGGCGAGGTGGTGGTGGCGCCATCGATCTGGCCATACACGTCCTCGGCCTGTCTTTCGTGGACGCGGTCAAGCATCTCACCAGCGAGATGGACCGGTGTGGTCCAGATCATCCGTAAGGCCTCGCTGCCGGACCCGACCGAGGTCATCGAGCCTCTGCGTCCCGCCGCGGAGCAGGCGCAGTCCATCGTGCTGCGTGAGCCAAGACCTGCGGGGTTTCCGCTGCTCTTCACAGCGCAGTGGCAGCTCATCGAACCGGCCGTGGCATTCCTCCACGAACACTTCGTGCAGCGGGCGCATACGGCCGATACGGTCAGGACCTACGCCGAGATCCTCTACGACTGGTTCGAGACGCTCGAACAAAACGCAATCCCGTGGGTTGACGCCGATGCGGTGGACCTGGTCGCTTACCGCAATCGCATGATGCTGGAACCGAGCCGCCATACTGGAAGACCCTACCGGATCTCGACCATCAACCATCGCGTGCGAGGGGTACTGAGGTTCTACGAGTGGGCAGTGCGAACGCAATGGCTGAACGCATCGCCCTTGATTGGCGGGCCTCGCAAATTCGCAGTGACCAGGCCACGGCGGGCGGTTCGCGCCGATGCGACAGAGGCCATCGATCACAGTCTCTTCGTGCTGCGTCAGTTCGAGCTGTTGCCGCGCCCGCTCGTATCCGAGCAGGCACGCGAACTGCTGGCAACACTGCCGCCACTGTACGACCTGATGGCACGATGGCAACTCTACACCGGGCTGCGGGTCAGTGAGCTGTTGCGGCTGAGCGTCAATGACATCACAAGGCAACCTGCATCAGCGGCATCGCACCACACGGTCGAGGTGATGCGTAAGGGGCGCAAGCTCGGTTACGTGATCGCCTCGGCAAGTCTACTCGACGAGACAACGGGATACCTGTCCGGTCACCGCTACGCCTGGCTGCAGCGTGCCCGGCGCAAGGGTCGCACCGGCGAACACACAGCGTTGTTCATAAACAGCCGTGGTGCGCCGGTAACCAAGAACGCCTATCAGCGCGTTATCAGCCGAACTGGCCAGGCCTGCGGATTTAAGGCGACGACCCATCTGCTGCGCGCCACCTTCGCCTGCATGCTGCTGGCTCGCCTCGAACAGCTCGTCAGCCAGGGAGTCTCGATCAACCCGCTGCTAGTGGTCAAGGTGCTGATGGGTCACGAACGCATCGAGACTACGGACCGGTATCTACGCGCCATCGCCGTCGACGCCTGCATGCTCAAGGAGATTCTGGACACGCTGCTGTCCGGAACGCAATGACGATGGGCGCGCGGCGTCAACCGATGCCTCGGGTGCTGCCGGGCCGTACCGCGGTCGCTACCCGTAAAGGCATGCAGCCTCCACGGCACGATGCGCCGCGGCGGGTGCGTCGCACCACCATCGATTTCAGCTCGTTGGGCCTGCCCGAGGATGTACGACTGGCTCTGGCCGAGGCGTTCTGGGGCCACATCGGTATTCGGAGCGAGCCCAGCATCGTCTCGCTTTGGTTCGACATCAAGACCTTCGACCGGTTCGCTCGTGAGTCGGGAGCGCTCGGTGGACTGGCCGACGTCCGTCGCGACCTGCTCGTGCGGTATATCGAGTGGCTTAACCGGCAGTGCAGGCCCGACGGTCGACCCTGGACCAAGTCTGGCAGGGCGCGCACCTATACCACGCTGCGCACGTTGCTTCAGTGGATCGAACGTTGCCGTCCTGGCCTCATCGCCAGTATCGAGTATCCGTTCAACCCGTTTCCATGGCGCAACCGCTACAGCCAGCCGCGCAGCGCGATTCCGGCACGCGAGCTGCGCGCCCTCCTGAAGGCGTGCGAGGCAGACATCGCGCAGCTGCGCGCCATGCGCGAGACGATCACCACGCGGCAGTCCGCGGCCGACGACACGCTGGGTACCTTGGGAGGGCTGCTGCAACACATCGATCGGCACTTCGGCGGCATCGTCCCCACCGCGCGCGAACTGTTGCGCGCAGACCAGCACCCGGTCAAGTTGGCCCTGGCGCGCTTTGGGGGCATGAAGCAGGTCGAACCCTACCTGTACCCACACGCCGAGTCGCTGCTTCCTTACTATCTGGCGATCCTGATCCATGCGGCCGGCAACCCCGATCCCATCGCTGAACTCCGATGCGACTGCCTGCAGGCCTTACCGCTACTGGACGATCGACAGGCGCTCGTGTGGTTCAAGCCACGTGCCAACAGCATCCAGCGACGCACGTTCAGCACCACGGACCGCTTCGAGCCTCCCGCGCTGGTGGGGGAGATCCTTCAATGGAACAAGAGGCTTCGATCGCTGGTGCCGGCGCAGCTGCGCGATCGGTTATTCCTGTTCAAGGGCCGACAGGGTGTGAATGTGCTGTCGACCGGCACCGTCAAGTCTCTGCTCAAGGCATTCTGCGAGCGCCATGGCCTGCCAAGGTTCTCGCTCGCGAGCATTCGGCCTGGCGTGCTCTCGAGCTTTTACCGAGTATCCGGCGATTTACGTCGAACCGCAGCGGTGGCCAACCACGCCAGCCTGGCCACGACGGTGCGCTACGTCGACACGCCACAGGTACAAGCGCAGCACCGCGCCCGCATCGCGAGCTTGCAGAGCGCCTTCATCGGGCATATCGAGCAACGTCGGGTCACGGACGCCGCCGAGTTGTTTGCTTCGCCCGGGCCCAGCGTGGCGCCTCCCGCCGGTGAGGTGGTATCGATGTTCGGCTTCGGCTGCACAGATCCTTTCGCCGGAACAGCTCCCGGCACACATCGCGGCGAGCTGTGCACCAACTTCATGGGCTGTTTCACCTGTCCCAACGCGGTTATCGCGTCAGACCCTGCAACGCTGGCTCGACTACTGCAGGCTCGCGATCACCTGCGCGCGGCCGCCGCGATGCTGCACCCTGCTCGCTGGGAGGCCGTTTACCGCCCACAGCTGCGCATCCTGGAGGAAGACATTCTCCCACGTTTTGCCGCAAGCGAACTGGCGGCTGCGCAGCCGTTGGTGGTACAAC
>JAYEJW010000058.1:0-3600 GCA_034716535.1 Pseudomonadota bacterium
GACCGCTCCGGCATCTGGCCGCGGTTGATACGGTGGGCGTTGACGATGATCTTCGATGAGGCCGCCTGGCGAAAGATCTCGGCGAGCCGCACGGTGGGCACCGCACCGGAGGCGATCATGTCCGCCAATACGGCACCGGGGCCGACCGAAGGCAGCTGATCCATGTCGCCTACCAGCAGTACCGTGCAGTGATCCGGCACCGCCCGCAACAGCTGGTTCATCAGCACCGTATCGACCATCGAGACTTCGTCGACCACGATCAGCTCGCCGTCCAGCGGCTCGTCCTGGTTGCACTTGAAGCCCATCGTTCGGGGATCGAACTCCAGCAGGCGGTGGATGGTCTTGGCTTCGGCATTCGTGGATTCCGATAACCGTTTGGCGGCCCGCCCCCGTCGGTGCGCACAGCAGGACCTTTACGCCCTTGGCCCGGATGATCTGCAGGATGCTGTCGACGACGGTGGTCTTGCCCACCCCCGGCCCGCCGGTGATCACCGTGACCTTGCCGTTGACGGCGCCGCCCACGGCCTCGCGCTGGGATTCGGACAGGCTCAAGCCCGTCTTCTCCTCCACCCAAGGGACGGCTCGGTCGGTATCGATGGATCCCCAGCAGGGTTCGCCAACTAGGCGTGCGAGGTGCTCGGCGATGCCGCGCTCGGCGCGGTATAGGGCGGTGAGGAACAGGGCGGGCTTCTCCTCGATGGACTCGGCCACCAGGTTTTCCCCGGCAAGCTCTTCTTCGACGGCCTGCTCGATGATCGGTCCGGGGATCTCCAGCAGCTTCATGGCAGATTCGAGCAGGTTCTCCCGATAGGCGGCGCAGTGGCCGTCCCCGGCGATCTCCTGAAGAACGTGCCGCGCGCTTGGGTCCGATGCCCTCCAGTTCCAGCAGGCGCTCCGGTTCCTGCTCGATGACGTCGAAGACCTGCTCCCCGAAGGAGCAGACCAGCTTACGGGCGAAATGCGGGCCGATGCCCTTGACCATGCCCGAGCCGAGGTACTTCTCGATGCCTTCGAGCGTCGTGGGTGGCACGACCCGCAGGTGCTGGGTCTTGAACTGGAGCCCATGCTGGCGGTCATTGGTCCAGGCGCCGGCGCACTCGATAGTTTCCCCGGGCGTGATGGTCGCCGCCGATCCGATGACGGTTACCAGCTCACGTTGGCCCCGCACCTTGACCCGCAGCACGCAGAAGCCGCTCTCGGGGCTGTGGAAGGTGACGCGTTCGACCGACCCTTGCAGATGCTCGGGTGCGGCCCCTTCCGGTCGTGGATGTTGTTGGGCCATCGGCCTCTAAGCCTGATTACAGCTTTGTCAGCGCCCAACCGTCTCGCTACCTTCGCCGCCGAATCGGGTGGCAAAGTAGCCAATAACGAGGCCGACAATCGCGCCTTCGGCCGTGAACCAGAACGGCGACTGTACGATCCCGTCCTCTCCGAACATCGCGACCAGCATTGCCGCCATGGTGTCGTAGGCAAAGAAGGTCAGCACGAAGTTCATCCAGGCGCCCACGAAGGGCGCGCGGAACCACCATGGAAGTGGGAGCTTCAGGATCGGGTGGCGGGTGTAGACCCCGAAGACCCCAATGATCGCGCCGACTGTTGTGTACCACAGCAGGATGCCCCATCGCATCAGCCAACCAGCTTCCGGGAGAAAGGACGGCAGCAGCAGGAAGCCCACAAGTCCGAAGAGAAAGCCGACGCCCTTGCCGATGGCGATGCGTGTCGTCAAAGATGGGTTTTCGAACATACCTGCTCCTGTCGCTCAAAGATGGATCGGGAGATAGATTTCCGCGGATCGGCCGCCCCGATAGTACAGTTTGGGCGCTTTCGATCGTAACCTGAAGGATCTCAATGAATCGCGCTGAACCAGCTTGATCCGTATGCTCTGGTCCGAGAGCAGCGTTCCGGCCGCCACACACCCGATCTCGTGTCCAGCAAGCGATTCTAGGTGGAATCGCCGCAGGATCAATGACAGCACGAGCCGGGCCTCGAGCAAGGAGAATTGCATACAGATGCAAATGCGAGGTCCGAGGCTGAACGGAAAGTAGGCAAACGGATGGCGGTCTTTTACCGCCTCCGGGGTAAAGCGATCAGGATCGAAGCGCAACAGGTCCGGCAAAACCTCTTCCCACCTGTGTGAGAAATAGGGCGAGAGCATGACGATCGCACCGGCCGGAATTCGGTAACCGAGAATAGCGTCCTCGGAAACGGCGTTGCGCGCAATGGTCCAGGCCGGCGGGTGGACCCACGGGGGAAGGTGCCAGATTGACCGGACATGAAGTAGGCCTCGCTCGAGGGCTTTCTATGTCCGCTGTCAGTCGGACTGCCGCCTCTCACGTGAAGAACGGAACGATTGCTCGGAGGTGGTGGAAGCGCGTTTATTCGGACAGAGCTCAATGTCCGCAAACAGCGTACTCCAGACCGTCCCCTCACCGGCCAGTTGCCTCGACGGGCCGATTGTCTGAGAAGGGTTCCGGACCTTTCCACCGGCTCTCTGACAGCGTCGCAGTGTGGGAGAATAGGCCGGTGGCGAGGTGGGCAAATCTTAGAAATTCGTGACGAAATACTGTTGGAAACAACACGGCGCTACTTCTGACCCGCAATCTCGGCGCGCCCTGCTCCGACGATCGCCCTCTGTTCATCGTAGACGGGACATTCGGCGGAATACCCACAAAAAAAGGCACCGGGGCTACCCCCGGTGCCTTTTCCGCGCTGAGCGCTCAAGCGTTGTACCGGCTCAAGGGGCGACGATCTCCTCCTCGGCCGCGGCGATGAGCACGGGCTCCTTGACCTCATCGGGCAGGTGCTCGAACTTCTTCACCAGACTCGGCCAGAGCAGGTTGTAGAAGAGCTCCCCGCGTACCAGCACGACGCCCTCGGCGGGGATGTCATAGACCAGGGTGCGCTCCTCATGGGGCTTTAGGCGGGTGTCGATGCCGAGCTGGGTGGCCGTGGGCGGCGGGGCGGGCTTGCCCTCGTCATCGGCCAGGGTGAAGACCAGGAACGCCTGCGGGTCGGCCTTGGCCGGGTGGCCCTCGGCGTTCTCCCACACCACCTCGCCGTTGGCGTCATAGGCGGTGAGCTTCATGTAGATATTGCGAAACGGCGCACCGGTGGGCAGGGAGTGCGGCTGCTGGTTGCGCAGCAGCGCCGTGGCGCGGATCGTCTCGCCCACCCGCTCGGTGCTCAGATCGAACACCACCGAGCGCTTCAGAATCGCCTGATCGTGACCGCCGCCCATGGAGTGATCGGCCGCCCCGTCGGCGATCGGCATGTGACAGGACAGGCAATTGACCGCCGTCTGACTCATGGAATACTCGTTGCCGGTCTGGCACAGCGGCACCCCGTGGGGGTTATTGCGCTGATCGTGACAGCCCATGCAGGCATCGGAGGTCTTCTGCTGGGTGGGATTGCCCTCCATGGGCAGGGCGGGAACCTCCTTGCCCTGAAACTCCACCGCCTCGCCCAGGTGCGGATTGGGCTTTTGCTCATCGCTCCCGCCGGCCCCGCCGAAGGGATCATCGCTTGCGCCGAGCTTCTGCAGCGCGCGGCTAAAACCCGCCGGGGCCTGGATCTTATCGGAGACCTCGTAGGACTGCAGGC
>JAYEJW010000059.1:0-3588 GCA_034716535.1 Pseudomonadota bacterium
ACTCCCCTGTCCCGAAGCAATCGAGATTCCAAGCTGCAGCATCGAATCCGGGCACTGCTCGAGGGTGAAAAAACGGTCGATTCAGGGACTGACAGCCAGGAATCCAACCGTTGTTTGACGCGGTAGCCAACGAGCGACCTCGTTTCCCTTGCAGGGTTGACATGTTTAGAACAATCCGTATATTCGGAACTTCTAATGTTATAGGGGCGGGGAATATTTATGAGGGTCCTGTTTCAAACGATGCTCTTCGTCGCGCTCGCGGTGGGGGACGATCCGAAGCACTCGGGCGCAGTCGCAAAAGCAAAATCTTCGGATCCAGGTACGATCTCACCCCAGGAGACCGCCAAGTTTGAGAAAAACCTCGAATGCCTGGCGCTGAACATCTATCACGAGGCGCGCTCGGAGCCGGAGAAAGGGCAGCTTGCCGTGGCGGCGGTAACCTTGAATCGCGTGCAATCCGACGCATTTCCCGACTCGGTCTGCCGCGTGGTCAAGCAGGGAGGCCAACGCCGAAATCGCTGTCAGTTTTCCTGGTGGTGCGACGGAAAGAAAGACAAGCCCACCGACACGGACGCCTGGGAGAAGGCGTTACAGATCGGCCGGCGCACCCTCGAGGGCGACGCCACCGATCCGACCAACGGCGCGCTCTACTATCATGCGACCTATGTAAAGCCCAAATGGTCGCGGACCTTCAAGCGAACCGCCCGCGTTGGTAGCCATCTCTTCTACAGGCCGAAGCAGGCCCAACCCATGCGCGTCGCGGCCCTTCAGTAGAGCAGGATCTCGCGGTCGCAAGAACCCGTTACGCGCATTGAAAGCCTTCTCCTCCCACGCTGTCTCTATGCCTCACCCCAGAGCAGAAGTTCGGCAGTTGAGCCGTCATCCCGGCAGGGAATGCCGGGATCCAGTCGCCTTGGATGGCAAGACGTGGCTTCATCACGGAGTCGGGTAACCCGATGGAATCACGGCACACGCTCTCGGCCACTCTCCGGTCAAGGCGCTGCTGCCAGCTCGTCTATCACCCAGCGCACCGCCTTCACAATCAGCTCCGGCTGATCGGCAGGGATGAAATGGCCGCTGTCCTCGGCAATCACGAAAAGGCTCCGTCGCTGTTCCGCGGCAAGATCCCGCTGAGCCTGTAGCCATTCGTGCTCAAGCCGGTCGCCGACCGATCCTTCGGGAAAGATCCTGTGGCCGTGCATCAGCATGCCCACGGGCAGGTCCGGCGGCAGTTCCGTGGCGCCAACCTCTTCCCCGCTGCCGTCAAACGCGGCCGCCTCGTTGAGCATGGCATACCAGGTCCGCCCCTGCGGTCCGAGTAACTCGGCGAGCGCTTCGACCTCGGCGGGAAGGGCGGAGAGCAGGTCCGGCGACAACAGGGAACGCAGCCTTCCCTGCGGGTCGATCGCCCCCAGGATCCCATATTGGAACAGGGCGTCCGCTTGCGCCTCGTGAGGGGTATCCACCAAGACCAGGCCCGCGGTCTCACGCGGGAATAGGCCCGCAAACATGCGGGCGTTGTAGCCCCCGAAGGAGTGTCCCACCAGGACAAAGGGAGGCGGCAAGTCGGCCAGCATCAGCACGGTGCGCAATTCCGCGGCGATGCGGGCGCTGGTACGCGGCAGGGGCCCGCTATCACTCCAACCGTAACCGGCGCGATCATAGATACAGGTCCGGTTGGTTGTGGCCAGCGCCGGCTGAACCTTCCGCCAGTCCGACGACGCACCCCCGAGCCCGCTATCCAGCACGACGACCGGCCCACCGTCGCCGATGCAATGAAGATGCAGCCGATAACCGCCGATGTCGATGAGCTCCCCGGGCGGCTGGCGAACGGGCTCGCACACACCGGGACCGACGATGAGCCACAGCGAGGCGGCAATCGCGAGCCGCCGAAGCAAGGACTGCATACCCCCTCGGATGCCATTGCCGATCATACGACCCTCCAGTCTTCGCCCATCGTTCCGACGACATCCCGCACAGCCATACCAACACGCTCCTCAACGTACCCTGAATCGAACCGGTACACCAGCAGGCACCCACAGAGAGGATCAGCATTGTGCCAACGAACGGCGAGAACCCGATGGCCTGCTCTCAAACAATCGCTCCACACGGCAATGGTACCCATCGCAAGAGGCACGATAGGGCCACCTTGGCCGGGGGCAGTGGTCATTGGCAGCCACATCAACACATTCGCCGCATCCTTCGCAGACGCAAGCAGAGCGGTGAGGGTGGGATAATCGGGATGCGCACCGCTGTGCAGCCCCGGCGGGTCGATAAAGAGCAGGTCGGGCCGCCAGCCCGCCCAGTCGCGCGCAGATGCCGTGTGCTGGAATACCGCCTCTTCGCCCAACCCACCGCGAAGGCCGGTCGCATACTCGTCTACGCGCTCGAAGGCGCGGATCTCGTGGGGTCCGTACCCATCAAGAAGTCCTTTCGCCAGTTGCGTGGAGCCCGGGTACCGGGCATCCGGATCGGCAGACCACTGTTCGCGCCAAAATTGGACGTCCGGGTGTCCGTCCTTCCAGGCCGCGGCGAATCGCTCGATGCCCTGCGTCCAGACCCCGCCTTGGCTCAGATTGTACTCCCACCGCCCGGCGAAGCTGTCCGCGTAGCGAAACAGGCCTTCGTGCCCAGCGAGCAGCCCCTTGATCGCGGCAACGAGGGCGGGATGCTTTGCCACATCGCCCCGATTACCCGCCTTGCTGTTGTGGTCGTACTGTCGAGCCGTCACAGCCTCAGTTTGCCCCAAGCGTTTCCGATTGTCGCACCATACTTCAGGAGCGAAGTGCGGCGGCGACCATTCCCACGCGCCAGATTGGAAAGACCCTGAAACGAGGGAGGAATAAGCTGCGCGATATGCCCTCGTTGGACTGAGCCGACTACATCCACTACGGCAACCCGCAGTTCTTGGTGAAACGCAGGGATTAGCCACGGGTCAGCGCGCTCGAAAACGCCGTGCACGTAGCCGACATCCAAGTTCAGCCGCTCGCTGACACGGCAGGAGGCGCCGAGTCCGAACCAGATAAGATCGCTATCGGGTATCCTGGTATTGCGTAGGGCGTCTGTTGTGGGGGACTCGTCGTATTGAATGCCGCCATGCAGCGTCCATCGCGGGTTGACCGCGTACTGGGCGGCTAGCCCCACGGTAAAAGTGTCCTCAAATCCTTGGGGGCGAACCAAGTCCGGGCTGCCGTCCCGGGCCAGCGAGGCCATGCCGACATTGCCCAATCCGGCCGCTGTGGCGCCCTTCATGGGGACATAGATACCACCCGCGGACACGGCGGACGGCAAGATTGCACTTGCGAGGAGCACAGCCCCCGAGCATCGGTATCGGACACCCTGGTCGGGGCTTGTCATGATGCGTATTCCCTAGACGGCGGCGTCGTGCAATCATAACAACTCGCCGCTCATAGCGCGTCGTCGCAAAAAGCCATTCATGGCGTTGCTTCAACGCGAAACTAGAGAAGCGCGGTTTCCCAGTTCCTTCGATTTCAACAAGTTGCCGTTGTTGATGTCAGGGGGGGTAGAACATCCATGTGCCGGACGCAGGCGAATTCGGATTGTGGATGTCGCCGATTCCATGGGTGG
>JAYEJW010000060.1:0-3587 GCA_034716535.1 Pseudomonadota bacterium
GCATCAGCGATAGAGCAGCTGCCGTCCGCTAAACGGACTCGCTGCGGTCATTTCTCCGCCCAATCGTGCTCGGGTCAATCAACGCGCACGGGAAATTCGCGCTCTCAAGTCCGGAGGCGTATCCGATTTCAGGTACCGCTCTCCCTGACGTGTAAGCCTCCGCCCAGCCGAGGAAGTCTCTATCAGACCAAGCCTCACCAGATACTCGGAGGTCTCCACGAAGTCCTTTGGGTGGGCTAACCCTAGCGCTTGGCGCAATGTGGGCTCAGACGCCGCTCCTTGCTGTTTGAGGTATCGAAGGAAACGCACCGCGACGTCGTCAAGACCGTTCGGATCGGTACCTTGGTTGTCGTAGAAAGACGCAATGTTCACTTGATCAAGCCAAGTAGCCGTTTGGCGAAGCGTCGGCTTCCCCCCAGTAGACTCCATTGCCCGGCTGAAAAAGTGTGGCACCAATGTCTGGGTCAACTGGCGCACGCTTCGTCGGGGGTTGCACTGGTTGCGAGCAGCGATCTCGTAACAGGCATCCTGGGACAGCTCCGCGCCGTCCAGACAATCTTTCCCATGTAGCCAGAGAATCCCGGCGAGTTCGTGCAAGGTGTAAGGGCGCAGCCAGGTCTTATCGGGTCGGCTCTGAAACGCCTCAGATAACTGGCCGGGATCGGTTGTAGCGACCAAGAAGACAGCTTGGTTGAAGTCATAGAGCTTTCCATCGATCGTGGTCGTGCGCCGGTCGTCCATGGCGGAAAGCAGCGATGTTGCCACAGCAGGGGAAATGCCATGGACCTCGTCGATGAACAGAAGCGCGGACTTCACATGGACCGCCTCTCCGACCTCATCGAGGAGCTGTTTGTCCGTCAAACGCTGGACCAGGTCAACAGGCTTACGTAGATCTGCACCGCTGAAAAACAGCGGCTCATGACTCAACAGTTCTCCGATCTTGCGCGCAAGCGTGCTCTTTCCAACGCCAGCAGGACCCACCAGCAGCTTGTCAGGGAAGCGTTGCTCTGTTGTATGAGCAAAAACGGCTTGCTCTACCAACCGTTTGACGGCCTCGTCCTGCCCGATAAGCCCGAGGGCATTTACCGCAGGAGGCCATGCCGGCGCTGGGTCTGCATCAACACCTTCAATATCAGTCGCCATCGCGGGTTGCTGGCTTGCCACCGTCGCCGCGGGCGAGGGCGAGAAATCTTCGAACTTAGCCCTGAGCGGCGTCGACAATTCCGGAGCTAGCGAAACTTGTCCGACCCGTTCACCGCGGCCCGACGGAGCAGGTCCCACACTTGAAGAGGAAGGAGGGGAAGGCGGAGGAGGCGTCGGATCGTGCAATAGCTCGTCCAACTCCAGCTCCCCCAAGATTCGATGCACCATGGGCCATTGCGCATCCGGCGCGAGACCTTCCTCGGTTCCCCGGCTGGCGCGGCGCAGCAGCACGCTGACAACACAGCCCTGGAGCCTCACCGTAGGCGCTGGCTCTCCGAACAATTCCTGCAACCAGGCGCCCCAAATACGGCGGTTCTTGCGATCAACGCTGGCATCCCCGGTACGAGATTGGGCTGCTCTAGCCAAGGTCTGCTTGAGCATCTCGCACCGGGGAACCGACAATGGGCTCGGCGGAGAATCACCAGTCCCTGCCAAACCATCGTCAATCGCTTCCAAGGTATGACCGATCTGCGCAACCGCCTTCGGGATGCGTTTCGTGGCGTCATTGAGACTATCGCTATCCGATGCCTTGGCCTCCACTGCGGTTAGTTCGAAGGCATTCTCGACAGGGTTGCGCCAAAGCACGAGAAGATCGCAACGAACCGCGGAACGCTGTCCGCCGGTGCGTAGCCACAGCTTTGCCAAGGGATGATCGACGCTGAGCACCAACGCTCCAGGTTGGCGGTGCTGAAATTCTCTGGCCGCGAATAGAAGCCCCGCCAATCCGATTACTTGTTTCTGGTCCGGCAGTCCATCTTGTTTCTTCACCAACGAAAGGAGACCAGTGCCCAATAGCCGTGCTCCCTGGTGCAACAGGCGTTCCATCGCCGGCGGGTCCAAGGTGAGGTTACAGCGGGCAAACACCGGGCGAAGCAGCCGAGCCAAACTAGCGAAATCGCGCGCGGCCAGAAACGTATCACGTAACCCTTCCCGTCGCTCCCAAATGCGAACCGAGCGCATCCCCGCCTCCGACGGTAATGCTCGGTCAGCCAGAAACAACCAAGTGGACGCTGGCTGATCTCCTTGGAGTAGGGCATCGGCGGTCTTCGCAAGTCCTTCTGCATCGGCATATGCCTGTACCGCACCATCCCGCTGATGCCCCTCCAGTTCGTTCATCAGCTGAAGGAACTCGCTGAACGGAGATTCACCAGGCTGTGGTTCCAGGGTGATCCCCCCTGAGAATTTGTCCACCTGCACATCGTAGCGGACACAGAAAGGACTCATGGGCAGCATCCTGCCGACGGTACGCTGCCGCAACTCGATCGTAGACTCGTCAAACAAAGCCACGAGATGACTGGGACGCTCCCGCAAACGCTGAACGACCTTTTCGAGGGAAGTTGCCGGCGTCAAATCTTCATCATGAGTACGGATAAGCAAACGATCGGCAGCGATCTTTTCCTGCACCTCGTCTTCGCGCTGGGTCTTGGTGAACCTTAAGCTATCGCGTAAACGGTCGACGTGCTGGCCACTGGCGTAAAGATCCAGATGAATGCTCGACAATCGCTGCCCGCCGCGGTATTGGGGCTTCTTGAGCAACTTGACCAGCTCCGTGGGAAGATCGTCTCCGGCCGGCGGATTGACAACGGCCAGACGCAGTGGGAACGGTCGGTTCGGATTGTGGATGATGAACTGATCCAACGCCTCGCCAAGCCGATGGACTCCGTCAGCTCCGGAGCAGACGTTGCTCAAGTTCTCGAAGACCGGCAGCCCCTCGATTTCGTTTGTGTAGGGCAACATTTGCCCGAGACCGCGGCCCTCGGGCATGCTGGAAAGTCGTACTACGGACAGGAAATGCTCAGGACGCTCTAGCTCGTGCCGAATGGTTTCACGCTCGTCAGAGGCAATTGGCGAACTGCTTGCCAGCCCACGAAGTAGGGTAGAGAGACGTTCATTGCGCCACAGATGCAAAGGATGGGTCGGCAACAACACCGCTTTGGCGAGGGGCTTTCCATCAGCTCTCACGGCTCGTACCTGGATGATATCCAAAGCCAGAAGAGCCTCCAGGGCAGCTCGCGCCCAAACAGCGCTAACCGAGGCCATAACATGATAATGTTCCTGGGTCTCTCGATAGAGGCTAGCGGCCAACTCCAGGTAGCGGCGCACATCGGCAAGCACCTGGGGACGCCCATCCAGCCAGTGTCGAGCGTGATAGATCAGCTTGCCCAAGTGTGGGAGTAAATCGGCGCGTAGCTGGCGGAACTCCCGCCAGGTCGGGGCCAGCGATGTCTTGGCCCCAACAAGACCCGGTAACTCCCGGTGTTCCGTCTTTCCCTCCCGTAGGCATCCGCGGTTGGTATATCCCAAGGTCCGTCAGGATCGATCCGGAAGTATCCCCTCTTAGATTCCGACCCAGAAGCGGCGAAAGGAAGGCCGGTGCACCTCTG
>JAYEJW010000061.1:0-16661 GCA_034716535.1 Pseudomonadota bacterium
GGCGGAGCGCAAGGGCGAACCACAAGAGATCCGGGAGAAGAAGTCGAAAGCGCCCAAGCGGGGCGGCGAGCTGTCGGAGAAGGAGCGGTCGGTCAAGAAGGCGGCGCGCAAGGACTCGCTGCGTGCTCGTGAGATGGTCCCGGAGGTCGAGTACGAGGAGGCCGTGTCCGATGCCGCGCCGGCCGCTCCGGTCGCGGAGCGCCGCCCACGGCGAAAGAAGAAGACGGCCAAACCCCAACTCCAGGACAAGCATGGCTTCCAGCGCCCAACTGCGCCGGTGGTGCGGGAAGTAGAGATTCCGGAATCCATCTCGGTTGGAGACTTGGCCCAGCGAATGTCCATTAAGGCCGGCGACGTGATCAAGGAGTTGTTCAAACAGGGCATGGCCGTCACCATTAACCAGACCCTTGATCGGGATACGGCGTCCATTGTCGTCGAAGAGATGGGCCATAAGCTCGTCGCGACGCAGAAAAAGGATGCCGAGGGAGTGCTCATGCAGGAGGTCGAAGAACAGGCGGACCAGCTCGTGCAAAAGCCGCGACCGCCGGTGGTCACTATCATGGGGCATGTCGATCACGGCAAGACCTCCCTGCTGGACTACATACGCCGCACCCGGGTAGCAGCCGGCGAGGCCGGTGGCATCACGCAGCACATCGGTGCTTACCATGTGGAGACGGACCGCGGCATGATCTCCTTCCTGGATACGCCAGGCCACGCGGCCTTCTCGGCCATGCGCGCCCGCGGTGCTCAGGCGACGGATATCGTCATTCTCGTAGTGGCGGCGGACGACGGCGTCATGCCCCAGACCGTCGAGGCCATCCAGCATGCACGCGCCGCGGGCGTGCCCATCGTGGTTGCCGTCAACAAGATCGACAAGCCCGAAGCGAACCCGGATCGCGTCATGCAGGAGCTCACCCAGCACGAGGTGGTACCCGAGGAATGGGGTGGCGACACCATGTTGGTCCGGGTTTCCGCCAAGTCCGGAGAGGGCATCGACGACCTGCTCGAGGCCCTCTTGCTGCAGGCGGAGGTGCTCGAGCTTACGGCTGCAGAGGATGGCCCTGCGCGCGGGACCATCGTTGAATCCAGCCTCGACAAGGGGCGCGGTCCTGTAGCGACAGTGCTCGTGCAGACCGGTACGCTGCATCGTGGCGATGCGATCGTCAGTGGCACGGAGTTCGGTCGCGTCCGCGCCATGTTCGACGAAAACGGCCGTAGCGTGAAACAGGCAGGGCCCTCAATTCCCGTGCAGGTACTGGGACTCTCCGGCACCCCGAACGCCGGTGACGACGTCGTGGCCGTAGCAGACGAGAAGCGTGCCCGAGAGGTGGCCGAGCTGCGCGAGGAGCGCGAGCGTCGGTCGAAGCTCGACGAGCAACGTGCCGCGAGCCTGGACCAGCTTTTCTCCCAGCTCAAGGAGGGAGAGGCAAAGACCGTCAACATCATCATCAAGGCCGACGTGCAGGGCAGCATGGAGGCCCTCAAGGAGAGTCTTAACAAGCTTTCCACCGAAGAGGTCAAGGTGGTGATCGTGGCCTCCGGCGTCGGCGGTATTGCGGAATCCGACGCGAACCTGGCGGTGACCTCCAATGCCATCCTGCTCGGCTTCAATGTCCGAGCGGACGCCGCTGCACGCCGGGTGGTGGAGGAGAAGGGGCTGGACCTGCGCTATTACAGCATCATCTACGAACTCATCGACGACGTGAAGAAGGCCCTGTCCGGCCTGCTCAGTCCTGAAGTGAGCGAGGAGATCGTCGGTTTGGCCGAGGTGCGCGATGTCTTCCGCTCCTCCAAGCTCGGTGCGATCGCCGGCTGCATGGTCGTGGAAGGCGTTGTCAAGCGCAACAACCCCATTCGCGTACTGCGTGACAACGTGGTCATCTATGAGGGTGCTCTGGAGTCCCTGCGCCGCTTCAAGGACGACGTCCAGGAGGTCAAGGCGGGCATGGAGTGCGGAATCGGTGTCAAGAACTACAACGATGTCCAGGTGGGTGACCACATCGAGGTGTTCGAACGCATCGAGCGGGCGAGAGAGCTCTGACGGCGATTGCAGGTATGCGGGAGTTTGATCGAACAGAGCGGATCGGCGCCGAGCTTCAGCGAGAGCTCGCACAGATCCTGCGCGAAGAGGTCAAGGACCCGCGCCTCAAGCTGATCACCCTGCAGGAGGTGCGGGTGAGTCGCGACCTGGCCCACGCCAAGGTGTACTTCACCTGCTTTCCGCTGGACGAGGGAGGAACCGCGCAGGAGCGTCTTCTGAACGGGCGACTGGCCGGGTTCCTGCGGAGGGAGCTCGCGCACCGTGCGCGGCTGCGAACCGTGCCGCAGCTTCACTTTGTCCATGACGAATCCATTTCCCGGGGAGAGCACTTGAGCAGCCTGATCGAAGAGGCAGTGTCGTCGGACCAGTCGGACCCCGATCAGGAATGATCGCGGAGCGCAGAGTGCGTGGTAGGGGGTACGGAGTGTGCCCGGGCACCCATCCGATGATCCTTCTCGCAACTCGGCTCCCATGCACTTCGCACTGACCTACGGGACGTGCTTGGCGCGATCCACCAAGAGCAAAGCAGGGAATTCGTAAGGTATCAACAACTCATGGGACGTCGGCGCAGGTACGGTCGGAACGTCAGCGGTATTCTGCTGCTGGATAAACCCCGGGATATGACCTCGAACGAGGCGTTGCAGCGGGTCAAACGGCTGTACAAGGCCGCCAAGGCGGGTCATACAGGGAGTCTTGATCCTCTCGCGACAGGCCTGTTGCCGGTTTGCCTGGGGGGGGCCACCAAGTTCTCCACCTTCCTGCTGGACGCGGACAAGCGCTACCGGGTGCGCGTGCGCTTGGGGGTTACAACCACCACCGCGGACGCCGAGGGCGAGGTGGTGCGGACAGCGCCGACGGAGCATGTCGGCGAACGGGATCTGCGAGAGGTGCTGGACCGGTTCGTCGGACCCATCGAGCAGCTGCCGCCGATGTATTCGGCCGTGAAGCATCAGGGGGAGCGCCTCTACAAGCTTGCGCGGCAGGGCATCGAAGTCGAACGCACCCCACGTACGGTAACCATCTTCGGGATCGACCTGCGGGAGGTGGCGCTGCCGGAATTCGAGATGGATGTGCATTGCTCCAAAGGCACCTATGTGCGCACATTGGCGGAGGATGTGGGCTCTGCACTTGGATGTGGCGGCCACGTGATCGATCTTCGCCGGACAGGGGTGGGGCCGTATGTGGACGCCGAGACGCGGTTCGTCACTTTGGAGGAGGTCGAGCGGCGCGCGGAGGGAGATGACTTCGAGGCCCTGGACGGGCTGCTGCTTCCGCTGGAGAGCGCTCTCGGCCATTGGCCGTCGGTTCGCCTTTCCGAGGATGCGGCCTTCTACCTGCGCCAGGGCCAGGCGGTGCTTGTGCCGCAGGCCCCGACGGAGGGGCTGGTCAGGCTCTACGATCCGTCGCAAAAGTTCATCGGCGTGGGTTGCATATTGGACGATGGGAAGGTGCAGCCCAAGCGCCTGCTGTAAAGCAAGCGCTAAGCCCGTAGAATCCCATCGTGAATCTCAAGTCGGCCCGATCCCCTGAACTCATTGTCGGGGTGGTCAGCACGCGTTTCGCGGTGTAAGGGCCTTTTTTGATGTCCCCAAGTGAGAGGAGACGATACAAATGACAATGAGCGCAGCGGAAAAACACCAAGTCATCGACGAGTACAAGCGCGGTGACAGCGACACCGGTTCGCCGGAGGTCCAGGTCGCCCTCCTGACCGCCCGGATCCAGCAGCTAACCGGACACTTCTCGGTCCACAAGCAGGACCACCACTCTCGTCAGGGCCTCGTGCGCATGGTCAACTCCCGGCGCAAGCTGCTCGACTATCTCAAGGCCAAGGATGTGGACCGCTACCGCACCCTGATTTCCCGTCTCGGTTTGCGCCGGTAAGTCGGACCAGATTCCAGCCTGAGGAACATCCAGTGACTCCCATCAAAAAGACTTTCCAGTTTGGCGATCAGACCGTAACCATGGAGACGGGCGAGATCGCTCGCCAGGCCGACGGCGCCGTTCTGATCAACGTGGACGACACGGTCGTCCTCGTCACCGTGGTTGTGGACAAGCGCCCCGGCGTGGAGCGCGACTTCTTTCCCATGACGGTGGATTACCAGGAGAAGACCTACGCCGCCGGCCGCATCCCGGGCGGTTTTTTTCGCCGCGAAGGGCGACCGAGCGAGAACGAGATTCTTACTGCCCGGCTCACCGACCGACCGATCCGCCCGCTTTTCCCCAAGGGGTACAACAAGGAAGTGCAGATCATCGCAACGGTGAAGTCCCTCAACCCGGCTGTCAATCCGGTGGTGCCGGCGATGCTCGGCGCCTCGGCGGCGCTGGCGGTTTCTGGGGCGCCCTTCAACGGCCCGATCGGCGCAGCGCGAGTCGGCTACAAGAACGGCGAGTATCTGCTGAACCCTCCGTTCACGGGGCTGAACGCGGACAGTGATCTGGACCTGGTGGTCGCCGGAACGGAACATGCGGTGCTGATGGTGGAGTCCGAGGCCCGCGGTTTGTCCGAAGAGGTCATGCTGGGCGCGGTGCTGTTCGGCCACGAGCAGATGCAGGTGGCTATACAAGCCATTCGGGAGCTGGCCGCCGAGGCGAACAAGCCCCCGCTGTCCTGGGCGACGCAGGAAGGCGACATCGAGTTCGCGGCGGCGGTGGATTCGGCCTGCGGTGCGGCGCTGGGCGACGCCTATCGCATCGCGGACAAGATGGAGCGCTATGGCGCCCTGGGCGAGGTCCGCAAAGCAGTGGTGGAGGAGCTCACCGCCGGCGACGAGCCCAGGTGGTCCGAGCAGCAGGTCACGGGAGCCGTCGAGAAGCTGGAGAAGAAGATTGTTCGCGGCCGCATCCTCGCCGGTGAGCCGCGCATCGACGGTCGCGACGGCCGCACCGTGCGCCCCATCAGCATCCGCACCGGGGTGCTGCCGCGCGCCCACGGCTCGGCGCTGTTCACCCGCGGCGAGACCCAGGCCCTGGTGGTTACCACCCTGGGTACCGAGAGGGACTCTCAGATCATCGACGCCCTGGAGGGCGAGCGTCGGGAGCCCTTCATGCTCCACTACAATTTTCCACCCTTCTGTGTGGGCGAGACCGGACGCGTCGGCAGTCCGAAGCGGCGCGAGATCGGACACGGGCGCCTGGCCAAGCGGGGTGTGCTGGCGGTGATGCCCGGCATCGACGAGTTCCCTTACTCGATTCGGGTGGTCTCGGAAATCACCGAGTCCAACGGCTCGAGCTCCATGGCCAGCGTGTGCGGAACCAGCTTGTCCCTGATGGACGCAGGTGTCCCCGTGAAGGGGCCTGTGGCGGGTGTCGCCATGGGGCTGATCAAGGAAGGCGACGAGTTCGCGGTGCTCACGGACATCATGGGCGACGAGGACCACTTGGGGGACATGGACTTCAAGGTCGCGGGGACGACCGAGGGCATCAATGCCCTGCAGATGGACATCAAGATCGAGGGCATCACCCGGGAGATCATGGAGACCGCATTGGCCCAGGCGAAGGAGGGTCGGCTGCACATCCTGGGCGAGATGAGCAAGGTTATCGACGTTCACCGCGCCGAGATGTCCGAGCACGCCCCGCGCATCATCGATTTCAAGATCCACCCGGAGAAGATCCGGGACGTCATCGGCAAGGGTGGCTCCACGATCCGCTCCATCACCGAGGAGACCGGTGCCACCATCGATATTACCGACGATGGCACGGTCAAGATCTTCTCGGTGGAAAAGGGTGCCGGCGAGGAGGCGAAGAAGCGCATCGAGCTCATCACCGCCGACGTGGAGGTGGGCAAGATCTATGAGGGAAAGGTTGCCCGCCTCATGGACTTCGGCGCCTTCGTCACGATCTTGCCGGGCCGCGACGGTCTGGTGCACATCTCGCAGATCAGCGAGGAGCGCGTGGAGAAGGTGAGTGACAAGCTCGCCGAAGGCGACGTCATCCGCGTCAAGGTCTTGGAGGTCGATAAGCAGGGCCGCGTTCGTCTCAGCATGAAGGCGGTGGATCAGGACTGATCTCCGACGATCCGGTGTTGAGAGAAAGGGGCCGTGACGGCCCCTTTTTTCATGGCCGCGCCCCAATACTGGTTCCTTGTGGGGAGGGCATCGGAAACGTTCACGATTGCCGCTTAGAACGAAGATTCGTCTTTCTCATGAAGAATCGTTCGCAACTCGATCTCGTTGCGGTGTTTCAGAAAACATGAAGCCGTGCAGCATGAGTGAAAGAATCAAAACAATAAAGAAAGAGGTCAGGATATCACTGAGAAAATGACCCCCTGCCGCCATTCTGGCAAGTCCGACCAGGAAGCCGTATCCAAGCGCCAAGCCGATCCAAAGCCTCTTTCTGCGGGTGAGAATGAGCGCAACTGTCATTAGAAAAAAAGCGCCGGCAGCATGGCCGGAAGGAAAAGAATGCCCCCCTTGATCCGAGGGTAGAAACGCGCGACTGAACTCTTGCGATCCACCAAATTGGATGAGATTGACAGGGCGCGCACGGCCGCAGTTTTCCTTCAATATGCTATTGACGATCAGCCCCGGTCCCAGCGCGAGTACCAAGAGCAAAAAACCCAGCTCCTTACCGGAAAACTGGACCCGTGGCCGCCTTGCGAATCGAGAGTAGAGCCAAAGAAACAATAAGAAGACCGTTCCCGATATCAATATGACCTCAACGGATTTGTACATCAGCTTTTCATACCAGACACCATTTGCTCTGAAGCCGACGCCCGGCGTATAGAACAGCTCCGCGACGCCAAGATCGATCTGCGGAAAGGCGACGAAGATGATCGAAACGGAAAAGAATCCGATCCAGACTCCAAGGGGCACGTTCAGCAGTTTCTTGCGCATGGTAGGATCGGGCGTCAGCGGTGCGGCAACTTGGGAAGACGTTGAGAAAGCCGTCCCCGGCATCTTAAGCGATACATCGGTGTATCGGGGAAAATGCTGGCCGATCAACATGTCCCGGGGCACCAGCCAGCGCGGTGGGAGTCCAACGTCCCGAGGGTTGGAATTGGGCCTCGGTTGCCAGATATCTTAGCGCGAGTCTCGGCTTAGCGATCGAAGTCCATGAGCGGTGACCGAAAAGACATTCAGAAACCGGCCAGCCGGAGAGAGGTCGACGCCTTCCTGCGCAAGGTGGCGGCTGTCCCGGCACGTGGCGAGAAGGGCAAGCGGGGGCGCTTGATCTTCGCAATGGATGCCACCGCTAGCCGCGAACCCACGTGGGACCGGGCGGCCCAGATCCAGGCGGAAATGTTCAGCGAGACCGCAAACCTGGGCGGGCTGGATGTTCAGCTCTGCTTCTATCGCGGCTTCGGGGAGTTCGAGGCATCGTCCTGGTCCGCCGAGGCCGAAACGCTGTTAAAGCGCATGAGCAGGGTCTATTGCGCCGCCGGGCTCACCCAGATCAACCGCGTGCTCGGACACGCCCTGGAGGAGGCGCAGCGCACGCGGGTGAACGCGCTCGTGTTCGTTGGCGACTGCATGGAGGAGAATCAAGACGAGCTGGCGGGATTGGCCGGCAGGCTCGGACTGCTTGGAATTCCCGTGTTCATCTTTCAGGACGGCGGTGACCCGGTAGCGGAGCGTAGCTTCCGCCAGATCGCCCGTTTGAGCGGCGGCGCCTACTGCCCCTTCGACGCCGGCAGTCCAGAGACACTGCGGGATCTGCTCAGCGCGGTCGCGGTTTACGCCGCGGGTGGCCGCAAGGCGTTGGAGCAGTATGGGAGACGGCGTGGAGGGGCGGTGCTCCGGCTGACCCACCAGATCGTCGGGGGCTGATCGCTTGATCGGCAGACTGATCCTCCTGGCCGCACTCGTCGTCGGCCTCCTGCTTTTCCTGAACTGGTTTCGCCGGACGCCCCCTGAAAAGGTGGCCAAGCTGCTGCGGCGCTCCGCGCTCTATGGTGGCATCGGTCTCCTCGTGCTCTTGGCGGCCACCGGGCGCTTGAATCCGCTCTTCGCAGCCCTTGCCGCAGCCGTTCCTGTGGTCCTTCGCGCCGTCAACCTGTTGCGTATGCTGCCGGCGATTCAACAGGTTCTTCGCGCACTTGGTCTATCGAGCGTTCCAGGGGCAGGAGTGGGAGGTGGTAGGGCGGGCGCGGCGGGCCAACGCTCGTCCATTCGCACACGCCTCCTCGAGATGACCCTGGACCACTCCACAGGGGAAATGGACGGCTTGGTATTGGAGGGACCTTTCGAGGGACAGAGGCTTTCGGAGCTGAACCTGAGCCAGCTTGCACAACTGCTGAGCGGCTCTCGAGCGACCGATGCCCAGTCTGCTGCGCTTCTTGAAGCCTATCTGGACCGGGTGCACGGTGATGCCTGGCGCGAGCACGGGGAATACACCGGCGCGAGCGTCCCTGAGGATCATGCCGCGATGACTCGCGACGAGGCATTGGCGATTCTCGGCTTAAAGCCTGGTGCGGGACAGGATCAGGTGCGGGAAGCGCATCGCCGGCTGATGCAGAAGTTCCACCCGGACCGAGGTGGATCGGACTACTTGGCCTCCAAGATCAACGAGGCGAAACGCTTTCTCCTCGGCGATTGAGCCGCTTCTGCCTGGAGAGGCCCGAGACGCCGATCTGCGATTGCGTCCGCGCATCCGCCCGTCTATTCTTACCGATTTGTTCCGTGCAGAGGCAGTTCGATGGGCGCCAGGACCCTCTACGATAAACTTTGGGACGAGCATGTCGTGCGCTATGACGACAACGGCATCGCATTGTTGTATATCGACCGCCAGCTCGTCCATGAGGTCACCTCCCCCCAGGCCTTCGAGGGTCTGCGGCTGACCGGCCGCAAGCCTTGGCGTGTGGAGACGAACCTTGCGGTCCCGGATCATAACGTGCCCACCACAAACCGGGAGCAGGGCGTCGCCGATCCGGTCTCACGCCTCCAGGTGGAGACCCTGGCGGAGAACTGTGCCGCGTTCGGTATCACGGAGTTCGGCATGGACGACCCGCGCCAGGGCATCGTCCATGTGGTGGGACCGGAGGAGGGCTTCACCCTCCCTGGGACGACCCTGGTCTGCGGCGACTCCCACACCTCCACGCACGGTGCATTCGGGGCCCTGGCCTTCGGCATCGGTACCTCGGAGGTGGAGCACGTGCTGGCCACTCAGTGCCTTATCCAGCACAAATCCAAGACCATGCTGGTGAGCGTGGACGGAGAGCTGGGACATGGTGTGGCCGCAAAGGACGTCGTACTCGCCATCATCGGCGAAATCGGCACCGCAGGCGGCACCGGGTCCGTGATCGAATTCGGCGGATCCGCCATCCGTGCCCTGTCCATGGAAGGGCGCATGAGCGTCTGCAACATGACGATCGAGGCGGGCGCCCGCGCCGGCCTCATCGGCGTGGACGAGAAGACCATCGATTACGTGCGGGGGCGCCCGTACGCGCCGACGGGCGAGCTGCTGGAGCGCGCTGTCGCCCATTGGCGAACCCTGCATAGCGACGAGGACGCCGTCTTCGACCGTGTCCTGCACCTGGACGCCGCCGCCATCAAGCCCCAGGTGACCTGGGGAACCTCTCCGGAGATGGTCGTCGCGGTCGATGGTCGGGTACCCGATCCGGACGCCTCAAGCGATCCGGTCAAGGCCTCCGGCATCAAACGGGCGTTGAAGTATATGGACCTGGAAGCAGGCACCTCCATCACCGACATCCGCCCGGACAAGGTCTTCATCGGATCTTGCACCAACTCGCGGATCGAGGACTTGCGCGCTGCTGCCCAGATCGTGAAGGGACGGCGAGTGGCCGAGAGCATCAAGCTCGCGATGGTGGTCCCCGGCTCCGGCCTGATCAAACAGCAGGCCGAGGAGGAAGGGCTCGACCGCATCTTTCTCGAGGCGGGCTTCGAGTGGCGCGATCCGGGTTGCTCAATGTGCCTGGCCATGAACGCGGACCGCCTGGAACCGGGTGAGCGCTGCGCCTCCACCTCAAACCGCAACTTCGAGGGCCGTCAGGGGCAGGGCGGACGTACCCACCTCGTGAGTCCGATCATGGCTGCAGCAGCGGCCGTGAGCGGACACTTCGTGGATGTGAGGGACTTCTGATGGAGCGCTTCGTCAACTTCACCGGCGTCGTCTGCCCCCTGGACCGGGCCAATGTGGACACGGACGCGATCATACCCAAGCAGTTCCTCAAGAGCATAAAGCGCACGGGATTCGGCCCCAACCTGTTCGACGAGTGGCGCTACCTCGATCAGGGCGAGCCCGGCAAGGACAACAGCAAGCGGCCGTTGAATCCGGAGTTCGTCCTCAACGATCCCCGCTATAGGGATGCAAGCATCCTGCTCGCGCGGGAGAACTTCGGTTGCGGCTCATCCCGGGAGCACGCCCCCTGGGCGCTCGCCGACTACGGTTTCCGCGTTCTCATCGCGCCGAGCTTCGCCGATATCTTCTTCAACAACTGCTTCAAGAACGGCATCCTTCCGGTGGTGCTGGATGCGGATCTCGTCGATGAGCTGTTTGCGCGGGCCTCGGGTGATGAGGCGCTGCGTCTCTCGGTGAACCTGGAAGCCCAGACGCTGGAGCGGATGGACGGCAAGACGATCGAGTTCGACGTCGACGCGTTTCGCAAACATTGCCTTGTTGAAGGGTTGGACGATATCGGGCTCACGCTGCAGCAGGTGGACGCCATCCGCGAGTATGAGGAGCGGCGTCGCGAGGAGGCCCCTTGGCTGTTTTCGTGAGGCGGTGAATGATCCGATGCGCTCCCTGGTGTTTGGAACGCATCGCAACTTCCGGGTGAAGAGCGCGGCCGGAGCAGTAGACGGAGACGAGCAACTTGAACAAGAAGATCCTCATTCTGCCGGGAGACGGCATCGGACCCGAGATCGTCACCGAGGCGGTGAAGGTGCTGGCGCGTCTGCGGGACGACTTTGGTCTCGCGATCGAGATGGACGAGGCACTGGTTGGCGGCGAGGCGATCGATGCCACAGGCTACCCGCTCCCCGATGCCACCCTGGCGCTGGCGCGGGAAGCCGATGCGCTCTTGCTGGGAGCGGTCGGCGGGGCGAAGTGGGAATCGCTTCCCATCGAGCGCCGTCCGGAGAAGGGGCTGCTGGGTCTGCGGTCGGGACTGGGGCTGTTCGCCAATCTACGCCCCGCCATCCTCTATCCGCAGCTTGCGGATGCGTCCACCCTCAGGCCCGACGTGGTCTCGGGTCTCGACATCCTGATCGTACGCGAGCTCACCGGCGGCATCTATTTCGGGCAGCCGCGCGGGGTGCATACGCGGGAGGACGGCGAGCGTGTCGGTGTCAACACACTCGTTTACAGCGAGTCGGAGATCCGCCGCATCTGTCGGGTCGCCTTCGACATCGCCCGCAAGCGTCAGCGCCGCGTCTGCTCCGTGGACAAGGCGAACGTTCTGGAGTGCACGGAGCTGTGGCGGGAGGTGGCTACGGAGATCGGCGCTGAATATCCGGATGTGGAGCTGAGCCACATGTACGTGGACAATGCGGCCATGCAGCTGGTACGTGCGCCCAAGCAGTTCGATGTCCTGGTCACCAGCAACATGTTCGGCGACATTCTCTCGGATGCGGCTGCCATGCTGACGGGCTCGATCGGCATGCTCCCGTCGGCTTCCCTGAATGAGGCGGGACAGGGCATGTACGAGCCCATCCACGGCTCGGCGCCGGACATTGCGGGCAGGGGCATCGCCAACCCGCTGGCTACCATCCTGTCTGTGGCCATGATGCTGCGATACTCGCTCAACGAGCCGGCGGCGGCCCAGCGCGTAGAGAACGCCGTTTCTGCGGTCCTCGACGCCGGCCTGCGCACGGCGGACATCCTGTCTGCGGGGATGCGTGCCGTTGGTACGGTGGAGATGGGTGACGCCGTCGTTGCCGCTATGGGCGACGCCGGCCGATCGAACTGACAAACAACCTGGCGAAGAGAATGTTGGAGGCTGCAATGAATCGGGTGGGCTTCGTGGGATGGCGTGGGATGGTGGGCTCTGTCCTGATGGATCGGATGCGCGCGGGGAACGACTTCGCGGGCATCGCAGAGCCTGTCTTCTTTACGACCTCCCAGGTCGGCCAGTCAGGACCGGACGTGGGCAGGGGGGATCAGGGACTGCAGGACGCCTACGACCTCGACGCCCTGTCTTCGATGGACGCCATCGTCACTTGCCAGGGCGGCGGATACACGAAGGGGGTCTACGCCGATCTGCGCGCCAAGGGTTGGCGCGGGTACTGGATCGACGCCGCTTCCGCCCTGCGCATGGCCGAAGAGAGCGTCATTGTCCTCGATCCGGTCAATCTGGACGTGATCGAGGAGGCCCTCGCGCGGGGCAAGCGCGACTTCATCGGCGGCAATTGCACCGTCAGCCTCATGCTCATGGCCATAGGCGGGCTATTCCGGCAGGACCTGGTGGAGTGGGTCAGCGCCATGACCTATCAGGCCGCTTCCGGCGCCGGGGCCAAGAACATGCGCGAGCTGATCGAGCAGATGGGGGCCCTGCACGGCGGGGTCGGCTCTTTGCTTGCGGATCCCGCCTCCGCGATCTTGGATATCGACCGCCTGGTGACCGATACCATGCGCGGCGGCGACTTTCCGATCGAGCAGTTCGGCGTTCCGCTGGCGGGAAGCCTGATTCCCTGGATCGACGTCCAGCTGGAGAACGGCCAGAGCAAAGAGGAATGGAAGGGCGTGGCTGAGACCAACAAGATCCTGGGTCGTTCGGATCGGCCTGTCCCAATCGACGGAACCTGCGTGCGCATCGGTGCCATGCGCTGCCACAGCCAGGGTCTGACCATCAAGCTCAAGCGGGACGTGCCGGTGGACGAGATCGAGGACATCATCGCCTCTGCCAACGACTGGGTGAAGGTTGTTCCCAATGTGCGGGAGGCGACTGTCCAGGCCCTCTCGCCGGCCGTCGTCACCGGGACCCTGCAGATTCCGGTGGGCCGCTTGCGTAAGATGACTCTGGGTGAGGAGTACTTGTCCGCTTTCACCGTTGGCGATCAACTCCTTTGGGGCGCTGCGGAGCCGCTACGGCGCATGTTGCGTCTATTGCTGGACCGTTGAGGCCCTCCGGTGCCTAGTACAGGCGCGCCTAAGAGTCCGTAACGAGATGGAGAGAGTCTCACGCGAAGCCGCGAAGGGCGCGAAGAGAATTTACTGGCATGATGACTGTTAGAGAAACTCAGGCACTGCTGCACTCGAAGGGCATCGCGTGCGGCCCCTTCCGCGGGCCTTGCTGCAGGGGAGCGGCCATCGCCATAGCGCCTTGGTCGGATCCCCCGCTTCGAATCGAGGTTTCGCAATCCATTGCACAGTTCGTAATCTGAGAAATCAGTAGCGTTTAGCGGGGTAAGGATTTGATAACCTGAGCCCAAAGATTCGACGGGGCCGGATGTAAGGGAAGTGTTGGAGCGGCCGGGTTCTTGTCTCTATGAGGAAGGGGGATGTTTCGCAAGTTAATCCTGGCGTCGGCGGTTTCCCTGGTCTTGTTGCCGGACGTCGCCGGGGCGCTCGGGCTGGGCGGTATACGAGCGCAATCGGCGCTTAACGAGCCCTTCGCCGGCGAGATCGATCTTCTGGACGTCAAGCTGGACCAACTGGATACGGTTAAGGCCGTACTCGCCGCCGAGAGCGAGTTCCGAAAGGCCGGTGCCGAGCGTCCGCATTTTCTCTCCACACTTCGCTTCAAGGCCCAGGTCTCGCCCCGGGGACAACCTGTCATTCGAGTCACCAGCCCCCACCCGATTCGCGAGCCGTATCTGGACTTTCTGGTCGAGGTCAACTGGCCGAAGGGTCGGCTCGTCAAGGAGTACACGGTGCTCCTCGACCCGCCTGTGACCCTGAATCGACTGCCGCCAAGGGTAGAGCGACCGGCGGTCGCGCGAGCCCCGACGCGGCCGGCCTCCGCCAGCAAGCCGCGAGCTGCCACGGCGTCGGTCAAGCCGTCGATCACGGGGGGCGCCGCAGGCTTTCCCCTGCGCTACGGTCCCGTGCCCCCAGGCGCCGGCCTGTGGCGCGTCGCTCGCTCGCTGGCCCCGTCCGGTGCGACTGTCGCGCAAACGGCCATGGCCTTGTACCGCAACAATCAACACGCATTCATCCGCGGCGACATCAATAAGCTGAAGCTTGATGCGGTCCTCGGCGTCCCCTCGTCGGCAGAGCTCTTTGCCCTCGACACGACCGCGGCGGAGCGGGAGTTCCAGGCCGCGCTGCGCGGCGAGCGCGTGACATCGGCGCCGCTCACCGACGTTTCCGCGGACCAGGTGCCCGCGAACCGGCTGAAGATCGCGGGGCCGGCCACGCCGGTGCCCGAGACCCTGCCCGAGACCCCCGCTCAAGCGGGCAGCGAAGCGGAGCCTGAGCTTGGTGCAATCAAGGATGAGCTCCTGCTGGTCCAGGAGGCGGGGGAGAGCACCCGCCAAGAAACGGGGGAGTTGCGGGACCGGATTCGGCAGCTGGAGACGCAACTGGCGGACATCCGCAGACTGCTGGAGCTTCGCGATGAGCAGTTGGCCGCTCTTCAGGCGGCCCGCGACACACAGGCAGCGGAGATGCCGGACGCCGCGGCGATCGATGCCTCGCCCGTCGGGAGCGCGAGCGATTCACTGAGCGGGATGGATGGGAGCGAACCATCAGGGAGCGAGGACGCGCGGGCGGCGGGCGCCGGGGAGTCGGTCGAACAAGACGCGAACATCGTCATGGAAGCCGACGAACGCGACGAGGGCGCGAAGACGCTTGGGACCGCCGATGGGCCGAGCGCAGAGGGAGAGCCTTCCGCCCCTCAACCGGAGGAGAACAGGGAAGAGAAAGGTGAGCGCCAACTGGAAGCCGCGTCCTCGTACTGGGGCTCACTCTCAACACCCTCGCAGGCGGTCGTTGTGGGGCTGCCTGTCCTGCTGTTGCTCGTCGCCTGGGCGGTCGTTTCGCGCCGTAGACGGCGCGAACAGCCAGAGGAGAGCGAGGAGCGTTTGATACCGGCCCAACCCTCGGGGCCTACCGTCGGCACCCTCGGCGGGGGGCCGTTGGCGTCGACTACCGAAAAGCCTTATGGCGAACCGCAACCGCCAGTGGGCGATGGCGGGCTCGGTGGCCTGGAAGGAGATGCGCAAGCGAGCGATATCGTTGCAGAGGCGGATGTCTATCTCGCGTATAGCCGCTTTCGCGACGCGGAATCCTTGCTGAGGGAAGCGATCGCCAAGTCGCCGAAGCGCATGGATCTGAGGTACAAGCTTGCCGAAGCCCTCTTCGGGGCCGAAGATCGGGAGGCCCTTGCCGCTCTCATGGACGAAATACAACAAGGCGGAGACGATCGTGCCGATACGGACCAGTGGCAACGTCTCACCTCCATGATGCGAGATCTGGAGGGTCACGCAACCATTCCGGTCGAGGATCTTGGCCTCCCCGGCGGTCGGGAAACGCCAAGCAAAGAGGAACCCCAAGAGACGGAAGGCGCCCCGTCGGATCTCGAGCTGGATCTGGACGATCTGGAAGACCTCGATCTTGAGAATTTCGGTCAACCCGCGACGCAATCCGCCGACCTGCAGACCCCAGCGGCGGCAGATCCTATGGAAAAGCTGCTTCAAGAGATCGGGGCTGTGCCCTCCCCGGCAACGGGGGGCGCGGATTCCCCGGATGTTGCGATGACGGACACGGTTTCCGCCGCGGGCGAGCTCCTGTCCCCGCAGTGGGAGGCGGAGTCGGATCTGTGGGATGAGGTGGCCACAAAGATTGATCTCGCGCGAGCATACATGGAGATGGAGGATTCCGAGGCCGCCCGGGTTATCCTCGAGGAGGTCCTGGAGGAAGGAAACGAGGCACAGCGCGCGGAGGCGCAAGCATCCCTTGAGAAGTTGAGCTGAGGCCCGGGAGGGGCCGCAGGGGTGTTCTTCTCGGCTCAGATGCCGAATCCGGGGTGATCGACTCCACACGCCCCGCTTATACTCACTTGCACCGAGACTCCCGGATCGAAGAAAACACCGACAGATGCTAGCCGAGCGCGCGATGCGCGTTGCCATGGGAATCGAGTACGACGGCAGTGCGTTCCACGGCTGGCAGGTCCAGAATGGGGTGCGCACGGTACAGGAGAGCCTCGAGCGGGCGATTGCCGCCGTTGCGGACCATGGCGTCCGTATCCACTGTGCAGGGCGCACCGACGCCGGAGTGCACGCCCTCGAACAGGTGGTACACTTCGACACAGCGGCGAGGCGCGAAGAGCGTTCCTGGGTGTTGGGGACCAACGTCAATCTGCCGCCCGATGTCAACGTCTTGTGGGCCAGGCCGATCGGCGCGGACTTTCACGCCCGTTTCGGCGCCACGGCCCGCCATTACCTGTATCGGATCCTGAATCGAGCCACGCGTTCGGCGCTTCAGAGAGACAGGGCCGTATGGGTACATCAGGCCTTGGAGCTTGAACGAGTGCAGCGCGCGGCGGAGGATCTGGTGGGGGAGCACGACTTTTCGAGCTTCCGCGCCCTCGGCTGCCAGGCCAAGAGCCCCGTCCGGCGCGTCCACTATCTGCGGGTGGAGCAGCGCGACGAGCTGTACGAGCTGCGCATCGGCGCCAACGGTTTCCTCCACCATATGGTTCGCAACATCGCCGGGGTGCTGATGAGCATTGGACGCGGTGACGCCCCCGTCTCCTGGGTGCGGGATCTGCTGCAGATCCGCG
>JAYEJW010000062.1:0-16640 GCA_034716535.1 Pseudomonadota bacterium
CGACGGATCCGCCGATGGCCGCGATTTTGGTGGGTCCGCTTCGCTTGACCCACCCTACAGCGGCCGGGGTGCCCCGGGTTTTTGAGAAGCTACAATCTGTCGACCAACTTCCGCATGAGGGAGATGAAGGTAGAAACGAGGGTCTGGTCCTGCAATCAAGCAACTCCCGCAAAGCCTGCGTTATCTGATTCAGCTCCAAACCATTGGTCTGCACGCGCTTAATGGCAGGCTCCTAATCAGGGCAGGATCTGGATTGGCGTACCGTCGCCTACCGCCGTCCAGATCTCGTTCATTTCCTCGTTCTTGACGGCGATGCAGCCGTCGGTCCAGTCCCTTCTTTCATATTCCGCCAACACCTTGGCCGAGCGGATATGATTGGGCTGGCCGTGGATCATGATCATGCCGCCCGGGCTCTGGTCCAGGAATCGGGCAAACTGCACATCCCGTTCGTTCGGATAGGAGACGTGGATCGACTTGTGGAACCTGCTGTTGGGGTTGCGCCAATCGAGGGTGTACTCGCCCTCCGGTGTCCGCTCGTCGCCTTCCTCCATCTTGTGGCCACGGGGGCTGTCTCCGAGTGCCACTCGGTACTCCCGAACGACCTCTCCGTCGCTAAGGAGCATGAGCTTGCGCTCCGACTTCTTGACCACGACGCGATCCGCGGTCAGCTTCTCCGGCTTGGTCGCGCAGCCGGCGAGCAGGATGGCGCCCAGCAGGGCGAGGGTACATAGGATGAAGTGACGGTACCGGTCAGCCGGCGGTGCACTATGGCCGGGAGCGAACGGTTGGAACCGGCGAAGCGATGTCGTCTTGATGCGCCTCATCGAGTGTTTCCTCCTGTGGCGTAAGCCATCATGACAGTGCGGCCCTGACGATGAAAACACGGCTGCCTTGAAGGGGGACCCTCTCCCCGGCCCTCTCCCAGAGGGGGAGGGGGACGAGGAGCGCCGTCGGCGCGTATTTCCAGGGTAAGCCTAGCCCCTAAAATCCAGGCTAAGCCGAGTTGGAAGGAATTGTAGGCAACACGCTGACTGTTAGCCAGTTACTGATCTTCCTCTAGTCGGTCTTCAGGACCCTTTCTTGGGGATTAGGATGCGGATTCCCTGTTGATTGACCTGGCCGCGGACTCGCCCGACGTCGGCGTCGGCGGGCAGGGGCAGCGTCCAGAAAAAGCTTCCAAAGCTGAAGCCGCCCTGTCCAGCGCCGCCGGATGCCTGGGCGCGTTCGAAGACCAGGGCGCCGTCCCGGACGCTCATCTGGATCTCGCTCGGCGCGATGCCCTGCAGCATGAGATTGATGAGGTAGCCGCCCGGCATCTCCTGGGTGGAGACGTTGTAGGACCAGAAGCTTCCCGGCGCCGCAGGAATCGTCTGGTACATGAGCATGGACGGCGGACCCTGAAAGGGCATGCTGTATTGGTAGTACTGGAAAGGTGCGGGTGGTTGGGAATAGGTCCAATTGGACGCACCCGCTGCAGCGGGTGCCGCGATCGCGAGCAGGGTAAGGAGACGAAAAATCTGTGTGTTCAAGGGGGTACCTCCATTGTGTTCGCGAGGCGAACCAAGCTTGTAAATGTAGAACTAGCGAGGCAGCGCCTAAGTTTCTCTAACAGTCATCGTGCCAGTAGATTTTCTTCGCGCCCTTCGCGGCTTCGCGTGAGACTCTGTCTATCTCGTTACGGAGTCTTAGGCGCGCCTGTACTAGCCATCCGGCGCTTTGAGCCGGCGAAAGAACTCGCGCCGCGATACCTCCTTCTGTAGCGGACAGTCCCGCTTGGCCTTCTCCATGTTCTCGTCGCGGGTGTGGATTACCTGATTCCATTGCTCGAACACGGCATCGGCGCTTCCGTAGGGTTGCATATTCAGGCAGATGGGTTGAAGTAGATAGTGGCCGAGTCGGGGGTGGTAGCTGAGATGGGCCTGCTGCCGCTGACCGAGGAGCTCGAAGCTTAGATGAGGCCCCAGGACCAGGTAGTCCTTTCCCCTGCGATCACGCGCGCTCCAGTCGCGCAGGAGGGGAAGACTCGGGGGCTCGTCGGGAAACAGCAGCCTGGAGAGCATCCAGGGCGTTAGGAGCAGGAGCACGCGCCAGCACTCGATCTTCCGCAGGGCGCGTTGCTGAATACGCAGATTGAGATTGAGTCCGGGGTCGCCCGCCATCGGGCCCTGCAGGATCTCCCGATGTACGTCGAGCACGGCCGCGGCGAGTGCTGCTTCGTCCGAGAGGTCTGGTGGGCGGATCTCCCAGATCGGGTCAGTCATGATCCCCGCCCGGAAAGCGTGCCGCCAGCCGCTCGCCCACCAGGCGGTAGAGCCTCAGACGGGCATGTTCCTGCAGGTCTTGGGCGAAGCGCGGTACCCATCGCGCCAGGTGCTCCTCGCGTAGCTCTTCGAGCAGATCGCCCATGCTCTCCCGGTCCTGCAGGTAGGCGGTGCACTCCAGCAGGGTCCCGAGATAGTCCGCCGACGCCTCTGTCGCCGCCAGCCCGGCCCGCCGGTAGAGTCCCTCGAGATCGCCGACGGTGGTGCCGCCCATCTGTCCCTGACGATAGGCCGATTCGAACGGTGGGCAAGGCGTCTTCGGGTAGCCGTTGACGAAGAGCCGGGTGTGCTCCGCCTGCCAGCGGTCCAGCGGAATCTGCTCGAGCTCGGGCAGGGCGGCCGCCAGCCAAGGGGCCTCCGACAGCATATCCCGCAGCACATCGAGGGCGTCTCCCTCCGGCATCGATAGAAGTGCGGCGAGAATGCGGAGCCTATTCGGTTCGGCGCTCACTCGGGTGATTTCTGGGTTCGTGGCTCGCACGGTGGATAAGGGTGCGCGGCCCGGGACCTATGGGAATTTCCAGGTCGCTGAGCCGCGCGTCTCCTCCACCAACTGGGGGATTACCAGGGATGGGCATAAACGCCCGCGTACATGAAGTAGTGTCGGAGCAGATAACCGCCCACCAGCACCAGAACTGAGGCGGCCACGATCGGCACGTGGCTGGCCCAGCCCTTGACCACGCCCTTGAGCTCCAGGAAGAAGGGCACGATGAGGCCGAAGCCGATGAAGCCGATCAGCCAGCCGAAGTCGGTCCACAGGAGCTCCCACGAACGGACCGCCGACGGCGAGCCGCCCTTCAGGTACCAGAAGAAGGAGAACAGGATCACCAGCTCGGAGGAGATCAAGACCAGGTCGATGCGCTCGTACAGCACTCGGACGCGATCGTCCGCCGCGTCCTTGATGACTGTGTACATGAGCAGCAGCAGGAACGCCATGGCGGTGGAGAAGGCGGACACCGTGAACAGCAGGGGTACGCCCGGGTTGGCCCACAGGGCGACCGCCGGGAAGGACTGCAGCAGGAGTCCGGTGTAGACGGCAACGCCGACCCCGTTGATGACGGCCATCCAGCCGATGAACTTGCGGAAGCGGATGCTGAGCTCGGTGATCTTCTCGACGACCTTGAGGTCCAGCACCTTGTTCACCACCGGCAGCTTCTGGAAGAAGGGCGAGATCTGCATGTAGGGCAGGGCGTAGAGCACACCCCAGACCATCATCCAGACGATGAACTGGGTACCCCAGGCAATCCATGCGTCCGGCTTGGTGATCAGAATCAGGGGATTGAGCACATGGATGACGGCCATGTGATCGAGCAGGTGCCCGAACAGCAGGAGCGAGCCGATGGCCAGGAGTGCGACGCCTGACCAGGCGCCCCACAGAACCAGGTCGCGGTGGGCCTTGAGGTACATGTCGGTGAGGAAGGTCACGGCAAGGGTCGCCGCACCCAGGCCGCCGGTGTACAGATAGACGGCGAGCCACCAGGTCCAGATGTCCTGGGTCGAGTAGGTCATGGTGACGTCCATCTCAGCCCCTCCAGTTCAGGTCGGAAATGTAGTAGACGTTCGGTCGGGTTCCGATGTGCGGCATCAATGGCCGGGCCACACCGCTGGCCACCATCTGGGTCACCGGGTCGTTGGGGTCGTCGAGGTCGCCGAATTGGCGCGAGGAGCCCACGCAGGTCTCGACGCAGGCGGGCTTGAGCCCCTGCTCGATCCGATGGTCGCAGAAGCTGCACTTGTCCACCGAGGGGCGGCGGCGCCGATAGTCCGAGCCGTAGAACTCCTTGCCCTCGCGTACGTCGGCATAAGTCACCTCGATGCGGGCGTCGTAGGGACAGGCCATGGCGCAGGCGCGGCAGCCCATGCACAGGTCCTGGTCCACCATGACGATACCGTTGTCCTTCTTGTAGGTGGCGCCGGTGGGACAGACGCTCATGCAGGGCGGGTTGTCGCAGTGGTTGCACAGGCGCGGGAAGAAGCGCCTTTGGATGTCGTTCCCGACGCCGATCTCCTTGTCGTGTACGTAGGTGCGCCACTTGTCTTCGCCCCATACAGGGGTCTGGTTCTCCATGGCGCAGGCGGCCATGCAGGCGTTGCAGCCCACGCAGGTGTTGAGGTCGATGACCATCGCGTAGTGAGTCATTGTTCTGTCCTCCTCCCGGTTAGGCCTTTGCCACCTTGACGGTGAATTCCTGAGAACGGAATCCCGCCACCACGGGCTCCACCTGATACGGAATGAGCTTGTTGGTGGCCGTGCCCTCGCCGTGAGTGCGGGTCAGCTCCTTGTTCTCCACCCCAAAGGAGGAGTAGATGAACAGACTGTCCGGCCGCACCAACCGGGTCACATAGGCCCGGCCGCCGGTCTCCTGGCCCGACTTGGTGTTGGTCAGGCGTATGTCGTCCCCTTGTTGGATGCCCAGCGTCCCGGCCCGCTCCGGGTGGATCCAGACTCCGTGGTAGACGTCGCTCTTGAAGCGGTTGATGGCCGCCAGCACCGGGTTGTTGCTGTTGGTGGAACCGTGAGACACCGTCGGCGCCTTGCCGTAGGTGAAATAGAACTCGTCGCGCTCCAGCGGGTCCTCCACCGTCCTGCCTTCACGGCATTCGGCGGGGATGTAGGTGGCGAGCACGCTGAAGTTCGGCTGCTTGTAGCCCCCGTCGCGCAGGCCGCGGAACAGACCGCTGAAGAACTCCACCCGGCCGCTGTCGGTGGGCACCGGCATCTTCCGCGGCATGGCCTGGTGCTCGAGGATGTGGTGCCTGCCTTCCTCATGGTAGATACCCTTCTCCCGCAGCACCTGGTCGATGTCTTCCGCCGTGGTGCCGATGCGCTCGGCGGTCTGGGCGAAGGAGACCTGGCGGCAGGCGGCGGCGAAGGCGCCCTTCCCGCGCGTTTTCTGGGTCTCGGCGTAGGCCGCCTTCACCGGTCCTGCCTTGAGTCCCGTGAGCTTCTCCACCCACTCCAGGAAGCCGTCGGTGTTGCCGCTGACGATCTCGGTCATCTTGAGCAGGATGTCTGCAGTCTCCTGCGTGTCGTACAGGGGATCGATAGCCGCGTAGCGGGTGGTGAGGGCCAGATCGTGGTTGACCCCATTGCCGTACAAGGTGGGCTCGTCGCGCTCCAGGTAGGTGCTGTTGGGCAGGATCACGTCTGCGTAGGGCGCTGTGTCGGATGGCAGCACCTCCACCATCACCACCAGCTCTACGTTGTCGTTGCTCAGGGTCTCCTTCCAGTAGGTGTCCGGGTAATAATGACGCACCGGGTTGGCCGCGTTGATGATGAAGGCGCGGGTCAGGTAAGGCTCGCCGTCGTAGCTGACCTTGCCCTCGACCGACTCACGCAGACCCGTGTCGGTCATCACCGGCAGGGCCACGCTCATGCGGCCCGCCTCTTTCTCCTGGGCGCTGAAGGCCCAGGTCCAGCCGGGCTTGCCGTGGGAGAAGTTCTCGCCTTTGGAGACGGCGTTGATGACCATCTTGGCGAAGGCCATGCCCGCCAGGTTGGCCAGCGGGGCGCCCATCTCGAAACCCTCCTCCATGGCCTCGTACATGGCGTGGGCCTTGTGGTGCAGCTCGCCGGAATTCATCCAGCCGCCCACCTTGTCGATGCCGCCGGTCAGGGCCTGGACCATGGCCTGTACCCGGCGCAGCATCATCACGTTGCCGAAGCGAGCGCCGTGCCAGCCCGGGTCCACGATAGCCGGGCGCGTGTTGCCGAACTCATGGGAGATGCGCCGGATAGCCTCGACGGGGACGCCCGTGATCTCGGCCGCCCACTCGGGCGTGTACTCCGTGAGCTCCTCGAGCTGGGCCTGGAACACGGTCTTGACCGGCTTTCCCTCCACCGTGAAGTTCTCGGGTAGCTTGAGGCCCGGGCAGAACGTGTGGCCTGTGATGTCTTTGCGGTTGTCGTTGCTGAACTTCGTGAGAACCCGCACGTTGGTCGTGTCCTCCTCCACGACCAGGGGCCGATCCTCGGGATCGGTCACCAGGTGCCACTCGCCGGCATCGTCCTTTGCAAGCAGGAAGGGCATGTTGGTGTGGCGCTTGAGGAAGGGGGCGTCGTACAGCTCCTCTTCCATGAGAATTTTCATTAGGGCCAGCATGAAGGCCAGATCAGTGCCGGGGCGGATCTGTACCCATTCGTCCGCCTTGGCCGCCGTCTCGGAGCGGCGCGGATCCAGCGCCACGACTTTCGCGCCGTTCTTGCGGCCCTGGGCAAAGCGCACCATCCGGCAGGTGGATACCGCGCCGATGGAGGCGTTGTTGGCCACGAAGAGGATGTACTTGGCGTTGTCGAAATCCGGCAGAATCTCATCGTGGATGTTGAAGTTGCCGGTGACTGCGTCAGTGCCCAGGTGCCCGGTGGTCACGCAGTGTTGCATGGGGGAGGCGACGATGTTGGGCACCTCGTTCGCCATGGCGAAGGGCACGGCCCAGTTCATGTAGAAGACGCAGGAGGTCCAGCCGCCCGCCATGGTCCACTCCCAGGGTTTGATGTCGGCGGCCTTCTGCTTCTTGGCGATATAGTCCCAGGCCTCTTCCCAGGTGGCGGAGCGAAAGGCGTATTCGCCGCGTTTGGTGCCCTCGACCCGGATGAGCGGTGTCTTGATGCGGTCGGTGTCGTAGGTCTGGCGCAGGCCCGCCTGTCCGCGGGCGCAGATCTTGCCGCGGTTGAGGGTGGAGTTGGGGTTGCCGTCGAGCTTGACGATCCGCTTGTCGCCGTTCTTGGTGCGGGTCGTTACGCGCAGGTTGCAAAGGGACGAGCAGAAGTTGCAGATGCTGTAGCTGACCTCCTCGCTTTCGTCCTCCTTGCCGACGGCCCTGCTGACCAGGCCGCTCACCGGCGATAACAGACTCAGGCCCGCAGTGCCGTAACCGGTGGTTCTCAGAAACGCACGGCGGGACAGGCGTGGTATCTTCCAGCCCATGGCGGATCCTCCTCGGTGGTCGATGCCGTCCCGGCGATTGCTGTCCGGGACCTGTTTATCGGAATGCTCTGGTACAGCATCGAGCACGCGGTGCCGGGAGACCCTACGGAAAGCAGGGCTTATGGGTCCATTAAAATGTTCTGATTAATTGATGTATGTCAACGATCGGCGATTTAGACGGCTACCGTGAAAATGCGCGCAGAAGGCGCTCCTTGTCCCCTTCTCCCCCAGGGGAGAGGCAATTGTGAACAGATGCTCCATGGACGGAGCGACTCCTTTCTCCCTCTCCCTCTGGGAGAGGGCCGGGGAGAGGGTCCTCCCACGACACCCTGTTGGATCTGAAAAACCGAACCGATCCTGAACAAGCCTGAACGACCTATCCAAGCTGAGAAATGAGCCAAGCGTTCGATTTGATCTATCGCGTCCATCCGGCCTCCCCGCAGGCGCACCTCTTCGCGGTGGAGCTGACGATCCCCCTCCCACCCGCCGAGGAGCTGATCCTGTCCCTTCCGGCGTGGATACCGGGCAGCTACATGATCCGCGACTTCGCCAGGAACATCATCCGGATCGAGGCGGCCGATGCCTCCGGATCGCGCACGCTCGAGAAGCTGGACAAGCAGACCTGGCGTCTGCGCGGGATCCAAGCGCCCGTGACGGTTCGGTATCAGGTCTATGCCTGGGAGCTCACGGTCCGTGCGGCCCACCTGGACGGCACCCACGCCTACTTCAACGGCCCCAGTCTATTTCTAAGGGCGCAAGGGCTCGACCGGGTTCCCTGCCGGGTCGAGCTCGAGCGGCCGGCGGGGGATGAATACGGCGACTGGCGGATCGCAACCAGCCTAAGGCGGTTGGACGCAGAGCCCTTCGGCTTCGGGGCCTACCAGGCAGACGACTACGAGGATCTCATCGACCACCCGGTGGAGATGGGCACCTTCACGCTCATCCCCTTCATGGTCCGCGGCATCCCCCACCAGATGGCCATCACGGGCCGCCACCGGGCGGACGAGGCCCGCCTTCAGCGCGACCTGACCCGTATCTGCGAGCAGCACGTGACCCTGTTCGGGGACCTGCCCATCGACCGCTACCTCTTTCTGACGACTGCCGTCGGCGAGGGCTACGGAGGGCTGGAGCATTGCTACTCCAGCAGTCTACTGTGCAGCCGCGATGAGCTTCCAAAGGTCGGCGAGGAGAAACCCAGCGAGGGCTACCGCCGCTTTCTGGGACTCTGCAGCCACGAGTACTTCCACCTCTGGAACGTCAAGCGCATTCGCCCCCGGGTCTTTACCGACAAGGGTCTGGGGCAGGAGGTCCACACCCGCTTGTTGTGGGCCTTCGAAGGCATCACCTCCTACTGCGACGAGCTGGCCTTGGTGCGGAGCGGATGCATCGAGCAACGGGACTACCTGCAGCTGCTCGCCGAGACAATCACCCGGGTCATGCGCAATCCCGGTCGCCTGCTGCAGACGGTGGCCGAGTCCAGCTTCGACGCCTGGACCAAGTTCTACAAGCAGGACGAGAACGCGCCGAACGCGATCGTGAGCTACTACGCCAAGGGCGCCCTGGTTGCTTTGGCCCTGGACCTTACCATCCGTCGCGAGACGGAGGGTGCGAAGTCCCTGGACGACCTCATGCGTGCCCTGTGGGAGCGCCACGGCAAGTCGGCCGTCGGCGTGTCGGAGGGGGGCGTGGAGGTCCTGGCCGCGGAGGTGACCGGTCTGGATCTGGACGCGTTCTTCCGACAAGCCTTGGATTCCACGGAGGACCTTGAGCTCACCGACCTGCTCGCCGCCCAGGGAATCGGGCTGCGCATGCGCCCGGCCAGAGGCTCGAAGGACCTGGGCGGGGTCGCAGATGAGGTCAAGGACGAACCGGCCAAGCCGACGCTCGGGATTCGCCTCCAGCCCAACGCCGCCGATGCCGTCATCGGTGTGGTCCTCACCGGCAGCGCCGCCCAGCGGGCAGGCCTTGCGCCCGGCGACACGCTGATCGCCCTGGATGGTATCCGCGTCTCCCGGGAGAACCTGGATACCCTGGTAGAGGGGATCCCCGAGGGTGCAGAGACGAGCATCCACGCCTTTCGCCGCGACGAGCTCATGGGGTTCCGGGTGCGCCCGGTGCCCGCCGCCGCGGATACCTGCGAGCTGCGCATCCTACCCGATGCCACCGAGGAGGCGGCGCAGCGCCGTGCCGCCTGGCTCGGGTCGGCGGGCTGAACAGGCGGCGTGGAGACGCATCTGCAGATCGTTCGACAGCTCGCGGACGGGGAGTTTCACTCCGGCGAGAAGCTTGCCGAGCGATTCGGAATCAGCCGCGCCGCCGTCTGGAAGGCTGTCCACAAGGCCGGCGAGGTGCTCGGGCTTGAGGTCGAGTCCCGCCGTGGCTGCGGTTACCGTCTGACCGCCCCGCTGGAGCTGCTGGACCCCCAGGTCATCCTGGCTGGGATCTCCCATGAGGCTCAGCGACACATCGCCCGGCTGGAGATACACGACAACATCGACTCCACCAACAGCCACCTGATGCGCGAGGCCCACGCCGGCGCTCCCACCGGCACCCTGTGCTTGGCGGAGCGCCAGACCGCAGGCCGTGGGAGGCGCGGCCGCACCTGGGTCTCGCCCTTCGGGAGCAATGTCTACCTCTCGGTGCTATGGCGCTATCCCTTCGGTCCGGCAGAGCTCGGGGGCTTGAGTCTTGCGTCAGGCACGGCCATCGCCGGCGCCCTCCAGGCCCAAGGGGTGGAAGGCATCGCTCTAAAGTGGCCCAATGATGTCCTATGGCAACGGCGCAAGCTTGCCGGCCTGCTGCTGGAAGTGGCGGGAGAGGCTCACGGCCCCAGCCTGGTGGTTGTGGGTCTTGGGCTGAATACCCGTCTCCGCGGTCTGCGGGCGGCGGAGATCGACCAGCCGTGGGTCGATCTGGATACCGTGCTCGGCCCCGACGGCTACGGCCGCAACCGCCTCGCGGCTCAGGTCGCGGAGCGCCTGATCGGCGCTTTGGAGCGCTACGGCCGCGAGGGCCTGACCCCCTTCCTGGAAGAATGGGAGCGCTTCGATCTCTACCGTGGCGAGCGGGTGGAGGTGCGCCTGGGTGACCGTCGCATCGTCGGCATCCACGCCGGCATCACCGAGCAAGGTGCTCTGCGGCTGGATGTCGGCGGCACCCTGCAGGCCTTTCAGGCCGGTGAGGTGAGTCTCCGCCCCGCGGATAATCACTGATCATGCGTCAGCCAGCCATCCGCCGGACGCAGGGTGGGTTAGCTCAGGATACGATGTCGAGTGTAGCAATGTGGCGCGGGCGCGGCTTGCCGTTTACACGCACTGTCTCCACGCGCTCCAGATGTTGCTCGATCGAAAGCGGGCGGACTATCGGCCCCAAGAACCGAGCGCCGTTCTGCCCGGGCAACCCGCCTCTCGCCACGGTATACTGCCGCACCGATTTACCCTCAGGGTTCCAGCACCGGCGACCATCCCCACCATGTCCAAGAAGCTGAGGCGGCGCGCACCGCGCAGCAAATCCGCACCCACCAATCTCTCCCCCGAGGCCGTCGAGCGCAAGGCGCGGGAGGATCTGGCCAGCGGACGTCACCGCGAGGCCATTGCCGGCTTCAAGCAGCTCCTCAAGCTGGAGCCGCGCCAAGTCTGGCGCACCGCTCTGGCGGATGCCTATGCGGGCCGGGCGCGCGAGCTGGCCGCCAAGGGCATGGTCAAGGAGGCCCTGGTGATGTGGGAAAACCGGGCCGGATTGGGCGAAGGCATCGCTTTCGAGCCGGAACAGGCCGCACTCCTGCTGCGCATGGGCCGCGTGGAGCCGGTGCTCGCCCTGTTCGCAGACACGGGCGCCGTCCCGAGCGCCGAGCGCGACCGGTTGCGGCCCCTCCTCGCCGCCCGATACCTCGCCGGGGAGGACACGATTGCCGAGCGGCTGCCGGCCGACGACCCGGTGGTGCTCCACGCCGAGGCGGCGCGCGCCGCCCTGGCGGCCTATTGCGCCGGCGACAAGACAGCCCTTCAGGCGACGCTGACGGAGATCCCGTTCCGCTCGCCCTACCGCGACTGGGTCCAGATTCTCAAGGCCCTGCAACGCCTGCCGGAGAGCCCCGAGGAGGCCGCCGGTCAGCTCGCCCGCGTGGCGGAGGGCTCCGCCTTCGGCCATCTGCGGCGGGCGGCGGAGCTGGCCCTCCTGCCGGAGGCTGCCTTCCTGGCGGCGATCCGCGGCGCCGGCAAGACGACGGTCCGCTTCGCCTGCGCCCTGCGCGGCTGGCCACAAGCGCGTATCGTGCTGTGGGAGGAGCTCGACCGGCTGGGCACCGCACCGCGGCCCGAGACGCAGTTGCGCTTGATGTATCGGCACCGCGAGGCCCTGGGGGCGGACTGGATCCGCCGTCGGGGCCTGCGTCTGTTGATTGCGGGCTACCCCGCCAGCCTCAAGTGGCGCGGGTCAATGGGCGCACGCCCGACGAGCAGAGAAGAGGCCCTCCTTGTGGCCGCGTGGGTTGCCGAGCGCCGGGGAGACCCGTGGGACGAGCACGAGCGTTGGGAGAGCTACGCGCGCTACCTGATCCATGAGCAGACGAGCGAAGGCCAAGACTCGTTGCGCAACTTGCGTATTGCCCTAGCCTTCCGCCGCTGCGACGGCGTCGGCGACGTTCTGTCCAGCGCCACCCCTTCTGCGGACCCGGAAGACCTCGACCGCCTGGTGGCTGCGCAGCTCGAGGAGAGCCTGACCTGGGACCCGGACGACTGCGACACCTATCTGGGCCTGATTCACTACTATCGGCGTGGCAAGCTCCTCAAGGATGTCCGCCGGCTCCTGGAGCAGGCGGCTGCTCGCTGGCCTAAAGACATGCAGGTCCTCGGCGCGGCCCTGGACACCGCCCTCGACGCCGGCTCCTTCAAGAAAGCGGCCGGTCTGGCCCGCGAGATGCTCGCCCTGGACCCCATCAACAGCGGCGTGCGCGAGCGCCTGGTGGAGGCCCACCTCGCGCATGCCCGCAAGCAGATCAACAAGGGGCGCCCGGACCTGGCGCGCAAGGAGCTCGTGCAAGCCGGGGAGTGGGCCCGCAGTGGGCATGCGCGCGATCAGCTCGACCTCACCTCTGGCCTGATTGCGCTATTCGAAGACGCCGAGACGGGCGCCCCGGCGCTGCGCGACATGGTCGGGCGCCTCGGCGGTGGGCTGGCCGGCCTCCTGGCCTTCGCCCTGGCGGGGGAGGCGCTCAAGCTCTCGCCCCAGAAGCTGTTCAAGACAATCGGGCTCGACAAGCCGTCCGCGGCGGGACGCGACGATCTGCTCGCCACCCTGAGCCGGCTGCGTACCCACCTGGACAGTGGTGGCAAGATCACCCGCGAGCTCGGTACCTCTCTCGACAAGGCGCTCGCAACCGCTCCCTGGACGGGCCTGTCCCGGGGCGAGACCGAGGGGGCCTGCGACACCTTGCGCCGCTGCGGGCTCCATAAGGTCCGCCTGCGCGTGGCCCGTATAGCCCTGAAGCGATGGAAGGGCGAGCCCGTGTTCGAGCTCCACGCCTTCGATGCCAAGTACCCCAAGGGCTTCAATGGCCGCTCGGACAACGACATTTATCGTCTGGAAATCGCCCTCGAGCGCGCCCGCGAGGAAGGGGACACGCGCACTGCTCTGCGCATCGAGGAGATCCTCGCGAGCCTTAGCCCGTTCGGCATTGGACCCATGCCCTTCGCGCCGCCGCCCCGCAGCGACTCCACCGCCTTCTCTCCGGACGCGGAAGTGATTGTCACGCTCTTCGAGACGCTCGGACTCGATCAGGCGCTGAACATGCTGGGTGTACCGCCGGACATGAAGCGCGATCTCAAAGGCTTGGCGCGCCGGAATGGCAAAAAGGCGGCAGCCGAGACACTGATCTCCTTCTTGGAGATGCTCGGCGGGTTCGCCGAAGGAGGGCTGGAGCCACCCGTTCCACGCCCGCCGCCGCGCAGGCCGGCCGGGCCCGAGGGCGGAAAGCCCAAGCGCGGGTCTGACAAAGACATTGATCGAGACGACGAGTTTCCCGACCAACTGGATCTGTTCTGATGAGCGACCCCTACCTGATCCTCGGCGTCGGCGAAGACGCGGACGACGCCGCCATCGAGACCGCCTACCTGGAAGGCATCAAGCGCTGCCCACCGGAGCGGGACGCACGGCGCTTTGAGGCTGTGCGTACGGCCTACGAGACCCTGCGCACGCACCGCGATCGCCTGGCCTACGAGCTGTTCGACACCTCCCCCACCGAGCCGGCGGACGTCCTGGACAGGGCGGCCCCTATCGGCGCATCCCGCCGTCCAGAGCCGGCGCTGTTTGCGGCCCTGCTGCGGGGGGATGCCTGATGGACGAGGCTGCCAAGGACCAGCTCACTTCTCGCTTCAGGGCCTATCTGGACAGTGCCGACGCCGCGGGCGATCAAGGCGCGGAGGCCGAAGGTGATTCGGTCCCGGACCTCTTCACCCTGCTGGCGGAGCTGGGCGCGCTTAAGAACGAGGTCAAGCTGGAGTCGCGCCATGTCAAGTCTTCCCTGGATGAGTTCCGCGGTCTGTACGGCACCCTGCGCGAGGCCAACACCCGTCTGGCTGACGAGCAGGAGCGGTGTCGGGAGCAGGAGCGGGTGTTGGGGCAGCAGGCGCAGAAGGATCTGCTCCTGGATCTGTTGGACGTGCGCGACCGCTTACAGGCGGGCTACGATCAGGCGGTCCGTTTCCGCCCGGGCCGGCTGACGGGTCGGGCCGCCGCCGGATTCGTAGCGTCCATGGCCGAGGGCATGGCCATGAACCTGCGGCGGCTGGACGAGACCCTCGTCCGCCGTGGCGTGCGCCCGCTACCGGCGCTGGGAGAGACCTTCGACCCCCACACCATGCACGCAGCAGAGCTGGCGAGCGACCCCGCCCGCTCGGAGGGACTCGTGGTGGGAGAGCTGCGCAAGGGCTTCCTGCACCAGGACAGGCTGCTGCGCTCCGCCGAGGTCGTGGTCAACCGGCCCGGTGCGGGGTGACGTTGTTGAGATGCCCTTTCGATTTCATTCGCGAAAATTGGGTAATTCGTAGTTGGATCTTCATCTCTAAACCATTCGCTTTGGAAACACGACATTGAGCGACATCATTATCGGAATTGATCTGGGCACCACCAACTCCGAGGTGGCCGTGGTCCAGGAAGGCCGCACACACATCGTCGAGGTGGACGGGTCCAAGATCCTGCCCTCCATGGTCGGGTTGGCGGACGACGGCGCCCTGCTGGTGGGCCAGACCGCGCTCAACCAATATGCCCTTTACCCGGAGCGCACGGTGCGCTCCGTCAAGCGGCGCATGGGCGAGGACCTGCGCCTCCCCATGGGGGACCAAGCCTACACCCCGCAGGAGATCTCCGCCCTCATCTTGCGGCGTCTCAAGAAGGCCGCGGAGGATTACCTGGGCGAGCCGGTTTCCAAGGCCGTGATCACGGTCCCCGCCTACTTCTCCGATGCCCAGCGCCAAGCCACCCGCGACGCCGGGGGGTTGGCGGGCCTGGAGGTGGCACGCATCATCAACGAGCCCACCGCCGCCGCCCTGGCCTACGAGGCCGACCACAAGGGCGCCAAGAACATCCTGGTCTACGACCTGGGCGGCGGCACCTTCGACGTCTCCGTGGTACGCATCCATCAGGACGTAACCGAGGTGCTGGCGAGCCACGGCAACAACCACCTGGGCGGGGACGACTTCGACACCAAGCTCGTGGAGCACGTCACTGCCCACCTCACGGAGGCGAAGGGCATCGATCCAAGCGGCGAGCGCGCCGCCATGGCCCGCATCTTCCGCGCCTGCGAGGCGGCCAAGATCGCCCTGAGCGATGCCCCCTTCGCCCGCATCGAAGAGGAGTACCTTCTGGAGAAGGACGGCAAGCCGGTGCACCTGTCCTTGGAGCTGGATCGGTCCGACTACGAGGCCATGATCACCCCTTACATCGACGAGACCCTGGAGGCGACGCACATCGCGCTGAAGGGCGCTGGGCTGGCGGTGACGGACATCCATGAGGTCCTGCTCGTGGGCGGCGCCACCCGCACCCCCCTGGTGGGGCAGCGCCTGGAGCGGGGGCTCGGCATGCAGCCCCGCGGCGAGGTGGACCCGGAGCTGTGCGTGGCCGCCGGGGCCGCCATCCAGGCGGCGGTGATCTCCGGGCAGCAGGTGGCCGGCGTGCTGGTGGACGTCACCCCCTACACCTTCGGCACCAGCGCCTGGGCGGACCTCAACGGCGAGCCCTATCCCTACACCTTCATCCCACTGATCCGTAAGAACACCCCCATCCCCGTCACCAAGAGCGACGCCTTCGAGACCATGCGCGACGGTCAGCCGGCCATCGAGGTGCGCGTCTACCAGGGGGAGGACCCGGACGCGCTCAACAACACCGAGATCGGCTCCTTCCGCATCGAGGGCCTGAGCGATGTCCCAGCGGGTAACGTCATCGTCACCACCTTCTCCCTGGATCTGAACGGCATCCTTCACGTCAGCTCCCGCGAGAAGCGCACCGGGCTGGAGAAGCACATCACCATCGACAACGCCACTGCCCGTTTCGAGGAGCAGGAGCTCGACGCCGCCCGCGAGCGCATCTCCGCCCTGATCGAGGGCGAGGCCGAGGATGTCACCCCAGAGCGGCGCGAGACGGTCCAGGCGCGCGCCCTGATCGAGAAGGCCGAGCGGCTCTTGCAGAGCGCGAATCCGGAGGACAAGGAAGACCTGGTGGATCTGGTCGAGTCGGTGCAGGATGCCCTCGCCAACGGCGACCCCGAGGCCTTGGAAAGGGCGGTCGCCGAGCTCTCCGACCTGATCTATTACCTGGAGTCCTGATGGAGCGCTGTCCAAACTGCCGCGCCCGCTGGGACGGCAACGAGACCTGCCGGCGCTGCGGCATGGACCTGGCCGCCCTGTTCGCGGTGGAGAAGGCGGCCGAGCATTTGACCGTGCGCGGGATAGCACGCCTGGCGGCCGAGGACACTGTGGCGGGAAGACACGACCTGAGCCGAGCGCTCGACCTGCGCCGCGAGCCCTTCGCCGAGATGCTGCTCGGTTTTGCTCGGCAACTCGAGGCGGAAATTTCGGGGACAGGAAATTTCGGGGACAGTATAGAAATTTCGGGGACAGTATAGGTATCTCGCCGCGCCACAGTTTCGCGACCCGCCGTGAACTAGTGAAACGCAAGATGCGGTATTCTCCACTGCATCAAGAACTTAGGCGCCTTGGCGGTTTGACCGGCGAAGCCCTTGCGAAGCAACTCATCATCGATTGTTAGCCTGTACATACGCGCCGAAGGCGCTCCTCGTCCCGGGCCGATCTTGATGCGTACATGCGACCACACTCCCCTCTCCCGCTAGCGGGAGAGGGGTCGGGGGAGAGGGTGAAAACGCAGCCGAGCGTAAATG
>JAYEJW010000063.1:0-16607 GCA_034716535.1 Pseudomonadota bacterium
AAGCTTAACACAATATAAGAACTTCTATTTACATGCCTACACATATGCGCGAAGAATCCTGTATTACATGCGAATTATCAAAGAGTTACGCTACAAATGGCGGTTTTCAGCCAGGAACTTCAGTTTAACAAGCGTTACAATGCTATGATATTTAGCGAGAATAACGCGCGGTTACGTAGTAGAAGTACCCGAGCTACACCCGCCTGGGTCCATCGTCGAGAACATACCTTGTCTACCCGCGCAGACGGAAGAAGAGATAGGGCGCAACCGTAACCCATAACAGGACGACCAGCCACACGCGTCCGGCGAAGAGGTTGTAGTCGTGCAGGAGCCTGTCCCAGGAGTGGCCGGCGACATAGTGTCCGAAGAGGAATTCGAAGGCGACCGTCATCATGAGCCATAACATGCCGACGGCGATCGCATGTGTCGCGGAGTGGGGCCGCCAGACGCGAAGGATGAGCCAGATGTAGACGCCGAACAAGACGATGGCGGTGAGCGTGGAGACCTGGTGGGCCCGGAGTTCGCCGAGGTGTCTCTCATACCAGGCCTGGCGCAGCACCCCATTCGCAATGGCGATTGCGACCATCGGAAACCAGGCAAGGAAGTACTTCCACATGGAGCTCACCGTCGTTCAGTCGTGGCACAATACATCATCAGATCGGAGCGTGCCGCACCGCACTTGCCGGCTCCGATGAGACGACTAACGTAGCGCCCGAGCATTCGTTTGATCGATAGAACTTCGGCCCCGTCTTTCCACTTGGCGTGGCCTTTCGATTATGTGGACCTGGTCACTCAACTGGGGTGAGATTACCCCTCGAATTCTGGTCGGGACCTGCCCGATGACCCCCGTGGATCTGGAGCAGATCGGGGAAGCGGCGGGCGTGTCGGCCGTACTCTCCGTGCAGCACGACGAGTGCCTGGCCTATTGGGGCATCGATTACGGGGAAATGCGCGCCCAGGGCGCCAAGCTGGGGCTGCGGATGGCGCGCCGCCCGATGCGGGATTTCGACATCGCCGACCAGCGGCGGCGTCTCCCACATGCCGTCGCGGCGTTGGCCGATCTTCAGGCGCAGGGGCACCGCACCTACGTGCACTGCACGGCAGGGCTCGGCCGCGCGCCGTTGACGGTGCTGTCCTACCTCATCTGCATCGAGGGCCGGTCGCCGGAGGAGGCGATCGGGCTGATCCATGAAGGGCGACCGGACGCGGTGCCGGCCTGGGAGGCCTACCAGGGGTGCCGAGAAGACCTGGTCGGCCGGCATCGACGCCGAATCGAGCGACGGGCCTATGCGCTGTCCCGAGCACGCGCCGGCGGTCCCGACGACCCGCAGGCGGACTGGATGCAAGCCGAGGCCGAGGTACTCCGCTCCGTCCTGGAGAAACTGAAAGAGTAGCATCGTAGGTCTTGTCTTTTGCCATCTCTTACCGCTGAACAATGCGACTGACGCCCAAGCAGTGCAGGCAGAAGCGGTTGCCGATGTCTTTCATCGTGTACCCGTTACGGAGGGCCCGGTTCACAATGGCGCGGTCTTTTCGAGCACTTATTCAGAATTACGACGAAACACCCCTCGAGGAATCGTCTTTACAAGGAGAGGCGTCGGATGATGAGTAGGATCGGCGAGGCTTTCCTGCTCGATTCAGCCATGACGCCGACCCTTAGACTATGTATCTGACGATCTTAGGCGATTTATGAAGAAACATATACCATTATATGCGATAGTTACAGCTCTTCATTAACTGTGATGAGCTGACCTTGATGACTCCGATCCCCGTTCCTGCGACCCAAGCCATTCCTGATGCTGGTCATCTAGCTGACCTCAAACTTGCGGCTTCCAAAATGCTGGGAGCCGAGCGGCGGGCGTTCCAAGCGATGATGGCGTTGAAGTACTGCGCAGGGAGCCCTCGGCAGGCGGAAGTGGTGTTTGGTTGGAGCCGCCGAGCGGTGGAGCTGGGGCTGCACGAGAAACGCACGGGCGTCGTCTGTCTGAGTGCGCAGTCGGCCTTTGCCGGCGACAAGCTGTGGGAGGAGAAACACCCGGACGTGGCCAATGCCCTGTGGGCCTTGGCGCACTCTCATTCTCAACAAGACCCGACCTTCCGCACCACGTTGTCGTTCACCCGGCTGACAGCAGCAGAAGCCCTCAAGCAGTTGCGAACCCAGGGTTTTGCCGAAGAGGTGCTGCCCTCTGCGAGCACTATGGCCGAGGTTCTCAACCGCAACGGCTACCGGCTGCGTCCGGTGCTCAAGGCCAAACCCCAAAAAAAGTTCCAGAAACCGACACCATCTTCGCCAACATCCACGACAAGGACCAGCCGCGCGAAGGCGATGCGGTCATGCGATTGAGCATGGACTGCCTCTACGCGTGGTGGGAACGCCAATCACCACACGAACGCGACGCTCTCTCGCTCCTCCAGATCAAGGCCGACAACGGGCCGGAAAGCAATGGTCGGCGCACGCAATTTCTCAAACGAATGGTGGAATTCGCCGATCACATCGGTAAGCCCATCCAACTCCTGTACTACCCGCCGTACCACAGCAAATACAATCCGGTGGAGCGTTGCTGGGGAATTCTGGAGAAGCATTGGAACGGCGCTAAACTGGTGGATGCTCAGACCATGCTGGAGTGGGCAAAGAGCATGACTTGGAAGGGTATCCACCCGGTCGTGGAACTGAGTTGCAAGATCTACGAAAAAGGCATCTCCCTCTCCAAACAGGCCATCCAAGCGGTGGAGGCTCGGTTAGAACGGGATCCAAAGCTGCCTAAGTGGGATATCCTGATCCGGCCTGCGTGCATGGTATGAGAATTTTTGGGAATCACCTATGGTGGCCGAGCGCATTGCACCCAAGGAGGGGCAGGCCATGATCACAGACGGCGACTGGCGCGTACGCCTGCGCCTGGCCGAGCGTCTTCCGCTCGCGGTCATCGAGCCCCTGACCCGGGACGAAGATACCGACGTGCGCGCAGCGGCTGCTGCCCGCCTGGCGAGGCCCGACCAGGAGACAGGTGACCCGGGAGACGATCGATGACACCTCGGATCATAGCGAACAAAGAAGAGCCGGGCGACGGCGATCTCCCGCCCGAGGTGCGTATTGAGGCCGCCTGCAATCGACAATCGGCGTCCATGGCGCCGGATGATATTCTTGCCAACCTGCAGCCGCAGGTCCCGGAGCTCAGATTGTGCTACGCCATGGTCCGCACCGGCTGGTACCGGCTCGGGGGCGTCGTGGACGCGGACTACGAGCGCGTCGCGCAGCGCATCGGCGAATGGGCCGAGGCACAGTGCGACGGCGATCTGGATCTGCTGATGGACAAATGTGCCAACATCCACGGATTCGCCACCAGGCTGGAAGGCTGTACCCATTACATCACGGCGGTTACGGGTGAGCGGGCACAGGACTTCGTCCAGGTCGAGGTCGAGCAAGTCCAAGAGGTCATCGAGCGGCCCCTGTGGGACCCGGATTGGATGCCGGACGATCTCGAAGATTTCATCGATCCCTTGGACTTTCCGCACCTTGAGCCGGAGGCCGTCGGGCCGCCGCGTCTGCTGTTTCGCCGCCTGGTGCGGGTGGCGGACTTCCTCGACTCGGACGACTCCGGCAGGAACATCAAACGCTTCCTTGACGATTGGGACCGCAGCAGTGTCGGCGAGTCCACCCGTTTCTGCGACCACTGGATCCTAAGCATCCGCGAATACCGTGATACCCAAGGCGACGGCCACCTGAGCGCCAACCCCATCCCGCTGCTGGGAGCGGGGGTGCCGGATCTGCCGGACGAGGCAGTAGCGCGCGGTGCGACCCTGGCCAATCTGATCCACGGCTTCGACCGTCATCGCGGCTACCACTTCGCTTGGTACTTCCACATGCTGACCCAACCTAGGGTCTCATACCAATTGGCCCAGGCGGTCCATGCGGACCTAATGGGCGCCTTCGACTATTTGCCGGCGCGGGACATCGCGGTGCTGCGGGATTGGTACAACGCCCCGTACAGCCTGTGGCCCCGGACCCACAACCCATTCGGAGACCATCGTGATCACCGCCTCCATTGCCGAGAGACTCAATGCCCAACTCAATCGGGAGTTTTTCTCGGCCTATTTTTACTTGAACCTGTCGGCGACGGCCGAAAGCGCGGGGTTCAAGGGCGCGGCCGCCTGGTTCCTGGCCAAGTACCAGGAAGAGACGGCCCACGCGATGAAGCTCTACCGGTACCTGCTCGATCAGGGCGCGAACGTTGCGCTCCTGTCCATCGATGAGCCCCCAACGACCCACGACGGCCTGCTCGACATGTTCGAGAAGACGCTCGCTCACGAGCAGGGTGTCACCGCCTCGATCAACGATCTGGTGGATGCTGCGCTGGGCGCCAAAGACCACGCGACCCACATCTTCCTGCAATGGTTCGTGACCGAGCAGATCGAGGAAGAGGCCACGGTTAACGACATCATCGCCCGGTTGCGTCTGGTCGGCGACCGCGGTGAGGGTCTGTACATGATCGACAAGGAGCTCGACGGATTGGCTTCGCAGATGAGCCAATCTCCGGAGCTCCAGGCTGTTTAGCCGAGCGATGAAAGGGTCGAGGACCGATGGGAAAGAAATCCGGCAAGTGCTGCAAGAAGTATAAGGACGGCAAGGCCTGCAAAAAGTGCCCGAAGGGCAAGCGCTAACTGACGCAGCTGCCGGCCGGAGCGAAAGATCGACGAGTGCGACGGCTTCATCCATCTGGTCGACAAGCGCACCAGGATTCCCGACTGAATTCATGCCGGCAAGATGCCGGCGGTCCCGGATGTCATCGATCCTCCAACCTTCTGGCTTTGTCGCATATGCGACAAAGCGGTTATCGCTGGTTTATCAATTAAATCAGTAGCATAGAAGTTGGCGCGTGCTCTGCGTGAAGATCTCCAAAGCCAAGTCTTGGAGTCTCCATGAAGCAGAAAGACATCGCTGCCCTGCTCGACGAGCCAGCCTGCTCCCACAACAAGAAGGAGAAGTCCGGCTGCGCCAAGCCCAAGCCCGGTGCGACCGCCGGCGGTTGTGCCTTCGACGGGGCGCAGATCGCCTTGCTGCCCATCGCGGACGTGGCCCACATCGTCCACGGCTCCATCGCCTGCGCCGGCAACTCCTGGGACAACCGCGGCACCCGCTCTTCGGGGCCAACCCTCTACAAGATCGGCATGACTACGGACCTGACCGAGCAGGACGTGGTGATGGGGCGCGGCGAGAAGCGGCTGTTCCATTCCATCAAGCAGGCCATCGATTCCTAAAGCCCGGCGGCGGTGTTCGTCTACAACACCTGTATTCCGGCGCTGATCGGCGACGACATCGAGGCGGTCTGCAAGGAGGAGGAACAACGCTGGGGCACGCCCGTGGTGCCTGTGGATGGCGCCGGCTTTTACGGCACCAAGAACCTGGGTAACCGCATTGCCGGCGAGTCAATGGTGAAGTACGTCTGCGGAGGCCGGGAGCCGGATCCCTTGCCCGAGGGTATCGAAAAGCAAGGGTTCAAGGTTCACAACGTCACCCTGGTGGGCGAGTACAACATCGCCGGCGAGCTCTGGCACGTGCGGCCTCTGCTGGACGAGCTGGGCCTGCGCGTGCTCTGCACCCTGTCCGGCGACGCACGCTTCCGGGAGGTGCAGACGATGCACCGCTCGGAGGGCAACATGATGGTCTGCTCCAAGGCCATGATCAACGTGGCCCGCAAGCTCCAGGATGCTTTCGGAACGCCCTGGTTCGAGGGCAGTTTCTATGGTGTCCAGGACGTCTCCCAGGCCTTGAGGGACTTCGCCCGTCTGATCGATGGTCCGGATCTCACCGAACGTACGGAGAAGCTGATTGCGAGGGAGGAGGCGCGTATCGATGCGCAGCTGGCCCCCTGGCGCGAGCGCCTGGCCGGTCGCAAGGTGCTGCTCTACACCGGCGGGGTGAAGTCCTGGTCCATCATCGCTGCGCTGCAGGACCTGGGCATGACGGTGGTCGCCACCGGCCCCAAGAAATCCACGGAGGAGGACAAGGCGCGCATCCGCGAGCTCATGGGGCAGGATGCGGTGATGATTGAGGACGGCACTCCCCGAGCCCTGATCAAGATCGTGCGCGACAACGATGTAGATGCGCTGATCGCTGGCGGACGCAACACGTACACGGCGCTCAATGCGCGTATCCCCTTCCTGGATATCAACCAGGAGCGGGACTTCGGCTACGAGGGTTATACCGGGATGCTGGAGCTGGCCAAGCAACTCTGCCTGACCATCGAGAGCCCGGTGTGGGAGGCGGTGCGGAAGCGTTCACCGTGGGCGTTAGGTGGGAGCTTTGTCGCTTCCGGTGGTGGGGACCCTCTCCCCGGCCCTCTCCCAGAGGGAGATAAGGAGCGCCTCTGGCGCGTTCTTTCATCGTAGGAGTGAGATTGAACATGCAAGCAGTAGCACAAGAAGCCGCCGACTGGATCGAGGTCGGCACCATCGAGGACATCCCACGGTTCGGCTCGGGGGTCGTGAAGCGCGACGGTGGCGATATCGCCGTGTTTCGCAATGCGGACGACGAAGTGTTCGCGCTGCTCAACCGTTGTCCTCACAAGGGTGGACCCCTGTCCGAGGGCATCGTCTATGGTCGCACCGTGGCCTGCCCGTTGCACAACTGGTGCCTGGATCTGCACTCCGGCCAGGCCAGGGCCCCGGACGAGCGTTGTGCGCCGAGCTTCGCGGTTCGGGTAATAGAGGGCAGGGTGCTGGTGTCGAACGAGCCGGCTCATGACTGCTGATGAGTGAACCAATCAAGACAACCTGTCCCTATTGCGGTGTCGGTTGCGGCGTTCTGGTGACAAGGACCGCGGATGGGTCTGTCTCGGTGACCGGCGATCCCGAACACCCGGCCAACCTGGGGCGGCTTTGCTCCAAGGGTGCGGCGTTGGGTGAGACCGTCGGCTTCAACGGCCGCCTGACCGAACCACGCATCGGCGGCGAGACCGTCACCTGGGACCAGGCCTTGGATACGGTCGCCGGGCGATTCTCGCAGATCATCGACGAGCATGGCCCTGATGCGTTGGCCCTCTACGTCTCCGGTCAACTCCTGACCGAGGACTATTACGTCGCAAACAAGCTGACGAAGGGCTTCGTCGGTAGGTAGCGCCAACATCGACACCAACTCGCGGCTCTGCGTGGCCTCCAGCGTCGCCGGCTACAAGCGCGCGCTCGGCTCGGATACGGTCCCCTGCGACTACGCCGACCAGGAGCAGGCGGACCTGATCGTCCTGGTGGGCTCCAACACGGCCTGGTGTCATCCGGTGCTCTACCAGCGCATCAAGAAGGCGAAGCGAGAGCGTCCGGATCTTCAGGTCGTCGTCATCGACCCTCGACGCACTGCCACCTGTGAGATCGCCGACCTGCGCCTGGCCCTGGAGCCGGGCTCAGACAGCCTGTTGTTCAGCGGTCTGCTCGATTATCTGCGCAGAGAGGACGCCTTGGACTGGGGCTTTCTGGAGCGGTATGTGGAGGGTTTCTCCGAGGCATTCGCCCAGGCCCGCGCCGATGCCGCCTCGATCCCGGTCGTCGCCGGCGGTTGTAGGCTGTCGGAAAGCGGTCTGGCCGAGTTTTACCGCAGCTTCGCCGCGACTGGGCGGGTCGTCACCCTCTACAGTCAGGGCGTCAACCAATGGTCCTTCGGCACTGATAAGGCCAACGCCATTGTCAACTGCCATCTGGCCGCCGGGCGCATCGGCCGCCCGGGCATGGGACCCTGCTCCATCACCGGGCAGCCCAATGCCATGGGTGGACGCGAGGTGGGCGGACTGGCCAATCAACTTGCCGCGCATATGGACTTGGAGCCGGAGGACGTCGAGCGGATCGGACGCTTCTGGCAAGCCGACACGGACCTCCCGCGCAGCAGTTGGCTCAATGGTCTGTTCGCTGTCGATGCCCTGGATGCGCCCTCGCGCACGAGCCTGCTGGCCGGGCGCCCACCCAAGGGTCAGAAAGATAGCGGCGAGACCATCTGCGCCTGCTTTAACGTAGGTCTCAACACCATCATCGAGGCTATTCAGCAGGATGGACTGGTGTCGGTCGACGCGATCGGCGCGGCCCTTCAGGCCGGTACCAACTGTGGGTCCTGTCTCCCAGAGCTTGAGCGGATTCTGCATCAGGAGCGATCAAGCCGCGCGGCTTGAGCATAAGAGCCGGCCGATACCGTTTCTTCATCGCCACCGGCGTAGAGATCTTCGGCGACTGGGGGACCGACGGTTACGAGTTCAAACGATCCCAGGCCGTCGTGAACGGCCGTTTCGTCGGGCTGGCGCTGGACCAACACCTGCAACACCTTCTCACCGACCAACGTATCGATGCCTGGCTGGACGATTTGCTCCCCGAGCGCATCATTGAGGCCCCGACCGCTGTCGCCGCGACCGCCTGATGTGCTCTGCGATGTCCCGTCCTGGCCGCGGATTCAGGTTCGCGGCATTCCCTGGCGCTGACGCGGATAGGCCGGCAAGTCGATCAGGCCCCTCTCCTCCATCGCGGGACCTACGGTGAACATGTACAGGGTCTGCAGCCGTTGGTCCTGTAGACCGAACATCTCGTGGATGGGGTCATCGAAGAAGCAGCCAATGCCGCTCGATCCAATACCCTCGGCCTCGGCGTTGAGGTACAGGGCCTGACCGATGCGGCCGGCCTCGCGCAGGAGCATGTCGTATCCGCCCTCCGATTCGTTCAGGGCGGTGTCGAATTCACCCAGCATGGCCAGGGCGAATGCGCTTTGGGCGCAGATCTGCTGGTGGCATCCCAGCTGCATGGCGACCGTGCGCGCATTGGCACTGATCAGGTGGTGGGAGGGCAGGTCGCCCGGACAGCCCGGTGGTCGCTCCCAGGTAAACTCCGGGCGCATGATGGCACACAGGGCTTCGGCGGCGTGGCGATCGGCTCCAAGCAGGTAGAGCCCCGGCGCCAGCCCTTCAACCCGGTGGACGAACAACAACAGGTGCAGCGGGCTTCGGCCTTGATTCTTGTCCCAAGGGGGCGTGCCCGGGCGCGGGCGGCAGCCGTCGAGCAGCCGGTAGAACATGCCGCTGTCGATGCCGAGGCGGGGATCGAAGGCGCGTGCACTGCGGCGTCGGCGGATGACCTCCGCCGCGGGCGGTTCACCCGGTGCAGGCTGGAGTGCCGACAGATTCTCCGCGGCGGGTCCTGAGCTGCCTGCTGGCGGCTTGATCAACCGGGCCATCTCGTCCACCGCATCCCAGCGGTACAGATGGCGGGGATCGAGCCGGTTGGCCTTGCCGTGCCAGTGCTGAGCGGTCAATGCATCGAGCAGGCTTCCTTGGGGTCTGAGCTTCGCCGGTTCGGGGCCGAGCATCAGCAGGCCGGCCGGGTATTCAGGCTCGTCCGGCTCGAAGTCGTCGCTGCGGTCCAGGCCGAGCAATCGTCCGATCTCCCCCAAGGACCAGTCCGCCAGCGACCGCATCTGCCAGCCGTTGCAGGCCGCGGCGTAACCCAGGGCGCCAATGGCATGACCGAGGTCCAGTTGGCAATAGCGCCAGGCCCGCACGCCATACTTCCAGGCCTCGCGCCAGGGAACCAGGCTCAATCCCACAAGGAGGCACCCGGGCGGGAGCAGGGCGCTCAGGCGTCCCGCCAGGTCTTCGTCGAACGCGCAACGCTGCTCCAACAAGTGCTCCTTGGCCTCGTAGTGGTAAAGACCCGCGGACCCCAGCTCCGACTCGGGCAGGACCAGATAGGCCTCCACCGGGTGAAGGTTGCCGCTGGAGGGGTTGCAACGCACCGCCCAGCGCGCCGCGCCCAGCGATTTCCAGGCGCTGACCGCAAGGCTGAGCTCCAGAAGCCGTCCGATGGAGTCGGAACCAAGCGATTGGCCGGGTATTGCGCCGGGATCGTTGAGGGCCGAGAAGGGTAGGTCGATACGATCCGCGCTCAGCGGGAGCTCGATGCGACCGCATCCCGCGAAGTGGCGGAAGGGGTCCGGTTGGGCGTCCCAGTCCAGGCTGGCCGGACCCGGGGCATAGCGCTCGAAGCTGTGCTTGCTCTGCTGGTGATAGGCGCGCACCGCGGCGCGGGCATCGTCGGAAACGTGCGAATCTGACATCGTTTCTTGTTCCATGTGCAACAAAAGGATGGGAGCGAACCGGATTCGCGCCAGTGTTTCGCCTCGCAGGGCCTAAAACCGAGCGGAACCGCTGTTCAAGGCACGACTCTTGCGGAACTCATTCTTGCGCACGATGCAAACCACTTGCCAGGAATCTTCCGGATGCAGCCACCACGCCTGATTATGTATCACAAGCAGTCCACCAGCGCCCGCACGCGCTTCCTCAGGCTGCGCTATGGAGGGTCGGCCTAGGTTATGGAAAGTTCGGGTGGCCTGCCCGGTATCCGGCGCGGGCTGATCACCGCGGTGGTCCTGGGTTTCGCCCATACTCTTGGCGAGTTCGGCGTGGTTCTGATGTTGGGCGGCAACATCCCCGGCGAGATCCAAGTGGTGGCTACCGCCATCTACGAGCACGTTGAGGTCTTGGACTATGAGGCGGCAGGCACCCTGTCCGCCGGGCTTCTGGCCTTCTCGTTCCTGGTGCTCCTCCTGGTCTACGGGGCGAACCGACGCTGGCACGCAGAGCTGAAGTTATGAACGGACGTCGCATCGACCTGCGATACGAGCGCGGGGACTTTCACTTGTGTCTGGACCTGGAGCTCCCTGAGAGCGGACTGACCGCCATCCTCGGGCCGTCCGGCAGCGGTAAGAGCACCTTACTGCGGCTCATTGCGGGGCTGGAGCAGCCTCAGCAGGGCCGGATTCAGGTCGCCGGGAGTCTCTGGCTGGGCATTGGACAGGGCGTGCGGCTCCCGACCCAGAGGCGCCGGGTGGGCATGGTCTTCCAGGACTACGCCCTGTTCGCCAACATGAGCGTGGTCGCCAACATTGGCTATGGCCTGCCGCGCGCCGGCCGCAAACAGGCGGTCGCCGAGTGGATCGAGCGTCTGCACCCGGACGGGCTCCAGGCGCGCCACCCCCACCAACTCTCGGGCGGGCAGAAGCAGCGCGTCGCCCTGGCGCCAAGGGGCTCGATGTCCGGGCCGTGCGGGTGCGCGAGCTCGGTGCAGTGCGGGAGCTTCAATGCCGTCTCGAGGACGGCACGCCAATGTACCTGCAGCGCCCCTGGAACGAGCCGGCCCCGCCCCGGGCGAGCAACTGCGCCTCGGCCTGCCGCCGCAGCACCTTCGGGCCCTAACCGAAGGGCCGGGGCCCGCGTCGCTGCGTTGCTCGCAGCAGACCTTATCGGTTGCAGAGCCGACTGTGGGGGAGGGCGGCATTCGGGCTGTCGCACGGTCTGGCTGATCCGGGACCGCCGGCGTCTCGCCGGCAATCCGACGACAACCGTCAGTGAGGGGAAGGCAGAACGCCTCGTTGTGTCCCCGCGGCGCAGGCCGGCCCGAGGATGAACCGGCGCTGTGCGCCCTAGCCGGCAAGATGCCGGCGGTCCCAGGTCCCCGGTCGGACGGGATGCCGCCCGGCTCCATCCAGGCTACGCAAACCCCGATGAGGGGCGCACCAGGGCCTTACGCTGCTGGGGGTCGTGCCTCACGCCAACCCACGAGTTGGGCCGATGTCGTGTAGGATACACGGCGCAAGGCGTGCCATCGTTTTTTTATGGCAACCTTTTGAAATTGGAGAGAACCAATGTCGCAACAAGAGAACGCATTCGATAGGGCCATGGCGCTGATCGACGCCGCGAACAGTGAAGACCCGAATCAGGAGACCGTAGACGGCAAGGTCTGGCCGAAAGAACTGCTCTATTCGCATCGGATGTCCGACATGCTGCAGCGCTATGTCCCCGATGCCGGCGATGCCTCAAGGTTGGCGATTCGGGCCCAACATATCCAGCGCTGGAAATCACGCCGTGACGCCTTTTCGATGGATCGCCAGGGTTATCTCCAGTGGCGCACCGGGCTGTATAAGTTTCATGCCGAAACCGCCGGAGAGCTGTTGGCGCAGGCCGGCTATGACCAGGCGTTCATCGATGAGGTGAAGCAGGCGGTGGGCAAGCGGGCGCTGAAGGTCAACCCGGATAGCCAGTTGTTGGAAGATGTTGCCGACCTGGTGTTCATCGAGCACTACATGCTGGACTTCGTCTCCAAGCATCCCGAATACGACGAGGACAAGTGGCTCGAGATCGTCCGCAAGACCTGGAAGAAGATGTCCGATAAGGCCCAACAGTTTGCGCTCTCCGGCGGCGTCAAGCTCCCGGAGCCCTTGATCCCGCTTATTCAGAAGGCCGTCTCAGGCTGATCCAATCTATGCGCTGAGCCGGGAACGCCGGCGTCTCGCCGGCAATCCGGGAGAGCGGTTGGAGAAGGGCAGGCAGGATCGCCCTGTTCTTGTCTCGCGGTATCGTTCGGTCAGAGGATGGGACGACGCTTCGCGCCCGGGGCCGGCAAGATGCCGGCGGTCCCGGGGTCCGCTTACACGGTCGATCCACGCGGTCCCGCACTCAACTCCTGCGCCCAGCACCCGGTAGGGGGCCTGCGTATTTCGGTCACCGGCGGCGGTTGCTCCGGGATGCAATACGGGATGGCGCTGGAGCCGGCAGCGAAGAGCAACGATGTGGTCGTCGAGGTTGATGACATCAAGGTCTTCGTCGACCCTTTGAGCGCCGGGCTCCTTGCCGGGGTCACGGTGGACTTTCTCGACGGCATGGAGGGCAGCGGCTTCAAGTTCGAGAACCCCAACGCCACCAATAGCTGCGGTTGCGGCAAGTCCTTCTCGGCCTGAGACGCCGGTTCTCCCCATCCCAATTCCAATCCCGGAGGCACCTCATGTGGGACGGATACAAGGTTCACACTCTCAAAGTCGATAGCCGCGCGCGGCTGAACATGCAGGGGTACATGGACCTGCTGTCCGAGAAGGTCGCCATCGTCTCGGTCATGTGGGCCAACAACGAGTCCGGCACCCTGTTCCCGGTGGAGGAGATGGCCATGCTGGCCAAGTCCGCCGGGGTCATGGACATCCCCTTCACCGCTGCCGACGGTACCGTGCGTTTCTCTCTGTCGCGTTACAACCGCATGGAGGAGATCGACCGGGTGATCGAGGCGGTGCCGCCCATCGTCGCCCAGTTGCGCAAGCTTTCGCCCTACTGGGGCGAGGATGGGCCGCTGGAGGATCCGGAGAAGGCCTTCGCGCCGGCCTACGCTTGAGCCACAGACTCTTGGACTGCTGGCGTCCCGCCGGCAAAGCCGCCACCAGGCGGGTTGGAGTTGTTGTTCGGGAAGGTGTTCGAGCCCGCTCCAGCTTCACGCCATCCAGTAGTACCGGTCCCAGGGTGCCGGCGAGACGCCGGCGGTCCCGGGGGTCTCAGCCCACGAACCGGCACCGGCTGGCGGGGGTACGGGTGTCCATGTTGCGCCCGCGCGTGGCGTGGTCCTCGATCTCGGCCGCCTGGCCGACGACGCGACCGTAAAGGAAGGTCGTAAAGGCACCGTACTCGAGGAACTGCGCGTCGATCTCTCCCTGCACGTAGGGCCGCCACAGGATCTTCAGCAGGATTACGGCGATGACCGCATCGATGTTGACGCAGTAGACGTTGGCGCTCACGCCGTAGCTGGCCAGGGCCTGGACCAGCTCGTGGTAGAACGCGTGGAAGACGTTGTAGCTGCCTCGCGCCCGGAACAGATCGTGGACATAGACCTCGCGCGGGTCCAGGTTGACGTCCTTGCCCTTGAACACCGGGTGGTTGACGCAGGGGATCTTGGCGTAGGACAGGTTGCCGGCCGCCTTGGCCTTGGTCTTGTACGCCTTGTAGTCGAGCGTGTAGTCGGCGGCGATACGCACCAGGTCCAGGCCGTGGCCCGGGTCGCCTGGATCGGCCAGCTCGAGCCCGCCGAAGCGCTCGATCAGGAACTGCATCGCCTCGAAGCCGTTGCCGCCGTGGGCGAAGCCGGTGTGACTCAGGAAGCCCACGTAGGCCTTGTTGACCTGAACCCGTTCCGGCACCTCGGGGCCGTCCGCGCTGACCGCACCCTTGGCGCCCTGGGCCGAGATGGTGCCGGGCCCATTGGATGCGGTCAGTCCGAGCAGCACGGTGAAGGCGAAGCGCTCCTCCTCGTCGGGCCGGCGCGCCAACAGGGCCAGGTAGGCGGTCTCGGTGAAGCTCCAGCTATCGATGAGCTCCTGCATGGGAACGCCTCCGAAGGCGTCCGGTGTCTGGCGCTCCGGGCGCACCGAGGCGCCGACCACGGCGGCGGCGATACGCAGGTGCCAGGGGAGGTTGGACAGGGTCGTGACCGACAGGCGCTTGTGCTGCAGAGGCCGCCAGGCCAGGTGGCAGCAAACGGCCGCGAGCACCGCATCGGCGCTCGGGTGGGCGCCGTTCCGGTTGCCGAGGGCTTCGACAAGGCGCAAGAAGACCGACCCTTCGGCCCCGCGGGCAGCGGCGCCGCGAAGCATTGCCTCGGCCAGCGGGTCCGGTTCGGGGGTTGTCAACGCCCGGACCTGGTTCGCATCCGCGGCGGCCACCTGGGCATCCAGGGCGAAGGCTGCGTCCGAGGCATCCGTCAGACCGGACTCCCGGAACAGTTCCAGCAGTGCCTCCACCGCACGACGGGCGCCCGCCATCATATTCGGCCCCATCATCGCCAGGGCCGCGCATAGGGCCGTGTTGGGGCTGTTACCGGCCTCGCGGGCGCCAAAGGCGGCGCTGAGCATCGGTGTACCCTGCAGGTTGACGCAGGCGTGCAGCACGACGTTTGCCAGCGCGCGTCCCGTCTCGTCCGGATACTCGCGCACCAGGGCCAGCACCAGGTTGTCCTCGTAGGGCCGAGTGGCCAGGTCCAAGACGCTGACGCCATGCAGCCGGGTGATCTGCGTGTCCGGGTCCATTATCGACGCCCCGGAGGCGTCCTTCATGGTCTCCCGCGGCGGAATGACGCCGATCTGGTGGTTCACCGCCTCGATCTGCTCCCGGTAGGGCTCCACGGCGGGTACCGGACGCGCGTCGAGCTCGGCGGGCAGCGCAAGGCCGGTGTCGTCGGCGAACCAGCACTTCATGGACAGGTCGCCGATAGGCGCGAAGTCCGGCTCCTGCCCGTTCAGGGCCATGACCGCGGTCATGGCTGCAGGCACGTCGGCGATGTTGGTCACCACGGCCCTCTGGGCGGAGCAGACCGGGTTGTCGGCGCCGAAGATGCCGTCCACGCCGAGCTTCTCCATGAGCCATCCCTCCTTGGCGGCGGCATTGTCGCCGCTGCCGGCGATGGCGCCGGCGTGACCACAGGCCTTGGTCAGGCGGTCCTTCCAGCGCCCGACCACGCAGGCGACGACAGGCTTCTCGAAGACCAGATCCCTTTCGTAGTAGCCGCCGGGTTCGATGTACAGGACCGCGGCACGGCTGCGCGGGTCGTTGTGGAAGGCGTTGGTGAACTCCGGCGCGGCGAAGTGGATGTAGACGTCCTTGCCCGATGAGAGGGAAACGCTCGTACCCCAACCCGCCGTGAGCAGATAGACGGCGATCGTGGTGGTGAAGTTGCCCGAATTGGAATAGATCGCCACCGAGCCCGGCACCAAGGATTCCGCCGGGTGGCTGCCGCCGAGCGCGCCGCCGATGCGCACGTGCTGGTGGGCGTCGGCTAGCCCTAAACAGTTGCCGCCGAACACGTCCACACCCTGGAGCTGACAGTACTGGCGGATGACCCGCGCGTCGCTCAGCGGCACCTTCTCGGTGATGATGATCACGCGGGTCAGACCGGGATTGACCCGCACGGCCTCGATCACCGCGTCCTTGACGCCGGCCGGCGGCACATAGACCACCGCCACGTTGAAGCGGTGGCCGGCATCGAGGGCCTCGGCCACCGTGTTGAAGACGGGGATGTCGTTGAGCTCCGTCTTGAGCACGGAGCCCGAGCGTCCGGGCTGCACGCCGCACACCACGTTGCCCCCGGAGTAGGTGTGGCTGATCGGGGTCACGACGCGGCTCTCGTTGCCGAGGATGTTGAGCACGCAGACGCGGTCGTCGCGGGTGGCGAGCTGGGCCAGGGAGCTGATACCGACGAAGTAATGTGGAAACTGTGGGATGCCCTTGCGGCGGATAGGCTCTTGGAAGTGGGAGTCGTTGTTGGTCATGTCGGAGCTCTGACTCATTGTGCTGCAATGCCCATATGGCGGGCGATCTCGGCCCTGCCGCCGGCGCGCATCCAGGTGTCGATGGCGCGGGCATAGTTGACCACGCCGCTCATGGCCGAGTCGTGGCCGAACATACGGTAGGGAATCCCCAAGGCGTCGAGCGTGTCCTTCAGATAGGCCATGCCGCGGATCAGATTCGGGCCGCCGCGCCCCACCACGACGAACAGGGGCCTGCGTCCATGGCTGTTGAAATAGTCGCGCAGCGCATCGGCCATGGCGCGGAAGGTGGTGTAGATGTCCGTGTTGTTGGCCTTGCCGCCGATGATGAAGAGCACGTTGGTCTGCTCGAGCCAGAGCTTGTAAACGATGCGGCTGATGTCAGCCATCTTCTGGTAGGGTGGATTGCCGCCGAAGTCCGACGAGATGGTACCGACGTCGCCGAGCAACTCGGTGACCAGCGCATTGGCGCCGCCTCCGAAGGTCATGGCCGTGATGGTTCCCTGATCGT
>JAYEJW010000064.1:0-16565 GCA_034716535.1 Pseudomonadota bacterium
AGCACTAATAGCAGATGGTCAAATTGATAAAGTTAATATTACTACAAAAGCAAATGAGTTTATCTCTAATCCGATGAACTATGAAGGTGGAAAAGGCATCGGACCACCGGCGGGCTGACATGCGCGGGCGGGGCGCATCAGGAAGGGGATCTGTGCGGAGGAAGAACAGGTGAGACGACTGTACGTATTACTGCCGACCGAGGAGAGTTGCCGTGCCGTGGTGGAAGAGTTGGAAGACGCGGATATCCCGGCAAGCCATCTACACGTGATCGCAGGGCTGAGCCACGAGCTCAAGGACCTCCCGGAGGCGAGCGTTTGGCAGCGCACCGAGTTGGCCCACGGCATTGAATGGGGCGTCGGGCTGGGCGGTGTGGCGGGGCTCCTTGGGGGGCTCCTGGTCGTGGCCTTTCCGCCCGCCGGAGTCGTGCTCGGTGGTGGCGCCTTGCTGGCCGGAACGGCTGCTGGGGCTGGCTTCGGGGCCTTGGTCACGGCATTGCTCGGAAGTCAGGAGCACAACCACAGACTGGACACATTTCAGCGCGCACTGGCCGCCGGCGAATTGCTGTTGCTGGTCGACGTGCCCCGTCAGCGGGAAAATGCGGTGAGGGCGACTATTCTCAAGCACCACCCGGAGGCCGAGATCGGCTCCGTAAAGCGTATTGAGAAGGATTGAGGGTGGGTCTTGCGACAGAGGAACGCCGGAACTCTTCGTATCGAAGCAGTGTGGCGCGAAAAACCACGTGCACCGCTTGGCCCCAAGGGAGGCGGTGTACGCGGAGCTATAGCGGCGTGGGGCCTCAGGCGCCCCAGCGCCTTACCGTACCCGTGTCGATGTGAACGAAGTCTGATTTCGGGTAATAGCCGACGCCCCCACGGCGAAGTTCGAGCGCCGAGTCACGGACACTTCTTGTGCGCATGTTAGAAATGCGAATGTCCAGGGCCTGGCCGTTCATGTGGAGACTGCGTTTGGCGACGCGCCTCGACGTCTTGCGCAGCATGGCATTGGTTTTCGGGCAGCGGTAGGCGCTTACGATCTCAAAGACCCCATCAGGGTCTCCGAGGCGGTGCTTGATGTCGTATAGGAAGTCAAAAAGCTTGGGGTCCATCACCGCAACGTCATCCGTGCGGAAGTCGCGCAGGAAATGGTTGAGGTCATGAAGTGCAGAACGTTGATACCGGTCACCGATCCGGTATGTGACCTTTATCTTTTCGTCGGTATGGAGGTGGTGGAGGGAGAGAAAGCGCGGTTCGTTGTTCTGTTTTTTGGCGAGCGCTGGTGTAACTGCAGAGGATAGAGCGAAACCCAGGAATTGTCGCCGATTCATGTGCCCCTCTAAAAACGCGTTTTGTCGTGTGGGGGCATTTTAAGCATCGGAAATAAAGAATGCAACAGGAATCTGTAGCGACGTTTTTCTCCAGCGTAAAAGTTTTTTGATGCATTCTGTATCTCTGGGAAGTATCCGTTTGAGGTCTCGTGGGGGCTGGGAACTGCATGTGTCGCCGGGATTGGTTCCTTATCCAGCAGACGAACGGTTGTTTCGATCAATTGTTTTAATCGCTTGATGCGTTTGCTGCGACACCGGCGGACGTATGCGCAGCAACACAAGACTGGGAGTTGATTCGTCTGGGGCCCGTCTGGCCGAATAGGGCGCTCTACTCGGTGATTCAAACAACCGTTCTAGCGTTTCGCAAGATGGGGAAATTAGCGGATAGTTTCGGGCAGAAAAATTCCAGGAAATTTAAGGCAAGAGATCCTACTTTTCCTGTAATTTCTAGTAAATGATAATCGTTCTCAACATGCTCCGGGCAAAGGGTCTGGGCAATGACAAACGGGGCTCAGACTTCTTATCAGGAGGTGAAGTCTGAGCCGTGGAACCCGCATCTCGCTGTGAAAAAACAGATGTAATCAACCTGTCTCGGAATCGAGCCGCGTTTCGCCTGGCTCGGGTCTTCGCCTGCGCCTAAACACGCCAGAATGAAATATGAAATCGGTATCATCGCTCGTCATTCCTGCTTCGAAACGATCGGCAGTTTTCATGTGAATCTCGGAACCGCTGCAGGCCGGATTCGGTTATTCTGCAGGCGTGTGGACGCGCGAGGTGGGGGCGGAATCTACGACGTGGAGGGCGAGGGTTAAGAGACCCGCGTGCTCGTTATTGATGCAGAGCAAGCAATCAGGGAGCTTTTTGCTGGAAGGATCGATGCCGCAACGACTATTATTGGGATCCAATGGTTGGCTAGAATAGGGGGCGGGGTGCAGCGAATGGATTTGCCGACTCTGACGGGGTGCAGTGAGGCGAGGCAGTCAACTTGTTGACCCGTCTGGGCGTACGCGAGCGGTCTCGCAGGGTCCAGACATCCTAGGGCGTTCTCGAATCGACAGATGATTGGCGAAAAAAGGGGATTCATCCTCCTCCTCCTGCTGCTGATTCCGCCGGGGAGCAGCGCCGACGTGTACAAGTACGTCGACGCCGAAGGCAAGACGTACTTCACGGACGCGCCCCTCGAGGGCAAGGAGTACCGACTGGAATGGAAGCGCGCGGCGAAGAAGATCGTCGCGAAGTCCAACAAGAAGATCGTCGCCAGCGGGCGCCGACGCCTCAGGGCGCCTCCGAAGCACCTGTCCGTCCGTCGCGCGCGGTACGCCACGATCATCGAGAAGACGGCGACGCGATTCGATCTTCACCCTGAGCTTCTCCACGCTGTGGTGCGAACGGAGTCGGCCTACAATCCCTCGGCCGTATCTTCGGCCGGTGCGGTCGGTTTGATGCAGCTGATGCCTGCAACCGCCAGCCGTTTCAGGGTATCCGACATCTGGGACCCGGCGGAGAACCTCCGCGGCGGCGCCGAATATCTGCGGCATCTGCTCGATCTGTTCGAGCATGACCTGCGGCTGGCGCTGGCGGCCTATAACGCGGGCGAGAACGCAGTCGCCAAGTACGGTAATCGGATCCCGCCCTATCCGGAGACCCAACGCTACGTGCGCAAGGTGCTGCAGTATCTCTGGGCGGAGAAGACGTCAGCAGGCTCCTGAGGAAGCGCGTATCAAACAAAGAATCGTAGCTTCGCAAACGGCGACGTGTCTTGAACGGTAGGGCGCTTCAAAATTCGCTCACCGCTTTTTCGCTCGGGCCTTGCGGCTCACGCTGTCGAGCAGGTCTTTGAATCGCTCGTCCATCATGCCGCGCCCGTGGGCAAGCTGCGGGAGGTTGAAGTCGCCCCCGATGTTGAGCTCGATCAAGGTGGGACCGGTATCCGTTAAAGCGACGTCCCAGGCTTGAAGCCGCAGATTCGGGAAAGACGCGGCGGCAGTCAGGCACAGTTTTCTCGCCTGGACCCAATCGGGCAGTGCGGCGTGCAACAGGGCCTGGCCGGTATCTGGATGTGATTCGATCTCCTCTTGATCGAGCCCAAGACCGCGAATCACACGCGTCACTTCGCCCGTCTCCTCGTCCACAGCCGCGAGCATATTGCCTTCCCGCCAGAAGTTATCGGCGACGTTGGCTGCGCCGATAACCTTCCACAGTGCTCGCCAGAGCTCTGGACCTTCGTCGATCAGGAAGACCACCATACGGATGGTGCTGAGTCCGTCGCCACTCATCTTGCGCAGAGCGGGATGAGGCGAGAGCTGTTCCTGGAACAGATATCCGTCTTCCTGAGAGAAGACCTCTTCACAGAAGTCCCGGACCTTAACAACCCGATCACCCGCAAGGATGAGCCTGTCTTCAGTCGGGTCATGGGCACTCACCGCAGCGACTCCTTGGCTGAAGATGCCCATCACCGGTTTGCAGAAAAACGGATACGACATTCCCTCCCGCAGAAAGGCGGCGAGGGCTTCGGCAGTCTGGAGCACCGGGATGTCGCCGTGGACCCGGAACGGGTGGGCGACAGCCAGAATTTTCGGCGTGGTGAGGCCTAAGCCCCCGAGCATGGCCGAAAAGGCCAGCTTGTCGTGCGCAATTCCCCACCATTCGAGTTGATTACATCGTCTGATGTACTTAGGCTGCACACGCTTGCCCAGGAACTCCGCTGTGGCTTCGGCGCTGTAGCGCTCGTCGTCGAAGAGTCGATAATAAAAATACTCCTGAGCTGTGATTCGTTGCTTGCCAAAAGCGAGCTTCGCGACCTCCATTGACTGCGTTACGGGCGACTTACCGAACTGGCGCTGCACGCGCGCGAGGCTTGTTGCGAGATCAATATCGGCGTCCTTTTTCTTGGAGCCAAGGACGTCTTTTGCGTCGTTCATCTGTTCGTTCCCCGGTCTCGTCGTGTTTGCGGCTGCATGCCCGTGATCTTCAGGATATTTCTTCGAGAGCGTGTGCCTTTTGCCGCGAAGCGTTCTGTTGTGGGTCCTGCAGCGTGGACAGGCCCTCCGGCTCGCCCGATGCCGCAATCCCTTGCTCGTCGAGTCGGTCCATGTATTTCATGATGAGCGAGATCTTCCCGAGCACGGTCAAGGCGTCCCATATTTCTCGCGTCAGACGGGTGGCGGGCTGGGGTCCGAGCGAACGGTCATGGGCAGCGCCGGATACTAGGCGCGCACCGGCCGAGAGGCGAAGCGCTCCGATGTGTTCGCCGCCGATCCGCCCGACCTTCACCGGCTGCCCGACGTGGCACCGGGTGGCGGCTAGATGTCCCTCAAGCTCAGTGGCGTCAGGCGGCAGACCGCGAGTGATGTTCGTGTTGAGCCAGCGGTACACCCGCCGGCACTGCACGACGGTGAGCGGCAAACCCTCTTTGATGACCTTAAACGTGAATATGGTCTGCAGTTGATCCCACTCCCCTCGATCACAAGTAAGGGCCCTCTCGGGAGGGGCGCAGGCTAGGGGCTCCAGGTTCTGGCTTTGGCGGATCGCCGTCCGTATCGCCTCGCCGAACGAGACTAGGGCTCGGTAACGTTCAGCGGGCGGGACAGCATGGAAGGCGCGCATTTCCCAGAGCGCGGCGTTCCAGCGCAGCAGAAGGCCGATATTGCGTTCCCTCGACAGATCTGAGCAGGCAGCGCGCCAGCGGCCGGGCCATTCGTGTACCGATGTATAAGCCGAAAAACCCCTGGGCAGTCTGCGGCCGTCGTCGAGGCGGCGGGCAATTTGCGGGGGTACAAAGACAGCCCCCGAGAACGGCGGACCGGTGAAGAATTTTGACCCCGTCACCAGCACCAGGAAACCGAGCTCCAAGTAACGCCGCAGGCAGTGCCGATCCAGGCGCATCTGACAGGCGTCAACCACGACGTCCACGTACCCGAGCTTTTGCAGGGCCAGGATTGTGGTGAGAGTAGGAGCCGAGACACCAGTTTTCGAGCTATCGACATAGTGCAGAAGGACCCGCGAGCCTCGCTGCCCGGCTTTGCGCACGGTCTCGACAGTCTGCCGATCGACCATGTCGGGGGGCAGTAGCCGAGCATCGTCATCGCGAATTCCCACCTCCGCCAAAACCACCCGGTCCAGGGGTAGGCCGTCGACGGGGGCCCCGACTTCGACGACCCCTCCGAAAGGGGTGTCTGGGGCGAAGTGCCGTCCCCCGGCTGCCCGGAGGACGCCGCTCCCGGTCTCGTCTGGCGCCACCACGACGTTGACCACCTCATCTCCCGGTTGCTCGAGCGCCAAGAACAGTGCGTAAAGCTCCGCATCGGTACCGGAGGCTGTGAGGATAATCTCGGTTCCAGCGATCGAATCGCTACCATAGAGGGCGGCGAGTTGACCTCGGACGCGCTCGGTTTCCCGTTGAAAGCCGCCATCCAGGTCCTCCTCTAGGGCAGCCTTGATGAGGCTTTCCCGGACCATTTCCGCCTGCCGGAACGCGAGATCCGAGACGGAGGTGGCGGTGGAGGACGAGAAAGTGATGGCCCAGGGACGCGGCCTGGGGCTGCACCCGTACCCGTTGAGTCCGGTTTGCGGGTTGATGACGAGGCGGCCGTCTCCGCCCCGGGTCAGGAGATAGTCAAGCGGCGCGGCGACCTCCGCGGCTGAGAGAAACTTGTCCCTGACGCTGTTCCAGCCGAAGTCGTCGAGCAAGAGGTCTCGGATCCCCTGCAGGGGTAGTAACGCCGCGGCTAAACGGGGCACAGTCTCGATGCTAAGGTCCCCGGCCAGTGTGGCCGGCTCGCCGCCCAGCACAGAAAAGGCGTGACGCAGGGTCTTTGGCAGAAATGAGCTGCACAGGGCCCTCTCTCTCGCAAGCAGCAGGTCGTGGTATAGAGCGCCGGCCCGACCAGCCGCTAGGGAAACGAGCGCAACGGTCTCTGGTGTTGAGGTATCTTCGGAAACCCGCTGCCACAGCGCCAGCTCGAGGGCGTGGCGCAGATGCAGAGCCGTTGCGCACAGATTGCCCAGATACTTGGGTTGGAGGGCAATCGAAGTGCCGTGGCGAACCCTGAAGGGTTCGTTGAGTGAGACGTCGAGACACAGACGGACCCCTTCCGTGAGGGGGTGGATGTCGGGGACCTGTGAGGCCAAATACAGCAAACGGCCGACGCAGCCGTCCGGTCCGCAGGTATCGATCAAGCAGGGTGGAGGGAGGCAAAAGTCCGCCGGTGTCGGCAAGCCGCTATGACCAAGTGGTGCCCGGCCTGAGGTTAGGCCCACCCGCTGCTCCTCACGGACGTCAGGCAGGATCGTGGGCGGATGAGCTGAGCATCTAGGTGCATTGCGAGGATATGCGGTCTCAGCCCGTTCCCGCGTCGTCTGTGATGCCGTAGAGTACCGCTCGGCGCGAGGATTCGTCGGGTGGTCTCTGGCGCGCCCGCGCGGTCGCCGCCCGCAGATCTTCGAGGAAGGCGCCGACGGCCTGCCCATGGTGTGGGGTGACGATCATGTGGAGGCTATTCGGATTATTTTGCCGATCCATGTGCCACCCCTTCTTCTCGAGGGCATCGGCTACCGCGTAGATATCGTACCCATCCGCCGCGAAGGCAAACACGCTCATATCCGGTTTTCCGAGCACGTGCAGCCCGGGAATGCCGCGGATGCCCCTGAGAAGGGTGCCCGTGAGCTCCATGGCTTCGCGCGCGAGGCGCGTGTAGCCGTCCGTACCCAGGGTCAATAGCGCTGCATAGGCCGCGGCGATGATGCCCCCGGGGCGCGTGCCTGTCACGCCCGGCGAGCTGAAATGCCCGCCAGGCCAATCCTTGTAGACGAACACCTGGGAACGGAGCAGCTTCGGCTCCCGGTACAGCACCGCCGACGCGCCTTTTGCGGCGTAACCGTACTTGTGGAGGTCTGCGGAGACGGATGTGACCCCGGGGACGCGGAAATCGAAACGCGGTGCCGAACGACCAATCCTGTCGAGGAAAGCCAACATAAAGGTGCCGAGGCAGGCGTCCACGTGCAATCCAACGCCCCGATCGAGCGCAATGCGTCCCAGCTCGTCGATCGGATCAACCACACCCTGGGGAAACGAGGGCGCGGAGCCGACCAGCAGGATGGTGTCGCCGTTCACGGCGTCGGCCATGGCACCGGCAACCGCCCGATAATCCGGGCCCACGGGGATCGGCCTCGCGACGACATCGAGGTATTCGGCCGCTTTGAAGAAGGCTGGATGGGCGCTGCTCGGCACCAGCATCTCCGGTCGCCATATCCGGGGTTTCGCGACCCTGGCATGATCGCGATAGGCCTTCACCGCGAGCATGATGCTTTCCGACCCGCAGGACGTCATGCTGCCGCGCGCTCCCGCATCGCCAAGCAGGCCCGCCAGCATCCCGATGATCTCGGCCTCAAAGCGAGCAAGGCTGGGAAAGGCCTTGGGGCTCAAACCGTTCTCGGCGGAGAAGAGCTCGTATGCGCGATGCAACGTGCCTGTGTGCTCTGCGCCGCCGTGGTACACGAGGCTCCAGAGGCGCCCCCGTCGCCAGTCGGCATCCTCCCCCCTTGCATCCATCATCGCCGCAAGCACCTCGTCCGGTGCGATCCCGCTCTTCGGTAATGTCGGCACGGTACGCCCTCGCATTCTCTATGGTCTTTCATGCCGCGGCCGTCCCGCGTCACAGATGGCTTGTCCGCGATGCCCAGCCTCTCGGGCACAGGCCGTGCGTTTCGCGCTCCTCGGCCCGCGGTCCTCGCAGGATGCGCTCCAACCCAAAAAGATTTTTTTCATGTTTTCTGTGATCTAGAACACAAAAAACGGCATTCGGCACCGACTCCATGCTGTTTGTGTGACGGGTTCCGCAAAAAAAGCTTATACTTTTTATGCGCGTGAGCAGTGTGAGAGCAGCAACAGTAATGCTGGCCGCCTCACCTGAAACACGAGCAGAGCGTAAAAACAGCAAGAATACGAATAAAGGAGAATAAGATGAAAACGCTCGTAACGATGAAGCAGTTCTGGCGCAACGAGGAAGGCGGCGAGTCCGTCGAATGGCCTCTGATCGTCGGCCTGGTGACCATCGGGGTAATCGGCTTGTGGACTGCTCTGCAAACCGATATCGGCAATATCCTTTCAAGGATGAGCACAGAGCTGCAGGGCGTACTTGGCGGCTAAGGTCACGCGAGGAAAAGCGCAACAGGAGGGCGGGCGTCGAGGTGTTCGCCCTCTTTATTAACGCCAATCGGAGGGCGCTTGCCGGTCGAGGTGGGTGGCTGGCTGTATTATTTCTCGTATCCAGGGAGGGCTCGCGAGGGACTGAGAATCATAACAACAACTTCCAGGGAATATCCCCATGAAACAGTATCCGAATGCTGCCGGCGCGGTGGGCGCGGTTTCCCGCCTTCTGAATGACGAGCAAGGCGGCGAGACAGTCGAGTGGCCCTTAATGGTGGGGCTGGTCGTGCTGGGTTTTGTCGTTCTCTGGCTCACCGCCGGAATCGAGCCAAGTGTGGGCGCCGTTGCCGACGCCATTTCCAGGGAGCTCGGCTTCGTCGGAGGCTAGCCCGCACATCTTTCACCAGGGCGATCGGCGGCGGAGCTTTTTTGCTTGTAATTCAGGCGAGTTTTCGCGATTAGCGACTGTCCGAACCCAGTATTTCTATATCGTGTCGCCAAGCTATTGCGACGCAGACGCGTTTTCTCTCGCTCTCATCTGCCATTCACTTAACCGTTAGTCTCGGGCGACGAATTTTGCTCGTGAGTGCATGGGAGCGGCCGCGAGCACGCATGGATCCGCGATCCCCGGCGAGGTATGCGGGCTAACGCCCGAGGCGAGCGGCGAAAAGGTGACGAAGATCACATGTGATACGAAGCGAGCGCGTTAAGATCCTGCAAAGATCGTTGGCCAAAGAAAAGCACGGATGTCAGAGGCTTGCGCAAGTTTCCTATCGTGGGTTACCGTTTTTCTCGTGTGGATGGCCGCGGGAAACGATGTACGTTCACGCAAGATCCCGAATGTGCTGACCGTCGCCGGCGGTGCGGTGGGGCTGATCGCCCATGTATGGGCGAGTGGAGTTGCAGGTCTGGAGACGAGCGGCTTCGGCTTGGGCGTCGGATTGGCCCTGATGTTGCCCGGCTACACGCTGGGATCCACCGGCGGCGGGGACGTGAAGCTCGTGGCGGCGGTCGGCGCCCTGTTAGGACCCAAAGGGGTACTGCTCGCATTCGCATGCACCATGATCGCGGGCGCGGCAATCGGCGCGGTTTATGCCCTTGTCGCGAGGAGAACGAAAGGCGCGGCCTTGCCCTTCCAGCGCTACGGTCAGATGCTCCGGTTTTTTTTTACCACGGGGCGCCCGACCTACCTGCCGCCAGGTCCCGAGGAGGCGTTGGGGCAGCGGTTGCCGTTCGCGGTGCCCATCGCGCTGGGCAGCACGTTGGCTGCGCTCTGGACCAGTTGAGGCCGACCCCGGGAAGTCGTCGTCAAATCACGGAGGTGGCTCAGGCCAAAGAAGCAATCGCGATGCCGGACACGAGCCCGTCTTATACCGAGTTGGCGCCGAGACCGGTCACCGAGGAAGGCACTGGCCTGTCCCGCGCCCTCCTCGTCGATCTCGTCTCGAAGCATCTGGCCGAGGCGGGGGTGTTGGATCTCGGCGCCCTGGCTCGACGGATCGCCCTGCCGGGGACCCTGATTGAGGGGTTGTTGGCGTTTCTGCGCTCGGAGGGCCGTGCCGAGGTCCTCGGTGCCCGGGGGGGCAGTCCGTTTCTTCGTTTCGGCCTGACGGAGCGCGGCCGCGTGGCTGCCGCGGAGGCCTTCATGAGAGACGGCTACGTCGGCCCGGCCCCTGTCCCGCTTGCGGCTTACGAGGGAATCGTCAGGGCGCAGTCCGTGCGCCACAACCCGTTGACACGTGTAAAGGTCCATGATGCGTTCGCGGACACGGTGATCCGAACTTCTCTGCTCGATCGCCTCGGGCCCGCGCACAGCTCGGGGCGTCCTCTCTTTTTGTATGGGCCGCCGGGCACTGGCAAGAGCTACATTTCTCGGCGGCTTACCCGGTTGCTGGGTCCGCCGGTTCTGGTGCCTCATGCCATCGCCGTGGGGGAAACCGCCATTCGCTGCTTCGACCCCGGTGTTCACCGCGTCGTGGGGCCGCCATCCGAGAGCGCATCCGTCATGATGGAAGAGGGTTTCGATGCCCGCTACGCGCTGTGCGAGCGCCCCGCCGTCATTGCCGGCGGCGAGCTGACGCTCGACATGCTGGATCTGCGGTTCGACAGCGCGGCGCGCCTCTACATGGCGCCCCTCCAACTGCGCGCGAATAATGGCACCTTGATCCTGGACGATATGGGGCGTCAAAGGGTCACGCCGGTGGAGCTTTTCAATCGTTGGATCACCCCCCTCGAGGAACGCCGGGACCACTTGTCACTCAAAGCCGGTCAGCACTTCTCGGTACCGTTCGACTTGGTTCTCGTATTCGCCACCAACTTCAACCCGCTCGATCTGGCCGATGAGGCGTTCTTGCGCCGTATCGGCTACAAAATTCGATTTGAAGAGGCATCGAAAGAGGAATATTCTCAGATCTGGAGACAAGAATGCAAACAAAATGCAATAGAGTACGATCCTGCACTCGTTGCTTTTGTCATTGAAGAACTGCACGCGAAACGGCGGGTTCCGTTGCTGGCATGTCATCCGCGGGACCTGATTGGGCTGGCGATGGATCACAGCCGTTACATTGGGGCGGACGCAATGGATCAGGAGGCATTGCTTTGGGCGTGGCGTAACTATTTCGTCGAGGTGTCAGACGGGGGGAGCTCGGACAATGAGAGCTAGACCGATTTTATTGCTGCTTGTCTCGATTGGCGTGGCCGGGATCGCGGCATACGCGGCGAATAACTGGATGTTGAAGCGGCTCGCCGGCCAAGGAAGCGCAACGGATCTGGACGGTGTGGTGGCGGCGGCGGCTGATATCCCCTTCGGTACGAAGATGGACTCCACCCACATCAAGATGGTTAGCCTTCCGCCCGAGGCGATCCCGCAGGGCAGCTTCTCGAGCCCCGAGGATGTGATCGGACGCGTTGCCGCCTTCACGATCTACAAGGGGGAGATCCTCGTCGCGGGTAGGGTGGTGGAGCACGTCGGTGGCAGCGCGCTCGCTGCCGTGGTGGAGGAAGGGAAGCGCGCCATGACGGTCCGCGTGAATGACGTGGTCGGCGTCGCTGGGTTTCTGTTGCCGGGCAACCGTGTCGACCTGATCGCCACGAAGCGCAAGCGGGGTAGCCAAGCGGTGGAGTCCCAAACGCTGCTTCAAAACCTGAAGGTGCTCGCAGTCGATCAGACCGCGTCACCGGATAAGAACGAGCCCGTTATCGTGCGGGCGGTGACACTTGAGGCCGACCCCGTCGAGGCCGAAGAGATCGTAAGAGCAACCGAGGAAGGCAAGGTCCAGCTGACCCTCCGTAATCCGCTGGACGGTACGCGGCGGGAGCTACCGCAGCCGGAGCCGCCGCCCACGGAAACGATGCTGATGGCCGAGAAGGTTGAGCCGGAGCCGCCGGTTGAGCTGAGGCGAATCGTCGTTATCCGCGGTACCGACATCAGCTCCACCACATTGGACAAATGAGCGAACGCAAAGAGGGCCCGATGATGCATGCCAGGCATTCAGGGAGAAAACCCGAATATCCTGTTGTGATGCGAGCAAGCCCGACTGTGCTCCGGTGGTTAACCGAAAGGCTGCGGACCCTTTTGACCATCGGGGGGATATGCAGCCTCTTGGTGTCTTTTGGTGTCGCATTTGGTAACGGCACCGCGCCTTATGCGGGGGGTAAGGGCGCCGCATTCTCCACCACGTCGAATCAGCAACAGGTCACCGTTCCCATCAATCAATCAAGACTCATTAACCTTCGCTCGCCAATCGCACAGGTATCGGTCGCCAACCCGGAGATTGCCGACATACTAGTCATCGATCCGCGGCAAATCTATGTTGTAGGTAAGCAGCTAGGTACCACCAACGTGGTGTTGTGGGATGATAATGACCGCGTCAAAGGAATGATCGGCCTGGAGGTTACCCACGACCTTCAGGGCCTGAAGGGGAAGCTCCATCAGTTACTGCCGAATGAGAGAATCAACGTCCGCTCAGCGAACGGGTCGATCGTGGTCAGTGGAGAGGTCTCCAGCCCCCAGAAGGTGACGGCCGCTGTCCGTCTGGCGAAGAGTTATGCGGGGGAGGACGGGGGTGGCGGTGGTCTCAGCGGTGACAAAGACTCCCGCGTGCTGAATCTCATTCAAGTGGGGGGTGCCCAGCAGGTCATGCTCGAGGTCAAGGTTGCGGAGATAGCGCGCACCCTCATCAGAAACCTCGACGTCGATTTTACGGGTTTTTATAACGGCGGTAGCATCAAGATCGGGGCCGTGAACGGGGGAGCCGCCTTCCCCGACGCGGTGTTCGGCAACAATCGTCTACCCCTGTTCGGCGACGGGGCTCTGGTGGGCCCGGCGGTGCGCGAGTTCCTGCCAAACACCTCCGTGATCGAGGACAAGGGGTTGTTCGCGCAATATCTCAGCGGGAACTTCCTATTCAACCTCGTGATCAATGCGGGCAAGGAGCAGGGGCTCGCCAAGATACTCGCCGAGCCCAATCTGACCACCCTCAGCGGCCAAGAGGCGAAGTTCCTGGCGGGAGGGGAGTTTCCCATCCCCGTGCCTCAGGATCTGGGGCGGACCACAATCGAGTACAAGGAATTCGGCGTCGGGCTCAAGTTCGTTCCGGTGGTGCTCGATTCGGGCGTGATCAGCACCAAGGTCAACGTCACGGTCTCGGACCTCACGCCGGAGAACAGCCTCGCGATCGGTTTCGTCGGCTCCGAAGTGAACCGGGATTTCTTCGTGCCGGCCCTCACCAAACGTGCCGCAAACGCAACGGTCGAGGTCAAGAGCGGGCAGACGATCGCGATCGCGGGCTTGATCAACGAGAATCTGCGGGAAAGCGTCGATAAGTTTCCCGGCCTCGGCGATCTTCCTATCATCGGTATCCTCTTTCGGAGTCAAGAGTTCGTTAAAGGGCAAACGGAGCTGGTGATCTTCGTGACGCCCCGGTTGGCTCGACCCTTCAAGCCCGAACTGGTGAAATTGCCCACCGACAGCTTTGTGGAGCCGAGTGACCAGGAGTTCTATCTCATGGGCCAGTTGGAGCGCAGCAAGCCGAAAAAGGGTCAGACGGGGAATCTGGGCCCGGACAAGGCGGGGAGTGAGGGCCACTTCGGCCACGATTTATAGGGCAGCGGGATGTAATCAATGACAGCTCATTTTGTTTCCGGGATCCCGACCTCATTCCTCCTGCTTTTCGGTGCGAGCCTGCTCTGCGGCTGTGCGACGGAGGAGGGGGTCGTGCAAGAGCACTTCGGCGAGTCGGTGCGGCACATGATCGCGATGCAGACGACTGACCCGGGTCATGGCGCGGCCGGTCTGGAAGGCGAGAAGGCGGAAGCGGTCATGCGTGCCTATCGTGAGGACGTCGCCAAACCCAAGGAGGTCGAGAAAGACCTGGTCATGATTACGCTTGGCAAGTAAGGGCTTGGTGAAGGAGTAAGCAACAGGTGGAACGGGGTCGAGGGCCCCAAATTGAAGCAAATATCATGCGTCATCCTCTTAGAGTTTTGCTCGTTGGCCGTTCTAGCCGCTTACTGTCGGAGGTGGCGGCACTGCTCGACGACCGCCGTGAGGTGCTGGTCTCGACCAAACAGATCGGCAACGGCCATGGGGACACGTTGCGGGAGGATCATGAGCCGCGTGATGTGATCGTCCTGATTGTCGGCGAGGCATGGGAGGGAATGCTTTCCGCGATCTTTGACAGTGACGCTCCCCCAGCGCAACCGCTGCTCGTCATCGGACCCGAGGGGGACGTGGAGCTCCTCCGAGCGGCGATGCGCGTCGGGGCACGAGATTTTTTCTCGCTTCCCTTGCACCAAAAGGATCTGTTCGCGGCGCTCGACAGGGTTGCCAAGGAAGAGCATGAGCGCCACGGCGGCCTATCGGCACGCGTTACCACGTTTGTCAACGCCAAAGGGGGAAGCGGGGCGAGTTTTCTTGCGGCGAACGTCTCCCACATTCTGGCCAAGCTGGAGAACAAGGAGACCATACTCGTCGACTTAGAGTTTCAGTTCGGCAGTCTGCCCACCTATTTCAACATCACGTCCCGTAATGGTCTCGTCAGGGCCCTGGAACTGGTCGATACGCTCGATGCGGCGGCGCTCCAGGGCTATACGCAGAATCATTCGAGCGGTCTCAATCTCCTGACCGCGTCCACCGAGGGGCTGATTTTGCCGGATGACGTCGATGAGGAACGGATCGGCAAGCTTTTCACCGTGTTGGACGACGCCTACGAGGAGCTTGTCGTAGACCTTCCGCGCAGGATCGACCAGGCTACCGCGGCCGTGTTGGACAGATCCGACATTGTCGTGCTGGTTTCGCAGCAGACGGTCTCTCATCTGCACCAGACGAAACGACTCGCAACGCTCGTCAACAACGAGCTTGGCATCGGGTCGGGTCGGTTGCTCGTGGTTGTCAATCGTTTCAGCAAGAAGGCCGAGGTGACGCTTTCCGATTTCGCTGGCGCGTTGCCGGAGGTGCGAATAGAGACCCTGCCCAACGACTACCGGAACGTTTCCCAGAGCATCAACCTCGGCGTCCCGCTCCTCGAGCTGCAGAGTCGTTCTCGTCTTCGCGACCGCCTGATCGATCTCACACAGACGGTCTTGGCCCCAGGCGCCGGCGAGTTGCGTCAGAGTCGCGGCGCTAGGCGCTGGCTTCCGTGGACGAGCCACGGAGGGAGGTGACGATGGACATACCATTCAAGAACGGTCGCAAGCTCGGCGCGCACCCTTACAGTACCGGCGGAGAAAGCGCCCTGCGCAAGCGCGGACTGGGTGGGCGGTTGAGCCAGGGCCTCACGGAGACGGAGCAGGAGTTCAAGTTCAACATCCTGCAGCGCGTTCTCAAGATGATGGATCTGTCACTTCTCGCCGGCCTCGAAGACGAGGAGGCGCGCGAGCAGATTCAGGACGTCTGCGAGCGTCTGATGGCCGAAGAGCCGTTGCCGTTCAACGTGCCGACGCGCCAGCGCATTATCAAAGAGATCCAGAACGAGATTCTCGGCCTGGGCCCCCTCGAGGGTCTTATCGCGGACGAGTCGATCTCGGACATCCTGGTCAACGGTCCCAACCAGATCTATGTGGAGCGCGGCGGCAAGCTCGAGCTGTCGAGCGCGCGCTTCGACAACGAGCGGCACTTGATGACGATTATCGATCGCGTGGTCTCCCGGGTGGGCAGGCGCATCGACGAATCATCGCCCATGGTCGATGCCCGGCTGCAGGACGGGTCGCGCGTCAACGCAATCATTCCTCCCCTTGCACTCAACGGACCTGTAATGTCAATCCGGCGATTCGCCGTCGATCGCCTCACCCCGGCGCGCCTGATCGAGCTCGGTACGCTGACCGCCACGATCGCGGAGGTGGTGGAGACCGCGGTGCGGGGCCGGCTGAATATCATGATCTCCGGAGGAACCGGCAGCGGTAAGACAACCCTGCTGAACGTTCTCTCGGGATTCATTCCCCCTGACGAGCGCGTCGTCACGATTGAGGACTCCGCGGAGTTGCAGCTCCAGCAACCCCACGTGGTCCGCCTCGAGACCCGCCCCCCCAATATCGAGGGGAGAGGCGCGGTGACGCAGCGCGATTTGGTTCGCAACAGCCTGCGTATGCGCCCAGACCGCATCCTCGTCGGCGAGGTGCGCGGCGCCGAAGCCCTGGACATGCTGCAGGCCATGAACACCGGGCACGACGGCTCGTTGACGACGATCCACGCAAACGGCGCGAGGGATGCGTTGACCCGCGTCGAGAGCATGGTGGCAATGACCGGCATCAATCTGCCCAATCGCCCCTTGCGGGCGCAGATCGCCTCCGCTCTCGATATCATTATTCAGCTGGAACGGCATGAGGACGGGCGCAGGCGCCTCGTTAGCATTCAAGAGGTCAGCGGACTGGAAGGCGAGGTCATCACGATGTCGGAGATATTCAGCTTCGAGCGGGAAGGGATCGACCGGGAGGGGAACGTGCTCGGCCGCTTCGCGGCGACCGGTATCGTCCCCAAGTTTCGCGAGCGCCTCCGCCGGCGGGGAATTGCGCTGGACCTCGAGGTGTTCGATCCGCAGATGCCCACATAAGAGCCGGAGACTGCTCGTGTCCGAAGACTCGTTGTTTGTTGTCAT
>JAYEJW010000065.1:0-16538 GCA_034716535.1 Pseudomonadota bacterium
TTCATGAGAAAGACGAATCTTCGTTCTAAGCGGCAATCGTGAACGTTTCCGATGCCCTCCCCACAAGGAACCAGTATTGGGGCGCGGCCATGAAAAAAGGGGCCGTCACGGCCAAGCCGTCCGACAAAGGTGTTGCATCTGAGTCGGACGGCTTCTGCCGTCTCGACGCCTGGACAGCGACTTCGCTCGCACGAAGCCGGAGACATCACGGCTGGAAGTACACAATGTCTTCGAGACTCACCCGCCCCTTCGCCAACCCCAACCGCATGGCCGGGGTTTGCTTGTCCATGCCGACAAGCACGTAATTGTAGAAGACCCGGAACATTTCCAGGAGCTTCACGATTGAGCGCGGATTGTAGGCGCTGTAGCCGTGCCACACACGGCGGTTGTTGCTAGCGGTCGCGATGGGCCGCTCCAGCAACGAGAGCCGCCGGCGCACCTGCATGAAGAAGGCGTCGATGGCGCGCAGACTGGCCTTGTTGTAGAGCCAGGCCAAGTGGTCCTGGTCGTAGTCGTCATAGTCAGTCAGGTAGCAGACGGCCTTCTCGGGCTCGCTCATGCTCGGGAAGGGATGCGTGAGCCAACGATCCTTCCAGTGACCGATGACGGACATGTCGGCGAGCGCTTCCTTGATGACGAACAGCCGCAGCGCCTGGCGGTCCAATTCGGGGTGCTCCTCCTCCAGGGCGCGGAAGCGCTCACGGCTGACCTTCAGCGCATGCTTGCGCTCGTCGACAGTCATATCTTTGTTGATGCGCACGTAGAAGGCGTCAGCCGTGCGAGCAGCCACGCGCTCGGCGAAGGCGCCAAGGGCTGCGGCGCGCATACCGGAGTCCTGATCGAGGAACAGCCGGACCTTCTCCGCGCCCCTGCTCGGATCTCGTAAGAGGAAGCAGTGGCCATAGAGGGTATATTCAGCGTGGACCTGCATGCCGGTATTTGGTAGCTGCGTGGTTCGTCCTGGCTTCTCGAAGACCTCGACATCGGATCGCGACGCCGCATCCTTGTAGCGGGCTGCCACGGCGCCGTTGAGTGTGCCGTCGGCGCCTGACAGGGTGTTCTTGGCCCTCTGCTGGGCCGCTGCGTAATCGCTGGCCAACCACAAGCGGGCGTGACGGCGGAATGGCATCTGCGCCTCGGAATCGCCTAGGGTAGCGGCTTCGTGTTCGATGACGTCGGCCTCCACGTCCGGGGCGAAGTTCAGGTGCATTCCGAACACATATCGGGTGGCGTTGTCGGCGCTGCCGACGGCTGTGAGCTGGACGTTGCGCTTGTCTTTGCGCTGGGTCCAGTTCACGACGTAGTCTTGCCGGTCAACGCCGATATAGAGGCGCGGGATCGAGAAGCCTTGAAGCAGGTGTCGCTCCCGGTGGCCGACGAAGGCCAGGCATTGGCGATGAAGGAAGTCGAGCTTCGGGTACAGCGTCCCGCGGGCGATATCGGCGATTTCGCACAAGCGCCGGAACGGGGACTTGTTCATCAGGAGCTGGAAAATCAGCCGGTTCTTGTGCGGCTGCTTCTGTCCAACGGTCGAGTAGCCCACCGAGAAGGTCTTGGTGCAGGCGTTGCAGCGGTAGCGTTTGGAGCCGGATCTGGTGGTGCCATAGCTGCGGTAATGGGGCGATCCGGTGGAGACACCGACGCCGTTATTGGCACAATCCAAGTCAGGGCAGGACGGCTCCGGGGGTACGCTCAGGTAGGCGCCGAGACGCTCGCGCTCCTCAGCGATGCCCTGGTTACTCTTGAGCGGCGGATACTCGCCGCATGCGTGGCACTTGAGCACGGGGAACTGCCGGCCAGCACCGACCACAGCATAGCCGTCGCGTTGCGCGCCGCGCCCAGTGGTCTGGGCGGCTGGGATGCCGTAATTCTCACAGTCGGGATTCTTGCAGAAGTTGACCTGGATCCCGCCGTATGCGGGCGGGATCCGAGGCATGGAACCTCCGGAAGATTTCTTCTGCACGGGTTGATCCCGCTACCCTCAGTTAGATAGCGGGATCGTAGGCAGATGGCCGCCCGAGTGCAACACCTTTGTCGGACGGCTTGCGCCCGAGGGCGCCTCTTTGGTCGGGGGGGGGTAGTTCAGGGTTTGACTGTGGTGAGACCCACGCTGACCCAGTCCTGCATCCCGCCCCGATACCACTTCAGCTTATCGGCCGGGTATCCGAGCTTGATTAGCGTGCCGATGTTGCTGGAAGACTGCGGGCACCAGATCCCGTTGCAGAACATCACGAGGGTCTTGGCGTCGGAGAAGTCCCATCCGTTGTCGGTCTTCTTGGCACCGATTTTGTCGATCAGGATGCCGTCCGCCGTGCTTGCCTCGCCGGCATCGCCGAACATACCGCCCATCTGGCCCTGGCTGATCTTGTCCCAGGGAATATTCACAGAGCCCGGAATGGTGCCGCGCATCACCCAGTCAGGGGTGCGGCTGTCGACGACCAGGATCGAGCTGTCGCCCTTTGCGGAGCGCTGGAGGTAGTCGAGGACCTCCAGCTCGCCGACAGTTTCCACTCCCTCGGCCACGGTTAGGGGCTGCACGCAAAATGGGGGGCAGCCACGGTCGGTCTTCAGGAACTCCTCGGGCAGGGTGGCGGCCTTGTCGTGACCGCGCATCACAACGACCTTCTCGCCATTGTGCATGACCTCGACGGACTCGAGCTCCGCGGTGATCTTGTTCTCGGCCGAGGTGCCGGCGACCTTCTTCGGCTCCCCGCCGGCCATCATGTAGGCCGGCATTCCCGCGTCCTTCTGGTCCATGGCTTGCTCGTAGCCGAGCTCACCCTGTCGCTTGGCCTTGTCGGCAAGCTTAACGGCCTTGGCGTAATCGCCTTCCTTTGCGGCCGCTTTCGCTTTTTTGATGATCTTGCCGGTGTCGCGCCACTCGCCCCCGGCCGAAGCGGCCTTCTTGCGCGCCTCTTCGGCGGCGGTCAGGCTTTTCTCGAAGGTGGCCTTATCGGCTTTGTCACCGGCCCAGGTGGTGGTCGGGAGGCCCGCGGCCAGGGCGGCGGCCAGGATCCCTGCGGATAAATGACGAATTCTCATGTTCGATGGACTCCTCTCGTGCTCCCAAAGGCAGCCGCGCGTATCGCGCGGATTCCGGGTGATCGTTACTTGCGTGCGCCGGGCCCGTTCAGGGGCAGGCCGTTGCTCATGGAGGTCAGGAAGTATTCCAGATTCCGATATTCCTCACCCTGGGCCTTGAACGGTTTTGCCCGGACTTGCTTGTTGCAGCCGGTGAAACGGCGGTGCAGGGTGCCCATCTCGCCCCACTTGGAGCGGTAGACCGGCCAGTGGGTGGTGTGGCCGTAGGCGGGGCTCAGCATCTCGGTGCGAAGCAGGGCCCCAGGGTTTTGGGCGTGGCAGGTGGCGCAGGCGAAATTCAACTGGCCGCGCTTGGCGAACCAGAACTGTTTGCCTTTCTCATAGGCTTCCAGCGCCTTCGGGTCGTCCTCAGGGATCTCCACGTTGGTGATCTGATCGCGGGACTCGTAGGCCATGTAGGCGAGGATGTCGGCGATTGGACCCTTCTTATACTTGAGGGGCTTCTCGCCGTTGGCCTCCCGGCACTCGTTGATGGCCAGGGCGAGGGTCACCACCATACTGCGTTCCTTGTCCCAGTAGGGGTACTTGCCGGCGACGGCAGGACCGTCCGGGAAGCAGTCCTTGTAGGCCTTGCCGTTGGCGAAGGGGGTGTTCCACATCTCGTCGCCGTTGGAGATCGCCGTCTCATAGGGCGGGAACTCCTCAATGGCCTCCCAGTTCTCACGGCCGGCCGGGTCGATGGAATAGATGCCGTTTACGAAGTCTTCCTTCGGCACGTCGGGGAAGCGCTCCATGTAGAAGCTCTGAAAATTCTCCTGATCCTTCTGTGGTGACGCCTGAAGGCCGGCGGCGACTCCACAGGTCAGGCCCAGGGACGCAATGATTGCGATGGCCTTGTTCATATCTCGTTGTACCTCCGGTGGGATTCGTATAGGGGCAAGCGGTTACAGCGTCATGATATATGCAACCACTTGATTTATTTGCTCTTCTGTCAAGATCTCATGTTTTCCGAAAGGCGGCATGGCGCTCGCCGGGTTGGCTGCGGTGGAATCCCAGATCTGCGCGTGCAGCCGCGCCTGATCGGGGTATCGCGCCTGCATGGCGACCAGGGGAGGGCCGATGTTGCCAGGCCCCTCGCCGCCTGCCATTTGGTGACAGGCGATGCAATTGCCCTTGCGCCGGTCCATTGCGATCTTCTTGCCGGCCTCCACGTCGCTCGTTGGGGCTTCTGCTCCGGCAATCGTTGGAATCAGGGTCAGTGTGCTCACGGCAATCGCCGTGGCGCTTACGGCACCGGCGAATGCTTTTCTGAATGACAGCATGTTGTTGCCTCCTTTGGGTTCCAGCTGTTACAGCTCATGAGGGTGTCGAATTGCTCGACATCCCGACGGTACGAAAACCGCTCTTCTAGCTCGTCGCTTGCGAGTACCCTGGGGGTATCTCGCCGCCGAGTTTCTCTTTCATCCTTCTGAGATTAGCACGGGCGGGACCAAAACCCCGGGTTGTCGGCGCGAATCGAGAGCGGAGGGGCGTCGCGTTCGTGCAGCCGGCGGCGGTATGGTGTCTGCCGCTCGGTTTTGTCTGTTCTTTCGACCAGTCGGACATGCTCCGGTTCGCCATCGTTCCAACCGGCTCAAGCCCCGGCGTCGGCCGTCGAGGCCGACCGGCCGGAAGATCGCTCAGTAGCCTGCCATCGTCCGTGCCTGAGCGGTCGTCCGACCGGCAACCCGAACAGCACCCAGGCAACGTTGTGTGCCAACCAGCCTGTGTGGTGCGCATTCTGGGCTCGCGCAAGGGAGGGGTAAATTCCGATATGCGCCATGCCGAATTGGTGTTTTCCTCAATGCCGGTGGTGAGATACGCGGGTTAATCCCGGGGCTCCTGGGGGTTTAGCAGCAACATCATTCGCATCAGGTCGGACAAGGAGCGCGCCTCCATCTTCTCCATGACCTTGGCGCGGTGGGCTTCGACCGTGGATTGGCTGATCCCCAAGTCGGCGGCGATGACCTTGTTTCGCTTGCCGGCCACGACCAGCTCGAGGATCTCCCGCTCGCGGGGGGTGAGGCGTTCGATCCGGTCCTGAAAGTCGGCGAGACGTGAGGCCTGGCCTCGGCGCTCGGCGTCCTGCTCTAGGGCGCGGTGGACCGCGTCCAGCAGTACCTGGTCGTTGAAGGGCTTCTCGATGAAGTCCACGGCGCCGCCTTTTACCGCGCGCACGGCCATGGGCACGTCGCCATGACCGGTGATGATGATGATAGGCGGGTGCAGCGGCTCGCCGCCCAGTTGCTGCTGCAAGTCCAGGCCGCTCATGCCCTTCATGCGCACGTCGAGCACGAGACAGCCGGGCCGGGACGCGTCGAACGCCTCCAGGTACGCTTGGGCGGAGGCGAAGGACTCGGCGGCCAGCCCGATGGAGTCCATCAGTAACCCGATCGCGTCGCGGACCTCCTCATCGTCATCGACGATGAAAACGGTTGGCTCCGGGATTGCCTGGTCGGAAGGGGGGATACCTGTAGGCATTCTCTCGTTGATTCGGTGCGTGTAAAGGGAGGGAATCGCTACGAAGCCGCTCCGTCACCCAGGTTTTCGAGGATACGCCGAAAGTTCAGGGGATGGACGATCTCGATGCCAACCTTGTCTGCCCACTTGCGCAGGCCCTCGTCGGCGCAGACCAGGGCGGCCTCGAGCTCGAACGAGAGCAGGAGTACGTCGACGTCTTCCTTGCTGTCGAGGATGCCCTGACGCAGGGCTTCGCGGTAGCGCCCGCGTAGCTTGTTGATGAGGCGTCCGGGGTCCTCGGCGCTGCGGGCCGCTTCTTTCGCGGCTTCTTCGGCGATGCGCAGCCCCCGGTCGATCCGGTAGCGGACTTCCTCGATTAGCTCGTAGAGCAGGGCGCCGGGGATGGTAAGCTCGTGCTTGCGTGGGGAACGGATGCGTACGATCGACTCGAAATCCGCCGCCACGTCGGACAGGTCCTTGATTTTGCCCAGCTCTTCATAGACCGAGCCCGGCATGTAGAAGTCGGCGTCGGTGGTGCGGGCGAGGACGGTGAAGCTGCGAATAGCCGCCTGAGCGTCGGCGCCGAAGGCGCGGAAGACGTCCGGGTTGGTGAAGATGCTCGTGTCGAGGACGAAGCGGTTCATGACGCTGGTGGGACCTGTCCAGTTTCATCCATTTTGCCGTCCGCCGCGGTCGCGGGCAATGACGAGCGTTCCGACCGGCTCAAGTCGAGCCTGCCCGAAACCGACTCGGCTATAATGTCCCGGCACTCGAGGAGGGTTTGCAATGGCCGATTTTCATCAGGAACCCCTGATTACTACGCTTCATGCCCTGTACGAGGCGTTCGACAGGGCGTCCTATCTGACCAGTCTGGAGCGCCGGCTCGAGCAGCACGCCCAGCACGAGAGCATCAGCCTGTTGCTGCCGTCGCTGCATAGCGAGATGCAAAATGCGGGTGTCCTGGACCGCATCTTGGACGAGATCCAGGATGTGCGTTACCTGAACAACATCGTGGTCGCCTTGGGCTGCGCCCCGGAGGAGGCTCAGTTTCGCGAAGCCAAGGAATACTTCGGACGGCTGGAGACCCCGCAACGGGACGTCAGGGTCGTCTGGATCGACGGTCCCCGTATCCAGCATCTGCTCGGCGAGATGTCCGAGCGTGAGATCCCCACCGGCGTGCGGGGGAAGGGACAATCGGTCTGGGTGGCCCTGGGTTATCTCTTCGCGCGCGATGAGAGCGATGTCATCGCGCTGCACGATTGCGACATCGTCACCTACGACCGGCTCCTCTTAGGCAGGCTCATCGAGCCGGTGGCAAACCCCAACAACGACTTCCAGTTCTGCAAGGGTTACTACGCCCGTATTTCCCCCACGGAAAGGGCGATGAAGGGACGCGCCACGCGGCTGTTCGTCACACCCTTCGTGGACACCCTGGCCCAGATCGTCTGCCAGCGGGGCCACATCGAGCTGGAACGCTTCTTTCTCTACCACCGAGCGTTTAAGTATGCGCTGGCGGGGGAGTTCTGCTTCACGGCCGACCTGGCGCGCGGTCTCAACGTGGCCTATGACTGGGGGCTCGAGGTCGCGACCCTGTCCCAGGTCTATGATCAGCTCACGGCTCGGCAGATTGCTCAGATCGACCTCGCGCCCAACTACGAGCACAAGCACCAGGAGCTGTCTCCGGATGACATGGAACGCGGCTTGCATCGGATGGTGGTGGATATCGCCAAGTTCTATCTCACCTACATGCGCTCTCACGGAGTTCCGCTCGACGATGCCTTCGTGGATATGATCCTGCACAGTTACTATCAAACCGCCCTCAAGTACATCCGCAAGTACAGCTACGACGCCGACGTCAACGCCCTGTCCTTCGATTTGTACGAGGAGGAGTCGGCTGCCAGTCATTTTCGCGGTTTTCTGTGGGATGCCTGGATGCAGAGTAAGGGCCCCCAGGAGGCCAAGCTCATCCCCTCATGGAACCGTGTCGCCTATACGTTCCCGGAAATCTACGATCGCCTGCTGGGGGCCGTGGAACAGGACAACGCAATGGTGTGAGGAAAACGCTGAGTGATTCAGCGCAGCCCTTCCTGAGGAGCGTCTCTGTCCGGGAACGGGTCCGTCTGTAATAGCCCGGTAATCCGCTATACTGAAATTACACTAGTTCCACTGTGACCGATCAGTTGCCCGGGCAGCTACGGGTGCTGAAAGACGAGGTCCAAGAGGTGCAGACGGCTGAAGAGATCGTCGAAGCCGTCGCCAAAGCGGAGGCGCAGACCTGAGAGCGCCTCCCGTCGATAACCCAAGAGGCGTCCATCCGACGCCTTAAGGCGCGGCCTTCGGGCCGCGTCTTTCCTTGTACAAGCCGACCGACCGGACCCGTCAGTATGAACAGGACCAAGTTGGATGCGGCCGCCATCGAGCGCGCGTTGATCGGGCTGAACGCCTCGTCCGTATCGCCGTGGATCCTGGTTGATGGCAAGCTGCACAAGGAGTTTCAGTTCCGAAACTTTGTGGATGCCTTCGGTTTCATGACCAAAGCGGCCTTGGCGGCGGAATCCATGGACCACCACCCGGAGTGGTTCAACGTCTACAAGAGGGTGCGCGTGGACCTCGCCACCCATGACGCGGGCGGCATCACCGAGCTTGATTTCGCGTTGGCGGAGCGGATGGAAGCCCTGGCGGGTTAAGGAGACGCCGATTTATACAGCGCTTCATTAAATCGCTCTCGCGACCACGTTGTGTCTGATCGCCCGGCCGTCCTTGGCCGTCCCGTCGTTCTCTGCCAGGGGGGCGTCAGTCCTGATCCTTGCTGCGCAACCGGCGGTGGAAGTGGTTCAGCAAGCGAGAGCGGATTTTCTTCTCTTTGTGCTTCGATGCCGCCGCCAGGCGCCGCTCGGCAACGCCGATCAGTGTCTCCTGCGCGCCTTTGGCGGAGTCGTCGGCCGGCTTGCGCTGGACGTAGGTGCCGTCGGGCTGCATGTCCCAGGCGGAGCGTTGGTCGGCGAGTTGGACATCCAGGATCAGACGCAGCTCCTGACGCATTTCCGGGTCCTCCACGGGGGCGTGCACCTCGACCCGGCTCTCCAGGTTGCGCTGCATCATGTCTGCGGAGCCGATGAAGTACTCCTCGTCGCCGCCGTTGCGGAAATAGATGATGCGGGCGTGCTCCAGGTAGCGCCCCACGATGCTCACCACCCGTGCGCCGTCCGAAAGACCCGGTATGCCGGGGCGGAAACGGCAGGTGTCGCGCACGATGAGATCCACCTTGACCCCGGCACGACTCGCCCGGTAAAGGGCGCGGGTGATGTCCACGTCCTCCAGGGCATTCATCTTGATCTGGATGAGGCCGTCCCGGCCAGCCTCCTGGTGCCGGAGCTCGCGTTGGATCCGTTCGAGGATGACATGCTTCATCCTGTAGGGTGCGACCAGGGTCTTGCGGTAGCTCGGCGGCGGGGAGTAGCCGGTGAGGTAGTTGAACAGCTCGGTAATGTCCTGACCGATTTCCTCGTCGCAGCCGAGCATGCCGAGGTCCGTGTAGAGCTTGGACGTCCCCGAATGGTAGTTGCCCGTGCCCACATGGTAGTAGCGGCGCAGTTGGGCGTAGTCCCTCCGCACGACGAAGATGAGCTTGCTATGGGTCTTGAGTCCCAGCACGCCGTAGGTGACGTGGATGCCCTCGGCCTCCAGCCGCCGTGCCCAGCCGATATTTGCCGCCTCGTCGAAGCGGGCCTTGAGCTCCACGAGCACCGCTACCTGTTTGCCCATACGCGCCGCCTTGACAAGGGAGTCGAGGATGGCGCCCTCCGCGGAGGTGCGGTAGAGGGTCATCTTGATCGCCAGCACCTTGGGGTCCTCCGCGGCGGTGCGCAGGAAACGCTCCACTGTGGTGGCGAAGGACTCGTAGGGGTGCTGCAGCAACAGCGGGCCGTTCTCCCGGATGACGTGAAAGATGTTGCGGCGGTCGTTGGCCAGCAGCGGGTGGTCTCCCGGACGGTGGGGCTCGTCGTGCAGCTCCGGGAAGTCGAGGAAGGCCAGCTCGAAGAGATCGCGCAGGGCCATCATGCCCTCGATCTCGAACACGTCCTCCTCCTCGTTCAGTCCCAGCTCCGCGGCCAGCATGCCGCGGTGGACCGGGTCCATACCCTTCTGCACCTCCAGACGCACGATGGGCGCGAAGTGGCGCTCCCGCAGCTCCGTCTCGATCAGCTCCAGCAGGTCGTTGGCCGCCTCCTCGGACGGCTCGACAATGGCGTTGCGGGAGACCCGGAACAGCTCGCAGGTGCCGATCTCCATGCCGGGGAACAGCATGTCCAGGTTGTTGGCCATGAGATCATCCAGGGCAACGTAGGTGTTGGCACCATCCACGCTGATCAGACGCTTAGACATGTCCTTGCTCACCGGCACCTTCACCCTGGCCATGTGGGTTTCGGTGCCGCCCGGGAAGCGCAGCGTCACCAGAAGGTTCAGCGCCAGGTTGGAGATGAAGGGGAAGGGGTGGGCCGGGTCCATGGCCAGCGGTGTGAGTATTGGGAAGATGTTGGTGCTGAAGTGCTCGCGCAGCCGTTTTCGGGCCGCTTCGGGCAGGTCCTCGAAGCGCACGACGCGGATATCGTGCACTTCGAGCAGGGCCGTGAGCTCGTCGAGGATGCGCTTCTGCTCCGCCTGAAGCTCCCGGCAAAGGGCGTGACAGTCCCGGACCTGCTGGGCGGGTGTTCGACCGTCCAGCGAGGGTCTGTGCACGCCCGCGGCGATCTGTTGCTTGAGACCGCCGATGCGCTTCATGAAAAACTCGTCGAGGTTGTTGCTGACGATGGCAAGAAACTTCACCCGCTCGAGCAGTGGTGTGCGGGGATCTGCCGCCTCGTGCAGTACCCGGCGGTTGAACTCGAGCCAGGTCAGCTCCCGGTTGAGGTAGAGCGCCGGATCGTCGAGGTCGATCTTGGGGACCTCGGGCGGTGCGATGTCGGGCATGATCTCGTCGTCGGTCTCGGCGTCGGGAGCGGATACTGCTTGGATGTCGTTCATGGCGGGATTCCGGCTGCTTGATCGGGTCGGTGCTAGGGCTTGCGGCATTTTAGCAACGGTCAGATGCGGTTGTTTGGCCGATTCGTTAATCTTTGTCCGTCAGGTGCAAAGCTCAGCCGTACCATTGTGTTCGGACGGTGCTCAGGGCTCGACCAAGGCCGGCTTGCGGGAAGCGTGCCGCTCTTGCACATGGAGGGCCGGCAGATGGTCACGAGCATTGGCAACGGCGGAGGATTGCCGCCAGTCACCTACAATCTTAGCCGGCATTGATGTATCTGGATGGACAAGGACGCGAAAGATGATCTGTTTTCCCGCCACCGCGACGCAGGGGCCGGGTTTCGCTTCGATAACGCGGTCGCGCGGGTGTTTCCCGACATGGTTCGTCGGTCCGTGCCCTGTTACCCGCAGCTGGTGGAGCTGACCGGGCTGCTTGGCGAGCGCTTTATCCGCCCGGGGACCCGTTGTTACGACCTGGGCTGCTCTTTGGGCGCGGTCACCTTGTCGATCATGGAGAGGGTGCCGGAACCAACCTGTCAGTTCGTTGCGGTGGACAACTCGCCGGCCATGGTGGCCGCGCTTGCCGGCCGGTTGCGCGGGACGCCCGCCCGGGAGCGGGTCAACGCTGTCTGTGCCGACCTGTCATCGGTCCGCATCGAGAATGCGTCCCTGGTGGTGCTCAATCTTACCCTCCAGTTCATCCGGCCGGACCGTCGGCTGGGGCTCCTGAGCGACATACGCCGCGCCCTGGTACCCGGCGGGGCCCTCATCCTCAGCGAGAAGATCCGCGCCGCCGATCCCGAGGCGGACCGCCTGCTCACCGTCTTGCATGAGGATTACAAGCGCGCCAGAGGTTACAGCGAGCTGGAGATCAGCCGAAAGCGGGCTGCCCTCGACCAGGTGCTGATACCGGACGACCTGGAGCTGCACCAGGAGCGGCTGCACAGAGCCGGTTTTCGCCGCTCTCTGCGCTGGTTTCAGTGCCTGAATTTCGTGTCCTTTCTCGCGTGGACCTGAGCCCGCCACGTCCCCTCTCGGCGACGAGAGGGAGCAGCCGGGCTTTTCCCGCCCCGGATCGCTATGAGGCCTCCTTCGCGCTGCTGCGGGAGGCGGGATTCGGTGCTTGGACCGACGCCCTGGAGCGGGACCTCTCTGAGCGTCTACAGCCCGGGAGCCACGGCGACATGTCGCGTTGGCAAAGGGCGGTCTCCGAGCTACCAGACATCTCCCCGGACCAGCTCGACCTTGCTGCGCCCAGCGTAGGAGTCGTGGCGGCACCACTGGTCGATCAAGGGCTGCAGCAGAAGATCCGCGACCTGCTGTTGGAGCTTCACCCCTGGCGCAAGGGACCTTTTCACCTGCACGGGGTTCAGGTCGACAGCGAGTGGCGTTCGGACAGGAAGTGGGCCCGTCTTGAGCCGGCGATCTCCCCGCTCGACGGTCGCGCAGTGCTCGATGTGGGCTGTGGCAACGGCTACTATTGTTGGCGCATGGCGGGGGCCGGGGCGCAGGTGGTCCTGGGCATCGATCCGACGATCCTCTACCTGATGCAGTTCCTTGCGATCGACCGCTTCCTGCGGGTCCCGCAGGTGGCGGTTCTGCCCCTGGCGCTGGAGGACCTGCCCGCCGGCATGACCGGCTTCGACACCGTCTTCTCCATGGGTGTGCTCTACCATCGACGCTCCCCCATGGATCACCTCCAGGATCTGCGCGGGCTGTTGCGACGGGGTGGCGAGCTTGTGCTCGAGACCCTGGTCCTGGAGGGGGAGGCTGATCGGGTCCTGGTTCCCGAGGGGCGCTATGCCAGGATGCGCAATGTTTGGTTCATCCCGGCTCCCGCGGCCGTGATCACCTGGCTGGGACGCTGCGGCTTCCGCCGGGTCCGTCTCGTGGAGGTGAACGCCACCGGGATCGAAGAGCAGCGGGCCACGCCCTGGATGCGGTTCCAGTCTCTCGCAGATTTCCTCGATCCCAACGACCCGACGCGGACGGTGGAGGGGCTGCCTGCGCCGCGCCGGGGGATCTTCATCGCCGAGGCGGGTTGAACGACGGGAGATTCACCGCCGGAGCAAGGGGTATGGCGAGAATGGTAGCCTCAAGTGGAGCGATCGCAAGGCGGTTACCGGGACGTTTCGGCAGCTCGCGACGACCGGTGCGAGGCGAATTGTGCGTCGCCTAGGAGTCGCCGCGGCTGATGATCGTCTGGTGATCTGCAGTGGCGCAGGCCAGGCCGTGCGTACACCGGAGCGCGGCATAAAATCAGAGTCTGTTACCGAAGCCCCAAAGGCCAACCAAGGGGCTCATCGTTCCCGCGTTCGACATAGGGCCGCCAATGGCCCCGGACCTTGACGTCATTTTCCCTGGGATGCTCATCTCGGTTGTTTCGATCAAGAATCAGGAGCTCTTGTCAGGGATTGAAGATCAGGAAGACATAGGCGAAAAACAGAACAAGGTGAAGGGCGCCCTGCAGGATATTGGTGCGTCCGCCGGTAAAGGTCAGGGCGCTGACAGCCAGTGTAAGCAGCAACAGGAGCGTCTCTACATCATTGAGACCCAGTTCGACGTACCGGTCTATCACCAGGGAAATCGTCAGGACGGCTGGCACCGTAAGGCCGATCGTTGCCAGTGCCGAGCCCAGTAGGATATTGACGGAGCGCTGCAATTGGTTGGCCCGTGCGGCATGTAAGGCCCCGATTCCTTCCGGTGTCAGCACAAGTATGGCGATGATCAGTCCGCCAAGCGCTACCGGCGCGCCCATGCCCTCGATCCCGAAATCGACAAACAGGGCCAGCTTTTTTGAGAGCAATACCACGGGGAGCATGGTCAGGAGCAGCAAAACCGCATGGTAGAGCACTGAGCGAACCTCGAGATGATCGACTCGTTTGCCCGCTTCGCTTTCCGCCGCCCGGTGAGGCGTCTGGGCACGCTCGCCCGGCTGCAGGAACAGGCCTTTGTGGCGTACGGTCTGGATGCCGAGGAATACGCCGTAAAGCAAAATCGTGATGGTCGCGAAGAAGACTTCCTGGTAGGGCGTAAAGGTGGGCAGCGGCGTTGAAACCGTGACCTTGGGCAGGACGAGGGTCAGCACCGACAGGGTGACTAGAACGGCCAGGAAGGCCTTGGCGCCCTGCAGGTTGTAGTGTTGCTCCCGGTGCTTCAATCCGCCGATGAGCAGCGTGATTCCGACCATCCCGTTCAGCACGATCATCAGTACTGCGAACATGGTGTCGCGCGCCAGGGTGGGCTCGTTCGCGCCGGAAAGCATGATCGACGCGATGAGGGACACCTCGATGCTGATCACGGACAGCGTAAGGATGAGCGTGCCGTAGGGTTCGCCGAGCTGCTCGGCGAGAAAGTCGGCGTGACGGACCACCCCGAAGGAACACCAGAGCATGGTCGCAAATATCCACAGGAACAGTGCTACCGTCTTCAGGTCGGGAGCAAGGCCCGCAAGCAGCACATCACTGAAAAGGTAGAACAGTACGGTGGTGAACGTACCGAACAGGAAGGCACTTTCCTGCAGAAAAAAATCCTTTGCATATTTCATTATCGGAAATTCCGGTTCTGGTGGATCAAGGGGAACGCGAACGAACAACCAGGCTCGTTTCCCTTGTGGTTCAGGGATCGGACGCGCTGGCGCTGCGCTCACCTCCCCCGTTTGTTCGGTTTCGGTCCGCTCTTAACGAGAGCTCCGAGGAGCTCTTTGAAGCGCTTCCCGGGGTCGAGTAGATCGATCGATCGCTTCACCTGCGCGAGTCGACGCGCATCTTCCTCGTCCTCCACCATGGACTCCAGGTTTGCGAGGAGCGACTGAGCCATGTCGTCTTCCCCTTTGGCTTTGTGCAGCATCGCCATCGTTCCATAGAGTGTGAACACCTCCTGGATGTGCAGGCGCTCCTGATCGGCGAGACCCTCGAGCAGATGCTCCGCCTCGTCGGTCTCGCCCTGCACGATCAGCGTCTTGGCCAGGTTGCAGCGGGCGAACAGGTAATCCGGGTGTTGTGCGACGACCTGGCGCAGCAGGCGCAGCGCCTCATCGGGTCGGCCCTGCATGCCGCGGATGGCGGACAGGTTGCCGAGTGCCACCGGATGGTCGGGGACCCTTTGCAGGATCCTGTTCAGCCGGGCCTCGGCCTCCTCGGGCCGGCCGTCGTTCTGAAGGACCACGGCCTCGCCGAGCAGGGCATCAAGATCTGCGGGCAGGCCGCTGTCCTTGGCCTCGCGGTAGATCTCGGTACCTGTAACCTTGACCTGTCGGAGCTGCCCGCCGTCCCAAAACTCGACCGGCTCGTCGCGGGCGATCAAGCCTTGCTCGCGCAGAAAGCTCAGCAAGCCGAAGCGCTCCTCCTTGGTCCCGATCGACAGGCGCGCGAGCTCCTTGAGGCAATGCACTGCCTCTGAGTTGGCCTGCTCGGCGCGATGTTTGAGAAGGAAACGGACCAGGATGCGCAGGGATTGATCTCCGCTGATGTAGAGCGCCTCCAGGTAGGCATTGGAGGCCGTCAAGGCGTCCAGCGCCGAAGCCGCTACTTCGCTCCCCGCATACAGGGCTGCGGTCCAGGTGATCGGCAGGGCTTGGCGGTGGTCGAACACCGTAGGCGAAGACGGTGCCTTCCCGTCCCGGTCGAATAGGCCGAGATTGGTGCTCGCCGGTATGAAGTTGGGTTCCTCCTCCAGCGCCGCTTGCCATAAGCGGCGGGCATCGGCGCCTCTTCCCAGCCGGCTGGCGGCACAGGCGCCGAAGTGGCGCAGGATGGCACCACTGATGTACGCCTCCAGATCGAACCACTCGCTGTCTCTGGATCGCTCGAAGGCGTCCCAGGCCGGCTGATCCTGTTGGAGCAGCAGCAGGGCATCGAGCTGGGGCAGTGCGTCGTCCAAGCGTCGAGCCGTGGCGGCGGTCAACGGTATGCACAGGCCGCGGGCACCGATGTCGTCCCCGCGGTAGAGCCGCAGCCGCACCGTCCAGCCAAGGGCGAACAGGTTATCCGGGTCTGCTTGCCAACTGGCGATGAAGGCATCGAGGGCCTCATCGATGCGGTCCAGATGGAACAGGGCGAGGGCGCGGTTGTTGCGCGCGGGCGGTAGATCCACGCCCTCGAGCCAGCGCAGCGCGCCTGCGAAGCCCTGGCCCTCCAGGTGCAGTTTGCCGATGTCGAAACGCTCCATGTCCTCGACACTGGCCAGGGTTCCATCGGGCAGCGCCAGCATGCCCTCCTTCAGGGCTGGGTCAACCGGAAAGCCGGGTGTGTCGCCACCCAGCTCGCGCACCCTCCGGGCGGTACGGTCCGCGAGCATCACATGGTGGAGCGCGACCGCGAAGTAGAGCAGTGCCTCCTGGGCGGGCAGGCTGTTGGGTCGGCGCTCGGCCCACTCAAAGGCAGCAAGCCCGGCGGAGCAGGGACCCTCACCCTGTTCCAGTGCCTCCACCAGCGCACGCCGCAGCCCGCCATGATCCGGAAAGCGCTGCACCAGAGGCTTGATCCTGCGAACCGCCCCCGTGTAATCCTCGTCCTCCAGCAATCTCTCGATGGCCTTGATCTGGCCCGGCTCGGGTCGGGGCTTGGTCTGCGACTTCTTCTTGGCAGGCTTTTTCGGCACAGGTCGGGATCTCCATTGTGGGTTGCCACGCAAATAGGCCCCAAAGGCGCTCCTCGTCCCCCTCTCCCATTTGGGAGAGGGCCGGGGAGAGGGCAATTATGAGCAAATGTTCCATGGACGGAACAACAGTTTTCTTCCTCTGCCGTTTGGGAGAGGGCTGGGGAGAGGCAATTGTGAATGAATGTTCCATCGATGGAACGATCTCTTTCCCCCTCTCCCGCTGGGAGAGGGCCGGGGAGGGGCAATTACACCAACAAACATCTCAATAAAACTAGAACCACTTACAGAGAAAAATGGAACATCTGCTTCACCAGCAACAGCTTTAGCTAAAAGAGTTTTACCAGTACCCGGAGAACCTACAAGTAAAACACCTT
>JAYEJW010000066.1:0-16531 GCA_034716535.1 Pseudomonadota bacterium
TTCAAGCACACGACCTCGGACCGCTGGGTGTTGGTGTGCTTTATACCCTCGCACGGGAGGATTGTCCAGAACGTGGGGTAACTTTCTACTTAACGCTAGGATCCTCGCGAGAACGGATTCGCCCTGGCGCCGCGGCGGCCTTGTCCGGCGCTGAGGCATCGGGTATGTTCCCCGCATGAAGTTCGCGGAAGCCGACACCGACGGCGGCCACCTCATCGAAGGTTACGAGCCGGGCCGGATCCTCATTGACGGGCGCAGCTACAGTGAGAGCCTGATCGTCAGTCCCGGCCGCATCATCTCCGATTGGGGCCCCGCCGCCGCGGCAGACCTGAGCATGGATCACTTTGCGGCCCTCCTCGCGCTCGAGCCACAGGTGATCGTCGTCGGCACCGGCGAGCGCCAGGTCTTTCCCGACCCGCCGCTGTACTTCTCCCTGCTGGAGCGAGGCGTCGGAGTCGAGATCATGGACACGGGCGCGGCCTGCCGCACCTACAACATACTGATGGCGGAAGGCCGCAAGGTCGCTGCCGGTCTGATTATGCGCTGAGCCCCGGCGCCGGGACACCGGACGCAGCTAGTACAGTCGCGCCTAAGAGTCCGTAACAAGAGAGGGAGAGAGTCTCACGCGAAGCCGCGAAGGGCGCGAAGAAATTCTGTTGGCATGATGACTGTTAGAGAAACTTAGGCGCTGCTGTATTAGTCGTCGTCATGCCGCCGCCATCCGCCATCCCTGGAAGCAGATCCACCATGGACCGCAAAATTATCCTTTATGTCCTCGCGGCCGCCCTCCTCGCCTTCATCGCCATCATGCTGTTTCCCGGGCGCGAAGGCGACCCCCGCCCGAAGCTGCCTTGGGACATTGCCGTCGATGATCAGGGCCGGGCCAGCGTTTTTACCCTCACACTCGGGGAGAGCACCTTCGCAGACGCGCGCCGCCTCTTCGGGGAGGAAGGGGAGATCAACCTCTTCGCCCACCCCGGCCGGGATCCTGTGGTCGAGGTCTACTTCGAGCGGATCTATTTGAGCGGGCTTCGGGCGGATTTCGTCATGACCCTCGACGTCCCGGCCGACACCGCCGAGAGGATGTACGAGCACGGCCTTCGCATCAGCCAGCTCCCCAGCGGTAGCAAGAAGGTCAAGATGGCCCCAGAGGACATCGACGTCGTCACCCAGGTTCCGATTCGGAGCATCACCTATTTGCCGGCCGCGCGGCTCGAAGCGGCTCTGATTGAGAGCCGCTTCGGCGAGCCGGCGGACAAGCTCACCGAAGAATCGGGCATCGGCCACTGGCTGTACCCGGAAAAAGGCCTGGACGTCGGACGTGATCCCGACGGCAACGTCGTTATCCAATACGTGAATCCCGGTGTCTTCCAAGACCTGTTGAAGCCGCTTCGTCACGAGCAGGCCGAGACGCAGAAGTCGGATCGCTAAACCGCACGCGGCCCGGCGAGCGGAGCGCCGAAGGCGGCCTCCACCTCCTCGTAGATCAGATCCGGCTCCTTCTCGTAGCGGTGGGAGAAGTGAAAGGGCACCAGGCGGCCGACACCGGCGGCAGCCGCGATCTCCCCACAGGCCCGGGCGGTGAGATGGCCGGTGCGTTTTGCCTGCATGGCGTCCGCCTGCGTGAACCCCGCCTCGCAGATCAGGACGTCGGCGCCCCGGGCCAGCGCGACCAGGCGCCTCCGGTTCTCGGCCGTATCCGCCAGATCCGTCCCATACACCAGACGACGCTGCGGCTGTCGTTCCACCAGGTCCTCTGCTACCTCGGCGGCGACCGCCATTCGCCCGTCCGGGAGCCGGATCCGCTTCAGTGCGTCGCCTGCCAGGAGCTGACGCTTGAGCACGCCGAGCCAGGCACCATCCGCCAACCCCGACTCCTTCAGTCCCGATTTGCTGATCCGGATGCTGGGAGCCACCTCGAACGCGAAGGCGAGCACGGGGATGCCGTGATCCAGGATGACAGAGCGCACCCTGAATCCAGCCTCCTCCAGCAGGGTTCCTTGCTTGACCGAAACCTCCCCCTGTCTCTCTCGGCCTGCGCCCGTCTGAACGAGGAAACGCAGCACTCGGTCCCCGTGCAGCTCATGGATCTCGAAACGGGGACCTCGGTCGCCGATGCGGTCCCAGCGGATCGCGTCGATGAAGGCGCAGATGTGGTCGGCGAGCCCCGGCGGACCGTAGAGCCGGCAAAGACTGGTCTCCCCGATACGCGAGCGCAGGAACCAGAGAAAACCGCCGATGTGGTCCATGTGGGCGTGGCTGATGAAGACGTCGCTGACCTGATGGGCGATACGTGCCGGCAGGCGGGCGTTGTCGCCGAGATCGAACAGTAGGCTGCGTCCGCTCTGACGCAGGCGGATATGCAGCAGGGGGTCGCCGAAGACGCCGTTGAGCAGCAAGGCACTCGCCGTCCCCAGGTGGACGAAGCAGGCCGGATCGGCACCCTCCCCGTTCGGGGATGCTAGATCCGGCGGCAGAGCGGCCGCAGACATCGTACGGCGACCGGCCCCAACCGTGCCGAGGAGCCCGTCAGGCCGCCGCTCGGCGTCCCGAACCAGGCAAGCGGGGCTCTCGATACCGACATCCTCGATCCACCGCAGTCTGACCCGAATCCTGTCGCCTTCTTGGCCAATCACCTCGCCCAAGGCGGCCGTCCCGGCGCGGCGGCCCAAGAGCGCCACCTGGCGGTCGGACCAGTCCTCCAGGGAACGCGGTCGCAGGCCCGTCAGACGCAGCGTCGATAGCGCAAGCGTCTGCTCTTGCGCCGAGGCGAGCCAGGAATCCCACTCCGCCGTACGATCGCGGGCCCGCTGCTTCTTGCTTCTCCGACGGGCGAGCGGCGAGGGGGCGATCACCAGGACCTCCACCTCCAGGTTGCGCAGCAAGGCCTTCGCGGCTTCGGCCTCCGCGCCTCCCTCCGGCAGGAGCGCCAGAACGAGATCGACGTCCGCCGCGTCGATCATTCCAGCCAGGAGCTCCGCCGCGACCGTTCCGCGAACCACACCCGGGGCGTCCACCAGCAGAGGGGTATTCGGGGCTCGCCCGGCAAGCCGCCGCAAGGCCTGCACCAGCGGCAACCGGTAGCGGGCGGCGTCCAGGGTGCACAGGGCGGACAGTGACGCGACCCGCCACTCCCCATCCTGCCAGGAGCCGACGGCAAGCGCCCCGGGGACACCGAATCCGGGGGAGCCCGGGTCCGCCGCGATGCCCCAGCACGAGCGCCCCTTCGTCGCAAGCTGCGCCGCCAGCCTGGCCGCCAGGGTCGATTTACCGGCCCCGGTCGGACCCCAGATCAGAACCCTCGAACCACTCGTGAGCAAGCGCCGGGCGAATCCCGCGGGATCGTTCTCCATCCGCGCGAGCCCGGTCTCCGAGGAATGCCTGGCACCTTGTCCCGTCATCTCAGTATCCACAAAGACCGGCTAGCCCTTGACCAGCTTGTCGTGATCCAGGGTCAACAGGCGGCAGGACGCGCAATGCCAAGCCATGTTGGCCGCGGGCGGGAGGGACATGCTGATCGTGTTCTCCAGCGCGAGACCGATGTGGGCGAATGTTCCGGGCTTGCCCGCCTCCCGAGAGGACCAGATGGCCCCTTTCCCGAGCATCACCCAACCCTGGTCCATGGGTGCGCCGCACTGGGGACAGCGGAAATCCCTCCCCTCCCACAGCCGCGGGACGTCCGGTACCTTCCGGCTCTTACGGCGGATACGCCGCATCAGCCACAGAAGCAGAACCAGGGCGGAGATTGCCACCAGCACGGGCAGGATGAGAAAACCGTCAATCGGCATAGGTGAGTCACCTCCAGCGGTCAGTCATCGAGTTGAACTATATCGCGCCCCGACCGAACCGTCCTTGTTCCGGAGCGTCTGCAGTCCTAAGCTCCCAGGAGGGATGCCGGACCAGGCGGAAGCAGGTGATCCAGAATTTTACGCAGCTCAGCACCAAGAAAGTGATGCAGGCCCTGGAGATGGCGGTGGCCGAGCTCGCCTCCATGCGCCAGAATCAACTCACCCCGGACTTCATTCTCCTCGCCCTGCTCTCCCAGCCCGACGGGGAGGCGATGAAGATCCTGGAGAACCTGCTCTCCAATCCCGGAGAGGCCACCGAACGCATCAAGGGCCGCATCCGCCAGCACTATCAGCAGGCAGCGCCGGTCAAGGCCGATCAGATCGTCGCGACCCAGGAGCTCGTGGACCTCTTCCGCATCGCCTACGAGGAAGCCAAACAGCTGGGCGACAGCTACATCTCCACCGGCACCCTGTTCATCGCCCTGTTCGACACCAAGACCGGCCACACGGCGGACCTGCTGCGCGAGGCGGGTATCAACCAGGAGCAGGCACGCAAGGCCCTGCAGGAGATCCGTGGCGGGCGCACGGTCAACAGTGAGGACGCCGAGACCGAGACCAACGTGCTCGAGCGCTACACCCGGGACCTCACGGAGATGGCGCGGCAACACGAGCTGGATCCGGTCATCGGCCGCGAAGAGGAGATCGCCCAGGTCATCCAGACCCTCTCACGGCGCAAGAAAAACAACCCGGCGCTGATCGGCGAGGCGGGAGTCGGCAAGACGGTGATCGTGGAGGGGCTGGCCCAGCGTATCGCCGACGCGGATGTGCCGGACACCCTGCTCAACAAGCGCCTTCTATCCCTCGACATGGGGGAGATCGTGGCCGGGGCCAAGATGCGCGGCGAGTTCGAGGAGCGCCTCAAGTCCGTTCGGGACGCCGTGATCGAGGCCAAGGGGCGGGTCATCCTCTTCATCGACGAGCTGCACACCGTGGTGGGTGCCGGCGCGGGTGCCGGCGGCATGGACGCACCGAGCCTTCTCAAGACCGCGCTGGCCCAGGGGACCTTGCAGGTCATCGGCGCCGACACCCTGGACGAGTACCACCGTTTCGTTGAGACAGACAAGGCCCTCGAGCGCCGCTTCCACCCGATCCTGGTGCGCGAGCCATCGGTGGAAGACACCGTCCGCATCCTGCGCGGCATCGCCTCCCGCTACGAGCGCCACCACCAGGTCCACTACGCAGAGGATTCCCTGGAATCGGCCGCCCAGTTCGCCGAGCGCTACATCGCCGACCGCCGGCTGCCGGACAAGGCGGTGGACCTGGTGGACGAGGCGGGCTCTCACAAGCATATCCGTCTCATTTCCATCCCCCGGGACGTCAAGGACCTGGAGCGGGCGCACCAGCGCCTGCTGCGGGACAAGACCAACGCCTTCAACAGTCAGGCCTTCGAGGAGGCGGCGCGGCTACAGATGGAGATCCTCAAGCTCGAGGAGCGCCTCGCCGCGGCCCGCAACGAGTGGGAAGCGGAGCGGGGCAAGGAGGACAGGAACATACGCGCAGAAGATATCGCCCAGGTGGTCTCCCACTGGACCGGCATTCCCGTGTCCCGAATGGTGGAGACGGAAGCGAAGAAGCTCGCGCGCATGGAGGAGGAGCTCCACCGACGCATCGTGGGCCAGGAGGACGCGGTCGGAGCGGTCTCCAATGCCATCCGCCGCAACCGGGCAGGCATCACCTCCGCGCGGCGTCCCATCGGCTCCTTCCTGTTCCTGGGCCCCACCGGGGTGGGCAAGACCGAGCTTGCCCGAACCCTGGCCGCCTTCCTACTGGACGACGAGACCCGGATCGTGCGCCTGGACATGTCCGAGTACATGGAGCGCCACGAGGTCTCGAAGATGATCGGTGCGCCGCCCGGCTACATCGGCTACGGCGAGGGGGGACAGCTCACCGAGCGGGTGCGCCGCAATCCCTACACCGTGGTCCTGCTCGACGAGGTCGAGAAGGCCCATCCGGACGTGTTCAACATGCTGCTGCAGATCCTGGAGGACGGCCAGCTCACCGACGCCCAGGGTCGCCTCGTCTCTTTCCGCAACACCATCCTCATCGGCACCTCCAACCTGGGCACGGAGTCGCTTGCGCCCGACAAGCGGCCGATCGGCTTCATCCAGTCCGCCAGCCCGAGCTACGCCGAGGCCCGGGACCTGGTCATGCACGAGGTCAAGCGGTTCTTCAAGCCGGAGTTTCTGAACCGGCTGGACGACGTCATCGTCTTCCATTACCTGGAGCCGGCGGACGTACGGCGAATCGCCCAGATGTTCGTGGACGAGCTGGTGCGCCGGCTCGCACGACGCAAGATCGAGGTGATCGTCGCCGACGAGGTGCTGGACAAGCTCGCCGCCGACGGCTTCGATCCGGTCTACGGCGCCCGCCCCCTGCGCCGAGAGGTGGAACGCCAGCTGGAGAATCCGCTGGCCATGATGATCGTCACCGGAAAGTGCCCGGACGGCAGTCGGGTCCAGGCTCGATTGCGGGACACCAAGATACGGTTCGAAGTCGCTCAGGCGATTGGCGGAGAATAACTTAACCGATCGCGTAGGATTTTCGTTCGTGTTCAAGGCGCGACAGCAGGAGCGTAGCCGGGCTACGTGACTGCTGGCGCAACGCAGAAGACGGACGCAAAGACAAGCAAGCGGGTAGGTTCTTCGACAGAAATCGCCTCAGTAGGACGAGGCCGAGGCCGCTCGCACCTCAGAGGCCACGTGCGGCCTTGCAAGGATTCGGTACACCCCGTCCTCGCCCCGGCCCGTGTCAAGGGCGTCCGCAATCGCGTCGCCGATCAGGGTCGCCACGCCGACGCGGTAGTGTTGGGGGTCCCAGAAGTTCTCGTCCTCCAGGGAGATCCGCGATCTGATCATGAAATCGATCACCGTCGTCCCCTGGAAGCCCTGGGCCATCCGCACGACCCTTGCCTTGCATTCATCGACCACCGCTGCCTGCCTCGATCCCGGCGCTGGTAGGCGGAACTGGTGATAGGGGGGAAAGACGAGCACCTTCACCGTCTCCTTCGGCAGCGCACGCAGCATGTCCTGCAGCAGCTCGAGATTCGGGAAGGTCCACCCACCCCGCTCCTCCCGAGACACGGGCTCCGGTGGTTCGGCCGCAGGCTTCAGGTGTGGCGGAGAACCCTCGTAAAGCTTGCCCCGCACCATCTCGATGTCGTACCTCGAATCCGCCGGGAGAAAATTCTTGTAGCCGTCTCCTCCGTGGTGGGGCTCCCAGATTCCCAGCAGATTGCGGAACTGGTTCCACCCCTGCTCCAGGGTTTCGGCGTTGAACAGGTAGAGCAGATCGTTCCATCTGTTCTCGTCGTACATCCAGGGCGGGAAGGTCCGAGGGCCGAGTTTCGCGTGAAGGTGATCCTCGGTGCACCAGACACTGTCATCGACGCCAAGGAACGCATACCGGGTCCTGGGATGATGACGCACGAACACCGAGAGGATCTGGGACTGCTCGTAAGGCGTGGCCGCGTTCATGGCGAGGTTGACGAATTCGGCGCCGAGCAGCGGATCGAGCTGGCCCGGGCGCAGCAGCCGAACGCTGGATGTCCCCACGATGAGGCTGTCGAACCGCGGCTTGCGTGCCAGCGCCGGGTAAGAAAAGCGCTGATTCTTGGCGACCGGCGCCCGCTCTAGAGGGGGCGAGAACCAGACGTTGTCGTAGGGGTCCAGGAGAAGGATCCAGGCGCTGACGATGAGCGCGCTCAAGACCGTCGTCAACAGCAGCGTCTTGACGTAGCTCGCCCAGCGCATGGGGCCCTCAGAACTGGAAGTAGATGAACTCGACATCGCGACTTCCGCCGATCTGAATCAGCACCGCCAGCAGCCCCAGCCCCGACGTCACCGCCGCGAGACGCATCGGCCGAAGCCTCTCCAGCGCGATCGTCTGGCTGTTCGGCCCCAGAAAAGCGATCAATGCCCCCGTCAGGATGAGCAGGAAATCATTCTGCCTCAGAGCACCTACATCGAGGTTCAGGCCGTCCATGCCAACCATGGCGGACCACATCTGGGCGGAGACGGCGAAGTCCTCCGAGCGGAACAGCACGAGCGTAACGGCGACGAACATGAAAGTGAGGAACCAGCCGACGATGTGCGGCAGATGCAGGCGCAGCCTGACCCAGGTCTGGTCGACAATGAGCGCGACGCCGTGCATGGCACCGAACACGACGTACGACCAGGCGGCGCCGTGCCAGGCCCCGATCAGGGTCATGGTCACCATAGTAGCGGCGGACTCACGCAAGACCTTGTCCTTGCGCGGCAGGCTGAGCCCCACCGGAGTGTACACGTAGTCGCGCAGAAAACGGGTCAGCGTCATGTGCCAGCGGCGCCAAAAGTCCCGGATCGTTGCCGCCTTGTAAGGTGAGTCGAAGTTCAGCGGCAGCGTGAATCCGAACATCAGGCCCATCCCGATGGCCATGTCCGAGTAACTCGAAAAATCGTAATAGAGCTGGAAGGTGTATGCGAAGGCGGCCGTCCATGCCTCGCCGAAGGTCAGAATCGCACCCTCGGCCGCCTGTCCGAACAGGGGATTGGCGATGAGACCGAGCGGATCGGCGAGGAAGACCTTCTTGACCAGCCCGATCACGAGTAGCGTCAAGCCCTTCCCCATCCTCTCACCCAGCCCTTCACGGACGGGGTCGAGCGAGAACTGCCCGATGATCTCGTGGTGGCGAACGATGGGGCCGGCGATGAGCTGCGGAAAGAAGGAGATGTAGAGCGTGTAGTCGAGCAGGGAGTAGGTCGGGGCCTTCTTCCGGCGCAGGTCCACCAGATAGGAGATCTGCTGAAAAGTGAAGAAGCTGATTGCAAGCGGCAGGATGATGTTCCAATCCTCGTGCGTGGTTCCGAAGAGAAAGGCGACCGTGTTGGCGAAGAAGTCGGCGTACTTGAAGATGCCGAGCAGCACCAGGTTGAGCACGACGCCCAGGGTCAGCAGGTAGCGTCCGTGGGTGGGATACAGCCTTGCGAACACCCAGTTCGCGAGGATCGAAAGCAACAGCAGCGGCAGCAGGCGCAGATCCCAGTAGCCGTAGAACCAGAGCGAGGCGATGACCAGCAGCCACTTGCGCGTGCTGTCCCCCACCCGGCGGGAGTAGCGGGCCGCGAGGTAGTAGCCCCCGAGGACCAGGGGCAGGAAAACCAGCAGGAAGATCTGCGACTGAAAAAGCATGACGCGCGAAAGCTACTGGAACCGGGGCCGATGCACAATACCCGGACCTCGACCCGCTCCAGTTGGCGGATCATATCGGACGGGATCCGGGTACCCTACAGCGCGCCGCCTCTTCCATGAGATGAGCCTGTAGCCGCCAGATGGACTCGAAGTTCTCCAAGTAGTGGCTGGCACCGCGGGAAGGCGCCTGTTGGCCGCGGCGGGCGAAATGCCGCTTCAGCTCATCCTGGCTCGGGATGGTGAGCAGGATGGGCACGAACAAGGCATCGTGATGCGCCAGGCGCTCATGGTAGGCGGGATGGACGTGGATGCCCTCTATGACGTCAGATAGAGCGAAGAGGACTCCTCACCCTTCTGGATGAAAACAGTGTTCCCGGGCAGTGTCCGCATCGTCCCTCGGCCCGCGATGGCGTCCAGCTCCTGCGCCGACAGCCCCGCAAAGAGGCGGATCCCCGCCAGGGAGCTGCCCTCACATTTGGTCATTTGAACCACGCCGATGGCACCCTTTCAGTGCTTGAACGTGGAATAAAGAATGATTGCGGACACCACTGTTTCCTCCTTCCGCGTTCCCGCCGACAAGCCAAAACCGTGTCTCCTATTGTCCGCGGGTTCCCCACTGATCTCATATCGAAGACAGGGTACCGGTGGGCGTTTCCCCGAAGAATGACTTGTATACCTGGCTGAAACGTCCACGATGACGAAAACCGGCAAGCTCCGCCGCCTCGGTGACACTTATTGAGGCGCCGCGAGCGCCGGCCAATAACTTGCGAGCGCGGAACAACCGCCGAGCCATCAGGTACTGACCTGGTGTAATGCCCAGAACGTCCCTGAAGGCCAGTTGCAGTGTACGAGGCGAGCACGCGGCGTGGGCGGCTATGCCAGCCACACCGATGTCATCGCTGTAAGCGCTCTCGATGTACTCCCGCGCCCGTCTTACCACCCGGTATCGGCCGGGGCGATAGGCACGACCAGCCGTTTCGATTGCGCACTGTGAAATTCGCAACAGGTCCCCGGCTGCATCCATCAGACATTGGACACCATCGGCGTACTCCAGGGGATGGACGCCGTTCGCGGGCTCCAGGGACGCGAGCATCAGGCTCTCCAGTCGTCGCCGCTGAGGACTTCCGTAGGGGAGCAGGTTCTTTCTCAGTGCTCTCGACTGCCTCGCCACCCATTCCAGGGATACCTCGCTGTTCTCCAACGACGCTTTGGGCACGGTCAGTTCGGCGACCCGGGTACCGACGGGGATGTGGGTCAGATAGTCGCGGCCACCCTCCAGCACCACCACCCCTGTGTTGGGGAGCTCAACGCCATTGAGCATATTCCCGCTTGGAAAGCGCTGGAGGATAGCGAAGTAAAGGGTATCCGGTGGAGGGCTGAAGCTGTCGAGGATACTGATCTCGGAGTCGATCGCAGCCACGGTCACACCATGGATCGCGGCGGATCGAAAGCGGATCTCGCCTTCATCGCTTGTGAGCTTTACCGGAGTGCTCTGCCACTGCTCGTCCGTGGGGATGATAATCGCCGGGTCAGAGGAACGCTGATCGACACTTTTCATTGATGTAAATCGTTCGCTTTTCGGATCGCGGCTCACTCCCGGAAACTGATACCCTCGCCCTGTTTTTCTGTCGCCAGCCCGGGGCCGGGGCCTCGAAGACTGGCGCCGAGTCGCACCGTAGACGCGGGCAACGACAGGCAGTGGAGCCCCGCACCGATCCCCAACCAGCTTTTTGAGGCCCATCCCATGAACGCCGTACGAATACTAATGCAGATTGCCTTGTCCACGCTGCCCCTGAATGCGAGCTTGGCGGCAGGTCCCGCCGACACGACTACTCCGAAACCGATCATCGAGATGTTCGCCGACAGTCCAGACGCGATACCTTTGGACCCGCGGGACGAGAGCCGCGACGTCAGCATCCTGTTCCGCGACTGCAGCGAGATCAAGGAGCGCAAGCCCGGCCCGATCGATATTCAGCGCACCGTCGGCGGCCTCGCCTACCAGGGCATCCCGACCTTCTTCCGCGCACCGGTTGCACTGTGCCCGCAGGACCTGAAGGCCGGCGGGGTCGAAGTCGCGATCATGGGCGCGTCCCAGGACATGTCGGTCGGCCAGCGCGGCACCGCGTTCGGCCCCCAGGCGGTGCGTACCGGCGAGATCGTCTACCCCTGGGGCGACATCATCCACCCCGCACACCCGACCGTCGGCGACATCGACTTTATGCAGGTGTTGAACGTGGTCGACTACGGCGATGCGCCGATTGACATCATGTCCAACGAGCGCAGCGTCGTCTCGGTGCACAAGATGGTTAAGGAGATCGCCGAAACGGGCGCCATTCCGGTCATCGTCGGCGGCGACCACTCCTTAATGTACCCGGACGTGGTCGCGGTCACCGACGTCTACGGTAAGGGGAAGGTCGGCGTGGTCCACTTCGACGCCCACTTCGACGGCATCCCGCTGCTGTTCGGTCACTATCTTTCCCACGGCGCGCCGGTGCGCAGGCTGATCGACGAGGGCCATGTGAACGGCAGGAACTTCGTCCAGATCGGGCTGAATTCCGGTAAGCCGGGCAAGGACGATATCGAGTGGATGCGCAAGAACCAGGTGCGCTACCATTTCATGGCCGAAATCGACAAAAAGGGCTGGGACGCGGTGATGAAGCAGGCCCTTGCCGAGGCAATGGACGGCACCGACTATCTGTTCATCAGTGTCGATACCGACGCGCTTGACCCGGCCTGGGCCCCCGGCATGGGCACGCCGGAGCCGGGCGGGATGAGCCCGCGCGAGCTGTTCCCGATCCTGCGCGGCCTGGCCGCCCAAAATAAGGTGGTCGGCATCGACCTTGTCGAGCTAAACCCGGTGGTCGATCCGACCTACCGCAGCAAGCTCGTCGCGGTGCGCATCCTGCGTGAGCTACTGACCGGTGTCGCCATGCACAAGAAGGGCATCACCGACCCCTACTACATCGATCCGTTGTGGGAGGATAACGGGGTCGCGGCCGGTCAGTAGTCCGCCGATACTCAGCCCAGGGAAGGGCTCCTTCGTTTATTCCTTCCAACCAACGCCATGTCCGTATTGTCAGCACTACGCCGCGAACCCTTGTTTCATTTCGTTGTCATTGCGGCCGGCCTGTTCCTGGCCAACTATCTCATCGACGCAGACCAGCGCGAGACCATCCGGGTCGCGCGGGCAACGGTCGAATACCTTGCAGAGCAGCAATCCGATCTGATGCAGCGCACGCTAACCCCCGCTGAGCGCCGGCAACTGATCGAGGACTATGTCGATGAGGAGGTGCTGTTGCGCGAGGCATACCAGCGTGGGCTGGAGAAGAACGTGCGCATACGCCGCCAACTCGTCACCAAAATGCGTTTCCTGCTCAGTGAGGAGTTGGCCGACCCGACCGAGGCCGAACTGCACGCCTGGTTCGACGCCAACCCCCGGCGCTTCGAACAACCCGCCGGCCTGAGCCTGGATCACGTTTTTTTCGAGACCGCCGACGCAGTTCCCGACGACCTGCTGCCGCGCTTGCGCGTCGGCGGGGGCTGGCACGCAGAGGGCGCGTTCAACCCGGCACTGGGCTACGTGATAAGAGACGTCACCGAACGTGACCTGGTGCGCATGCTCGGGGCTGATGCGGCGCACCAGGTGTTTGCACTGAAAGACGGCCGGTGGAGCGGCCCGATTGCTTCGAGCCGCGGTGTCCATCTGGTTCGAGTCAACGCCCGCACCCCGGCGCGCCAGCGTCGTCTGGAGGAAGTCGCAGCCTACCTGAAGGACGAGTGGCTGTTGGAGCAACAGCAGCGACGGATCGCCGACAAGATTGCGCAATTGCGGGCGAACTATCGAATTATTCACGACGATGCGGCTGACCGATAAAGCGGTTGTATTCCTGCTGCTCAGCCTGGCGGCGAGCATCACTGCCCACGGCCACGACCTCGGAGTCGCCCAGGCCAGCCTCACTGAACGGACCCCCGGTCACTACAGCTTGCGGGTAACCGCAACCACGGCACTCGCGCCGCTGTTCAAGCCGCCACAGCTGCCGGGACGCTGCCGCGCCAGCGGCGACCCCCAGGGCACCCGTGCGAATAACGCGATTATTTACCGCTTCTCCTGCCCCCAGGCACCGCTGATGGCTGCCGACAGCCTCTACCTGCCGTGGCAGCGCGAGGGCACGCTACTGACGGTGAGCTGGTTCGGCACTGATGGTGGCTCGACACCGGAACACAGTGCATTTTTCCTCCGCACCGGGGCCGGGATCGAGGTCGACCTCGCCGCGCTGGCTGCCGGCTCCGGCTCTATCGCCGCCGCGGCGCAGCGCTACACCCTACTCGGCATCGAACACATCCTGCTGGGCTTCGACCACCTGCTGTTCGTGCTGTGTCTGTTATTGATCGTCCAGGGTGGCTGGCAACTGGTCAAGACCATCACTGCGTTCACGCTGGCACACAGCATCACCCTGGCACTGGCCACACTCGGACTGGTGCAGGTCCCGTCGCCCCCGGTCGAGGCCAGTATCGCACTGTCGATTGCCTTTCTGGCCGCCGAGATCCTGCGTCATCGCGCCGGCCGCGACACCGGCCTGACTTGGCGCTATCCCTGGATGATCGCCTTCGCCTTCGGCCTGCTGCATGGCCTGGGCTTCGCCGGCGCCCTCGCCGAGCTGGGCCTGCCGCAGAAGGAGATCCCCATCGCCCTGCTGTTTTTCAATGTCGGCGTCGAGGTGGGGCAACTGCTGTTTGTCGGCGTGATCCTGCTGCTGGGCTACGCGCTGCACTGGATCGGGCAACAGCGGCGGGACCTGCTGACGCGCGCCACCGCCTACGGCATCGGCGGCATGGCCACCTTCTGGTTTCTACAACGCAGCGCGCAGATTTTCATCGTCTGATTCGAGTTGGTGAGCGAGCGGCTTGGCGGTTGGCGGCGCCTTGGCCTGGGGGATCTCACGAAGGTCGCGCCGCCCTCGGGGACTTTGCGCCGCATCGTCTCCACGAAGACGTCGGATCCCAGGGACGCGGTAGTACGCGGACGGCCCGCCGCCGATCGGCGGCGGAACCGCGATGGTCATCCGATGTGAGATAGCCCTGCGGCGTTACTTGACCTCGGCCGCGACCGCGCTGATGTACTTCACCTCCACGCCGTCACCGACCGCGACGTCCTCGAGCAAGGCAGGATCCTGCACGGTCACGGAAACGGTCTTCTCCGGCCCCCGCACGGTGACCAGAGAACGCGCTTTGTCCACGCCCTCAACAACGCCGCTCAGCGTGATGGTTTCGATCATGCCGCCGGCAGGTTTCTTTCCGGGTTCCCGGTCGACCTCCTTCGTCGCAACGACCCCTGGTGCCGTGACCCCCGTCTTCGTCAGATCCACGGCGACGGCTTCCATATAGGAAATCGTCATCTCGTCGTTGATCTTGATCTCATCCAGACGCTTGACCTCCTCAGGCACATGAATGACCTGGAAATGGCCGTCGGGTTTCTTGAGGGTCAGCATCCGCTTCTCCGTGTTCACGACCATGACGGTCCCCGTGACCTCTCCAACGGTGGCGCCGGCAACAACCGGGACGGTTTCGGCAAAGACGGCCTGCTGCGGCAAGGCCGCGGAGATGAACAAGGTACCTGCCAAGGCGAGAAAGGTGGATTTCTGCATGAAGATGGCTCCGTTGATAAAGATGCTATCTGCCCTGAAACCGGGCGCAAGAAACTTAGCCGAGTGTCCCGGCAATGGCAAGCCGCTAGTATAACTGCGCCGAAATGTTACCAACATCAAGCACCCAGCAGCTTTTTTTGGTAACTCCACGAAACGGCTTTGCCATCGTGTTGTTGAAGTAGTCGATGAATGGGCGTAATGAGCGAGCGGCTTCGCGGTCGCGGAGCCTTGGCCTGGGGGATCTCGCAAAGATCTCTGCCTGCGGGGACTTTGCGCCGCATCGACTCCACGAAGGCATCGGATCCAAGAAACATCTGATGCTTGAGTTTCTCCCACGATGACGGTTGACCCTTACCCTCGACAACGAAGCGGGCGTAATGCTCGACCGATTCGTCTTCAGGAAGGTTGCTCGGTCGTCGTCCGCGTTTCCAAGAAAGATATCGCGTCGCTCGTTGCCGCGTGCGGTGACGTGGTTCAACGCTCCTGCAAATTCAAGCCGCAAGGGTCTGGCCTTATCCCGGTTGCTCTCTGCTGGGGCTCTGTCGAAGGATAGGCCGGATAGTCGGCATGGGCAATGGGAGACCTGTCCCCCGCCCAGACGTGTCCCCCGCCCAGACGCTCTGGATGACGATCCATGGCAGCGGGTAGTGGAACCGCCTGGCTCGCGACGCTGTAACAATCTGCAACACAAGGCTTGCGGTGGTTGATCGCAAGGTGGCTCTTCTCCTTGACCACAGGAAGATCTTTGCTATTCTAACTACTTCTACACGAATGATTGCGGTTGAAATGGTCGATAGGTTCAAGGTGATCGGCGACAAGCCGGAAGAAAGAGCCGCAGAAGCAAGTGCGGTGACGGTTCCCCCGGCGGGCCTGTCGGAGACCGTCACGATGCAGGAGCAGAACGCCGAAGCGCTGATCTCCACATCGCCGGAACCAGTTTCCGCCACTCGCTACGACCTTCGCATACTCCAGGCCCTCCGGCGGGTCATCCGCGCGGTCGATCTGCATTCCCGCAAGCTCTCGGCCCAACACAAGATTACGGGACCTCAGCTGGTCTGCCTGCTGTCGGTCGAGGAGCACGAGCCAGTGACGCCGAGCGCCATCGCGCGCCACGTTCACCTGAGTCCGAGCACCGTGATCGGGATCCTCGATCGGCTCGAGGCCAAGGGGCTCGTCCAGCGCGCGCGTGATCTGAAGGACCGCCGCCTGGTCCAGGTGTCGCTCACCGAGCAGGGAAAGGCACTCGTCGTGATCGCTCCCTCGCCGCTGCAGGACAAGCTCGCCGAAGCGATGAACCATCTGCCGGAAACGGAGCTGGCGACGATTGCCGAGGCTCTCGATCGGATCGTGAAGATGATGGAAGTCCGGCACATCGACGCCGCGCCGATGCTGGAGAGCGGGCCGATCGACGCCGCGACCGGGGAGGCCAAGGCCCTTGAACCGCCGGGCGGTGGGGAGTCCGGCCGCTAGCTCGCCGGGGCACGGCTGCCTTCATTTTGGTCCTCGCAGGAATCTTTTTGGTGATGCTATGAGTTACGACACCGCGAACGAGGCCAAAGCGAGCTTCGATGACGTCTATACCGCGCCCACCCCGCACGCCTACATCGCGTCGATGGCGAAGAACGGCTACGAGATCGGCGAGCAGGCCCGGCCCTACTGCGCGGCGGCGGCGGAGCTTCTGCAAGAGCGCAACGGAGACGCTTGGCCGGTCCAGATGCTCGATGTCGGCTGCTCGTACGGGATCGGGTCGGCGTTCGTGAAGTACGGATGCTCGTTCGACGAGATGGTGGCCTTCTTCTTGTCGCGCGCACCGCGAGAGTACCACGCGACGTGCGAGGCCATGCGGCTGTGGCTCAACGTCGCACCGCCGGC
>JAYEJW010000067.1:0-3533 GCA_034716535.1 Pseudomonadota bacterium
AAATCTTTTTGCAACTTGCCAAGGCTCATCACTATAAATCTTTGCACTCTCCATAAGACCTTTACTAAGTCTTACTGCTTTTCCAGAAGCACCGACGGCAGCGTGCTCCCACTCGCCCTCGGAAGGCAGGCGCTTGCCGGCCCATGTCGCGAAAGCGTCCGCCTCGTAGTAGCTCAGGTGGCAAACGGGCTCGGCCGGGTTGAGCAGGCGTAGACCGCCCAGGGTCATCTCGTGCCATGCCCCGTCCGCCCGCTCCCAATACAGGGGCGAGCTCCAGCCCTCGCGCCGGATCCACTGCCAGCCGTCCGAGAGCCACAGGCCGGGATGCGCATAGCCCCCGTCCTTGATGAACGCCAGGAATTCCCCATTGGTCACGAGCCGGTCGGCAAGCCGATAGGGTTGCAGGAAAATCTTGTGGCGCGGTCGCTCGTTGTCGTAGGCGAAGCCCTCGTCTGCGGCGCCTATCTCCACCAAAGCGCCTTCGAATGTCTCGAACTTCAAAGGCGCCAGCTCCCTGGTCTCTGATCCCGGCAGGTCCTCGCGATAGGCCGGGCGCAGGGGGTTGACGGCGAAGTTGTGCTTGATGTCCGTGAGCAGGAGCTCCTGGTGCTGCTGCTCGTGGTTGAGACCGGTTCGCAACCGCCCCTGCACCGTGGGCCAGTCCGCGTCGGAACAGGAATCGACGAGCCGCTCCATGGCGGCATCAACGTAGCGCCGATAGTCCTTGACCTCCTCCACGGTGGGGCGCGACAGCAGTCCCCGCTGGGGCCGCGGCCAGTAACCGCTGTCCACCTGCTCGTAGTAGGAGTTGAACAGGTAGTCGAAGCGCGGGTGGAAGGGCTTGTAGCCGGGGAGAAAAGGCACCAGGAGAAAGGTCTCGAAGAACCAGGAGACATGGGCCAGGTGCCATTTTGGCGGGCTGGTCTCGACCACCGTCTGAATCACGTAATCCTCGGTGGCCAGAGGCTCGCACAGCCGCTCGCTGAACGCCCTCACACTCCGGTAGTCCTGGAGCAGCTGGCCCCGATCTGTCTGTACCCCATCGCGCGTCGGTGCAAAAGCCTGCATGTCGAGCTCGTCGTTTCCGGTGGTGAAGAAATGTCGCCGCAAAGGCCCCTGCGGCTTTGTTTGGTGCCGCTTTCGTCTTCTGACCTTCCGTGTCCCCGGTTTGTTACAATCTTAGCGGCGTTCTGTTGCGATAGGATGAGAAGCGTCGGGCAAGAGTCCCCCGCGGCTTGCCGTCACGCACAGGCGCGCCGGTCCATGTCTGTCGTTCTGCCCTTCAACGTGCGGCCGCACGGGAAGATTTCCAGCGCAGAGGGCATGCGTACCTGAGCGCCGTCGATTGACCTCCGATCCCCGCGAAAGACATCAGCCTACCGCCCCCACATGCCGGACGGAAGGCTTTGCCGGCCGAGGACTGGCCGTGATACGCGGGCACCCTCGCGCGGTGGATGTTCATCGAGACAGGTAGGTCGGGTTAGGCGCGCCCAGCACACCGCCGGTCGATTACGCTGAGCCAGGTGCGCGCCGCAACCCGACGTCGACCGTTGGCAGAGACTGAAATCGACCTGTCAGCGAAGTCTCCCAGGCATCGGGAAACCATCGCCAGGATACAGGGTACCTGTTCCGAAAACGCCGCCAACTGTGAGCCGGTGGCGAGGTGGGAAATTCCGAGAAGCTGGTGACGAAAGACTGTTGGAAACAACAGCCTTTTCAGGACTTCTTTCTTCCGGGCAGGCTCAGCACTTGCACGCGGACCCTGCCGAGTCCCTTTCTGATCATGCCCAGGTCCCGAGCGGCGCGGCGCGAAAGGTCGATGATCCGGCCCTTGACGAAGGGACCGCGGTCGTTGATACGGAGCTCGATGCTCTTGCCGGTCTTGATGTTGGTGACCCGAACCCGGGTACCCAGCGGGAGAGTCCTGTGCGCCGCGGTATACGCGGTCTTGTCGTAGCGCTCGCCGCTCGCGGTCTTGCGACCGTGCAGCTTGTCGCTGTAGTAGGAAGCGATGCCCTTTTGCGTGAAGCCGGGCGAAACCTTTCCCAAGGCCGTGAGCGGCGTCAACGCGAGAATGGCCAGCATCCCGATCGCAAAGAATCTGTTGAACATGATCGCCATTGCCTCTCTTGCAGACTGGACGAGGCGTACACGGGCGATTGCCCAACGAACCCCGGAGCGCGTTATTATACTGATCTCGCCACCTAGGGAAAACCCTTAGTTGCCGACGGCAGGCATCGCCTGGTCCGGATTCGGCGGCCCGTTGACCCGTCGAATCCGAGCGTAGGCAGGCAATCGGCGGCCGCTCACCCTGTGAACCACGCCGATGCGCCCCATCTAGTCGGGAAGTCGTCAATCGGCGCTGAACGACCCGGCACGCCGCCGGGATCGCTCCCCCTGGAGTCGCTCTATGACCAGAACCCCTTTCTTCCCGAAGTACGCCGACCTGCCCGCGGAGCTGCCCGTTTTCCCCCTCAGCGGTGCGGTGGTGATGCCTGGGGTCCAGCTGCCGCTGAACATCTTCGAGCCGCGTTACCTGAGCATGGTGTCGGATGCCCTCGCCGCAGATCGCCTGATCGGTATGATCCAACCCCTGGGCGATACCTCCGTCGATCAGACGCCAGAGATTCGAAAGGTCGGCTGCGCCGGTCGCATCACCTCCTACAGTGAGACCAGCGACGGACGCATCGTGATGGTGCTCACCGGGGTCTGCCGCTTCCAGGTCCAGAAGGAATTGAACCCGAAACACGGCTACCGCTGCGTGGAGCCGGACTGGGAACCTTTCGTCATCGATTTCCAGGAATCTGAGGGCGCAATGACCGACAGGGAATCCTTCATCACCTCCCTGCGGGCCTATACCAGCCTGCGCAACGTCGAGGTCCCGTGGGACGACGTCAAAAAGATGGAAGATGCGGACTTGATCAACCTGCTGTGCGCTCATCTCCCCCTGAATCCCGAGGACAAGCAGGCCCTGATCGAGACGATCGCACTGGGTGACCGTGCGGACCTGATGCGGGGTCTGATGGACATGTCCTCCGTATCCTGCGTGGAAACGGCGGAGCAGAGGCACTAACCGTTGAAACCCAGGTTGAAAAACCGGCGCTCGGTGTCTATTTCCGGCTTATAGGTTGTAGGAACGAACGAGGTTTAAGCCCATGGCGGTTACCCTTACCAACTCGGCGGCGGAGCACGTCACCAGAATGCTTCAGCAACGTGGTCGTGGACTGGGCCTGCGTGTCGCCACCAAGAAGTCGGGCTGCAGCGGCTATGCGTATGAGGTCGACTACGCGGATACGATCGGCGACGATGACAAGGTCTTCGAAAGCCACGGCGTGAAGATCGTAGTCGATAAGGACAGTCTGCCCCGCATCGACCGCATGGAAGTGGATTTCGTCAAAGAAAGCCTCCTGAATCAGGGCTTCGAGTTCCGCAACCCCAACGTGAAAAACACCTGCGGGTGCGGAGAATCATTCGGCGTTTGATCATGTCCACTGCGGAGATCCAGGACATCATCGATACGTTCGAGCTCTTCG
>JAYEJW010000068.1:0-16501 GCA_034716535.1 Pseudomonadota bacterium
GGATGATCCGCCCCGAGCTACTGAACCCAATCGGGGTGGAGTAGCGCTGGGCACCATCCGCAAGCGGACGGCTCAAGTCGACGACAGGCGGGTTGCCGGGCCGGCTTGACCGTCGTACAAGGTCAACTCCCACTGGTCTAGGGCGACGTCGTAGCGCAGGATGTAGATTCCGCCGTCATCCGCCCGCAGCTTGAAGTAGCGGTGCTCGGGCGAAAGCCAACGATCCAGCAGGTTGACGACCTCCAGGGCGCGGTCACCGAGAAAGAAACGCCGCGGCGTTTCTTCCGCCCGGTAACCCGCGTAGCACTCGACCCGCACCCCAAGCATTCGATCGGCTGCATCGTCGCGTTTCTTCATCGCTCGTTACCCTCCTGGCGGCGCAGATGGAGACGCGAGATGCTCTCGACCGTCCGCACCACCTCGTTCGCATCCAACGGAGGACGGCATCGCACCGCGTTCCAACACAACAGGAGCTCGGCCGCCACGTCCGGATCCACACCGTGCCAGAGCAGATGGCCGGCCAGCGAGGCGATGCTGTTGTTGCGCTCGCCCTCGGAAACGCCTTCCCGCAGAAGGCGCCGCCAGTGCTCCAACGGGTGCCCGCGCGGGGCATGCTCGATCAGCGCGGCCTGCAGGAGCCACCGGGGCAGGGGGGCCGGGGGGTACAGGTCCGGCGACCGGACCCAGCGATAGCGCTGGCCGGAGGCGTGCAGGGACGGTGGCGCCACAACATAGCCACCGTCGCCCCGCAGGTCGATACCCGGCGAGATGCCGACACGATTTTGCACGAGCTCGCCGGGATGCGCGAAATAGAGATGACGCCCGCCACCTCCGGTGCGCGCCTCCACCGTCTCAGCCAAGGATCCGTACCTCCTCTCCCATTGTTCGAGGCTCTCGGTCCCACCGTGGCGCGGGTCGACATCCAGCACCACAATCCCCGATACGGCGCCTGTGACCAAGGCCAGGTTGGCATCGGGCCAACGTTTGAGCCAAGCGCCGATCTCTGCGGTGTCCGGCCGGCGATACTGGTAGATCTGCCAACGAATCAGCGGCCGCTTGCTGCGGGGGTGAACAGGGATGACGGACCAGCCGAGGCGGCAGTAATCCAGCGCCGCCTTCGCGACGGGGCCGCTCCCTGATCCAGTGTCAGACTTGCGCATCGATCGAGACGGTACGCCGGGCTGAGAAACGAAACCCCATATGATCGAGTCCCGAACCGATTGATCTTTCCTGCCTGAAGGCTTTCACTACGACAGTGCCCTAAAGGAAGTATCGGAAAAGCCGAGAGCATTTGCAGTTTTCGCTCGCAGAAGTCTTAACCCAGTACCTCGTTTCACCTTAATTTACGGGCATCAGAGCCCCACCATGCACGGGACCATGCACATCAGGCGGGTGCGAAGCGCCGACGCGCCCCAGATCGCGCGCCTCTACTACGAGACAATCCACCGGGTGAATGCCCGAGACTACTCACCCGAGCAGATCCGCGCCTGGGCACCGAAGATCTACCCAGACGCCTGGTGGCGAAGGCGCTTTAAGGACTACCAGGTCTGGGTCGCGGAGCACGACGAAGAGATTCTCGGCTTTGCCGAGCTGGAATCCACCGGACATCTGGATTGCTTCTACGTCCACCACCTCTGGCAGGGACGGGGCGTCGGATCGGCCCTCATGGCGCGCATCGACGAGGAGGCACGCAGGCGGCGTCTTCCGCGTCTGTTCGCCGACGTGAGCATCACCGCCCTGCCCTTCTTTCTCAAGCTGGGGTTCCAGGTGGTTCGCCGGCAGAAACGCATCTACCGCAACCGTGCCTTTCGGCTGTTTGCGATGGAAAAGCGCCCGCATCGGTTGCCTTGATCGGGCTACCCCGTCGATATCCGTTCCGCTCAATCGCCACCACTTCAAGGACAAGGGGTACGTCCGCGATTTTTCCGAGCGTCGCCGAGGTTATCACCCGCGCATTCCGACGCGGGATATGAGCTTCCGCACATCGAATCGCGGCAACAGCGCGGCGAGCCGCTGCGACAAGGCATCGAGAAATTCCGGCGAGGCAACCGCCTGTGAGTCGTAAAGGAGGAGACAACTCCCCGTCGCGGGATCGATCTCGACCCTGTCGATCCCCCAAACCGGCGCCAGGTGTTCCTCCATCTTCAACGCGAGCTCGGGCCTTCCTTTGAGCCGCTTCACTGTTATCCGCAGACGACCGGGCGCGACATGGGCCGGAAACAGCTTCCCCATGGCTTCCGATACCGCATCGAGGAAATCCGGTGACCGGAGGACGCTTGGATCGAACCGCAGCAGCAGGCTTCCAGTGCGGGTACTGACGTCTACGCGGCCTATGCCGGAAACCGCTGAAAGCTTGGGCGTGGAGCTTCCTCGCAAGCTCAGGCTGTCCCTTCAGCGCGTCGAGCCTCAAGCGAAGGCGCCCCGGCAATGCGTGGACGATTCTGATCATCTCGGTCGATCGTATCCAACCCCGACGTACTGCGGACGAGCGGGTCGGGACAGAGAGGCCACAAAGTAAGGTGATTAGCGTCGAAACTCAGCTGAACCGTAGGTCGGGTTAGCGAAGCGTAACCCGACATGCCCGGGAGGAGTCGGGTTACGGCGCGCGCGAGGTTCGTCCCATCAACTCCATACCTCACGAGCGCGCCTAACCCGACCTACGCATTCGATCGACCTTGATCGTTCCGGCTAAGGAATAGCGCTAATTGCCCAAAGTAAAGTCAATCCATCAGTTAACCGGCAAAGTACCCCTCGTCTCGGGACCAGGTCAAGCGGAGGCAGAATCTGCGCCGGCGGCTCGCTGGCCAGCCGAGCCGAACAAGGGATTCAGGTGTCGACCAGGCGGGCGAGGATCGCGAATCCGACTCCCGACCCAAGCAGGAGAAAGGCGATGGTTCCGCCGATGGCCTGAAGTCGGAGGCGACGCTGGAGCGGGCCTTCCCCATGGGTCGAGATGACGAATGGGTGCCGTGGATTGGAGGTTCGCCCGACGCGGGACAGGGGCGGCTCGGCCTGAAGCCTGGATTCGGTACGCGCGGCAACTCCATGGGCCTCGGCGCGGGCCCGCTCCCACTCCCCCACGCTGATCTCGCCGTCGCCGTCCATGTCGAAGCGCTCCATGCGCTCCGGGTCGCGTTTCCAACCGGCGAGCAGGTGCCGCGCCAGGCGATCGCGATCCCGCACCCCACGTCGCGGCGTCTCGAACCGGCCAAGGAGGTAAACCGGCTCCGAGGCGAGGATCCGCATCTCCGAGAATCGATAGCGGCGAACGAGCTGAAACCAACCGCCCCGCTGCCGCGGCGCCGGCTGATGCCTATTGCCCCCGTACCAGGTGTCGGATTCCCGGCAATTCATCTGCGCGCCGGCGGGCTCCACCAGGCAGCGATCTGTACTGTCGTCGAGCATGAACGGGATGTCCGCCTCTCCCTGGTCGATGGTGACCCAGTGGCTGTTCTTGCCGCTGCCCCGATGCTCTTCGACCTTGAAGCGGTACTAGACGCAGGACAGCCTTGTGAGCGGCGCCGTCAGGTTGACCCTGTAGGGCAGCGCCCGTCCGGCGAGCTCCACATATCCTTGGGGAGCCGATCGGATCTTGGCCGTCGGCGTGTCGACCATGGTGCGCATATGCCAGAAGCCGCCCAGACCCTTGCGCAGGGCAAAGACCGCGAGACCCGCAAGGACGGCGCTGACCAGCCAAAACTCGATCGTCTCGGCACCGACGGCCGCCCCCCGGAGCGCCTCGATCATGCGAACAGCTTTGCGACGTCCACGTCGGATCGCACCTCGGAGAACTCCAGCAGATCGAACGGCTGGAAGCCGAGCAGCCGGGCGACCACGACGTCGGGAAACTGCTCGACGCGCACGTTGTTAAGGTTGACGCCGTCGTTGTAGAGCTCGCGCCGGTCGGCGATGGTCTCCTCGAGCTGGGAAACGCGTTTTGAGAGGTGATTGAAGCTGTCGTTCGCCTTGAGATCCGGATAGTTTTCCGCGAGGGCGAAGAGCCGGCCCAGGCTGGCGCGCAGCTCCGTTTCGGCCGCGCCGAGATCCTTCAGGTCGCCCCGCCCGCGGGCATCGAACACGGCACCACGCGCCCGAACCACCCGCTCCAGGGTCTCCTGCTCGTATTGCATGTATTGCTTGCACACCTCCACCAGCTTGGGAAGCTCCTCGTGGCGTTGCTTGAGGGAGACGTCGATATTCGACCAGGTCTTGGCGACGTTGTGCTTGAGCCTGACCAGGTTGTTGTAGATGAGCACCGCGTAGAGCGCGGCGACCAGGATGAGGGCGATTGCGATGATGGTTGTCAGGTCCACGGTGCCTCCCCGATTCCCATGTCGCGGTCCGCGACGAATAGAGTTTGTTCATTCTAGCGGTAGGGGCGCTCGACACCGGTCACCGATTCACAGGTCCGGCCGAAAAAGGGGCAACTCACATGGTCCGACGCAGTAACGGTAGAAGCTGGTTCAGTGGCCGGGCGTTGAGCACGTCCTTGGCCTCGAGCCAGCCGCGGCGGGCCTGCCCCACGCCGTAGCGAAGGTTGGCGAAGTCCAGCGTATTGTGGGCATCCGAATCGATGCTCACCAGGACGCCCTCCTCCCGCGCCATCTGGCAGTGGATGTCCAGCAGATCCAGTCGCTCCGGGTGGGCGTTGAGCTCCAGGTAACAGCCTCTGTCACGGGCATGGCTGATGAGACGGGCCATGTCGACGTCGTAAGGCTCACGCTCATCGATCAGCCGCCCGGAGGGATGGGCCAGAATGGTGAAGTGGGGATGATCCATAGCCTTGAGGATGCGCCGGGTCTGCTGGGCGCGAGTCAGATGGAAGCGGCTGTGTACGGCGCCGATCACCAGGTCCAGCCGGCCCAGGACCTCGTCCGGCAGGTCGAGCCCGCCGTCCTCCAAGATGTCGACCTCGATGCCCTTGAGGACCCGAAAGCCCTCGAGCGTCTGGTTGAGGCGGTCGATCTCCTCGATTTGCTGCAAGAGCCGCTGGCTGTCGAGCCCGTGTGCCATCCGCAGGCGCTTGGAGTGTTCCGTAATCGCGATGTACCTGAGCCCTTGCGCTCTGGCGGCATGGACCATTTCCGCGAGCGTGCCGTGACCGTCTGTAGCCACCGTGTGGCAGTGCAGGTCGCCCCGTAGATCGGCAAGCTCGACTAACTTGGGCAGCAGCCCGTTGCGGGCTGCCTCGATCTCGCCCCGGTTCTCCCGCAGCTCCGGCGCTATGTAGGGAAGCCCCACGGCGGCGAAGACGGACTCTTCGGTCTCCCCCGCGATCCTCTCGGTGCCCCGGAACACCCCGTACTCGTTGACCTTGAGCCCCCGCTGGCGGGCCAGGGTACGGACCGCGATGTTGTGGGCCTTGCTGCCGGTGAAGTAATGCAGGGCGGCGCCGAAGCTGTTCCGCTCCACCACCCGCAGGTCCACCTGCAGGCCGCTCTTGAGGTACAGGGTCGCGCGGGTCGTGCCTTTGGACTGGACGCGTTCGACCTCGTCGTAGTCCACGAAGCGATCCATCACCGCGTTCGGATCCGTCGCCGTGACCAGGATGTCCAGGTCGCCCACCGTCTCGCGGCAACGGCGGTAGCTGCCGGAGACCAGGACGCGATCCACCCCCCTGGCCTGCTCCAAATAGGCCACGAGAGATTCGGCATAGCGGGCGGCGGTTGCGAGCTTGAAGCGGCGTTCTGTGGAGAGGTGCGCATCCAGGGCCTCGAGGATACGCTCCTCGGTCTTGGCTCCGAAACCGGGCGATTGCCGCAGGCGGCCATCCTTGGCTGCCCGGTAGAGCTGCTCCGGCGTGTGGATGTCCAGATCGTAATGCAAGGCGTGAACGCGCTTGGGCCCCAGACCAGGCAGACGGAGCAATTCCGTGAGGTCCGCCGGGAGCTGCTTCTCCAGCTTCTTGAGCGCCCGACAGGAGCCTGTGCGGGCCATCTCCTCGATCTTCCCCGCCAGGGCCTCACCGATGCCGGGCAGGCGGGTCAGGTCCTCGCCCTTCTCCAACAGCTGTACGACCTCCCTGGGCAGAGCGCGGACCTCTCGTGCGGCGTTGCGGTAAGCGCGAATGCGGAAGGGGTTCTCACCCTGGATCTCCAGCAGATCCGCGATCTCGTCGAAGACGTCGGCGATGTCGTCGTTATGTATCGGCACCTCGAGTATCCCTCAAGACCCTCCTGCGGAACGGTCCTGCCCGACGAGACAAACGTGCCGCGCAGCGGCAGGCGTTAGACGTCGACAACGCAGCGGGCGGTCCAGGTACCGTTCGGCTCCTGTTTCACAGCCAGTTGCGTGTAGGTCGCCCCCTTGACCTCCACCGCCGGCCGGTGTCGCGCTACATCCACTCCCTCCCCCCAGGCCGTGCCCCGAAGACGGTCTCCGACGACCGTCACCGCAAAGCGCGCGAAGAGCATCCGGCGCGTCGCCATCTCGTAGACGAGTGCGTTCAGCCAGTCCACCAACAGCAGCTCCGGATCGGGGGCCCGACACTCGACAAAGACCTCCTCGCGTTGATTCACCCGGCTGGGCTCGGTGATCACGGCGGTCAGGGCGAGGGCCGCCTGCTCAAAGGCCGCGGCAAGCGTGGGACCGCGACCTTCGACGCCGATATCCGCGCCGTGGACGAAGTGGTCCCAGGCCGGACGGGATGGTGCGGCCGTGGACGGAGTGGCCGGACTCTCGGTTTTACTCGTCATCACTGCGATCAGGGCTAGTACAGCAGGGTCTAAGTTTCTCTAACAGTCATCATGCCAGTAGGTTTTCTTCGCGCCCTTCGCGCCCTTCGCGCCCTTCGCGCCCTTCGCGCCTTCGCGCCTTCGCGGCTTCGCGGCTTCGCGGCTTCGCGTGAGACTCTCTCTATCTTGTCACGGAGTCTTAGGCACGCCTGTACTAGGCGCCCGGAAAGGCCGCGCGGCAAAGGGCGGAGAGGAGCGCGTCGTCCGCCGCGCGCTCCGCCACCTCCACACGGGCAAAGCCGCGGCGCCGTGCGGATTCGGCCGTGCGTTCGCTCACCACCACGAGGGGTGTGGCGAGCAGCAGCTCGCGGCCCTCCGGGCCGACGAGCCTGATCAGGTTGCCCAGGATCTCCTCGCTGGTGGCGGTGACCAGGTGTACGTCCCGACGCCAGCTTTCGAGCAAAGGTGCCGGATCGACATCGGGCAGGGCGCGCCGGTAGACCTCCGCGTACCGGAGCTCGGCACCGCGCTCGGCGAGCGTATCGCCAAGGATCGCCCGCCCCCCTTCGCCGCGCACGACCAGGACCCTTCGGCCGGCGAGATCGGCGAGCTCGGGCAGGGCGAGCAGGGATTCGCTGTCAAAACGCCCGAAGGGCACCAGGTCCGGGGCCCGGCCGGCGTCCGTAAGGGCATCGGCGGTGGCGCGACCCACCGCCGCCAACTGCGGCCGATCGGGAAGCCGACGGCCCGGGAGCAGGGGCAGGACCTGCTCGACGGCGTTTCGGCTGATGAAGATCATCAGGTCCCATGACTGCGCCAACAAACGCTGTGCAGGCTTCGGGTCCTCGACCGGCAGGATCCTGATCGCGGCGAAGGGGATCGCGCGGCCGCCCGCTTCGTGGACAAGCCGGCGGAGTCCCGCGGCTTGTCCGGCAGGGCGCGTGACCAGCACGCCCTTGCCACCCAGGTCGCAGGGAGCGGACATCGCCGTACTCAAAGCGCCTGCAGGGCGCTTAGGATCTCGCCGGCACCTTGGGCGATCAGGTCTTCCGCGACGGCGGTGCCGAGTGCCTCGGGCTCAGTTCTCGGCCCGCGCCCTTCCCCGCGTAGGATGCGTGAACCGTCCGGCGTACCCACCAGGCCGCGCAGGTAGAGCCCATCCCTTTCCAGGATCGCATGGCCGGCGATAGGCACCTGGCAGCCGCCCATGAGGCGGTGGTTCAGTGCCCGTTCCGCCTGTACCCGATCCGCCGTGGGAGTGTCGTGCAACGCGGCAATGAGGCCGTTCACGCGCTCGTCGTCCGACCGGCACTCGATGCCGATGGCTCCTTGGCCGATGGCGGGCAGGCTCTCCTCCGGCTCCAGGCGGGTGCGGATGCGCGCCTCGAACCCAAGCCGGACGAGGCCTGCCGCGGCCAGAATTACGGCGTCGAACTCGCCCGCATCGAGCTTGCCCAGGCGGGTGTTGACGTTGCCGCGCAGGGGCTCGATACGCAGATCCGGCCGGCGGGCGGCGATTTGGCACTGGCGGCGCAGGCTCGAGGTACCCACGCAGGCACCCTCTGGAAGCTCGTCGAGTCCACCGTAGCGATTCGAGACGAAGGCGTCGCGCGGGTCCTCCCGCTCCATGATGACCGGCAAGTGCAGGCCCTCGGGGAAGTCCACGGGTACGTCTTTCATGGAGTGCACCGCGATGTCCGCGCGCCCCTCGAGCATGCCCTGCTCAAGCTCCTTCACGAACAGCCCCTTACCCCCCACCTTGGCCAGGGGCGCGTCCAGGATCTTGTCGCCGCGGGTACTCATACCGACGATTTCGACGCAAAGCTCGGAGTGGATGCGCCGCAGGGCATCGGCCACGTGCTCGGCCTGCCACAGGGCGAGGGGGGATTTGCGGGTGGCGATGCGGATGGTGTCGGACATGATGCAGTACCGAAAAATAGCAGATGCTAAATGGACTGCGGCCTACAGGCAATGTTCGCGAAGATGCGGCGTCCTCAGAAGAAAGTGCGGGGTGCGGGGTGCGGGGTGCGGGGTGCGGGGTGCGGGGTGCGGGGTGCGGGGTGCGGGCACAACGTACGGTTTCAATCGGCAAACTCAACTGCTACGCGCAATCGCGCACTTGCGCATCCCGAACTACTCCAACGTCCCGGAGCGCAGCCAACGCCGCACCTCCGACAGATGGCGGCGGCTGATCGACAGTCGCTCGTCGCAGCCGCGCATGGACAACAGACACGAGCCGTCTGCGGCCTTATCGAACCCAGCCACATGCTTGCGTGCCACCAGCGTACTGCGGTGTATACGCATGAAGAGGTCGGAAAACTCCTCCTCCAGCGACCTGAGCGACTCGTCCACCAGAATCTGACCCGCTGGATGACGAGCGATGACGTACTTCTGCTCCGCCTGCAGGTAGATCACCTCCCCGATCGGTACCGTCTGCAGACCGCCCCGATAATGAGCTGTAAGCTGGCCCCGCCGCCTGGACGGCTGAGGACGAGCCTCGACGAGCGCCGCCCGCTGGGGCCGGGTTGGGACCCGCGCCCGTTCCAGGGCGGCTCGCAGGCGCTCAAGGCGCACAGGCTTGACCAGATAGTCCTCGACGCGGCACGCAAAGGCGTCCAGAGCATAGTCCTGGTAGGCGGTGACCAGGATCACAGTCGGGGGCGGCACAAGCTCGGCCATGCGGGTCGCCGCTTCCAGCCCGTCCATACCCGGCATACGGATGTCCAGCAGTACCAGGTCTACGGCCCGCTTGTTGCACAGCTCCAGCGCGGCCTCGCCATTCTCAGCTTCTCCCACGACCCTGTAATTGTCGTCCAGCTCAGCGAGCAGGCGCCGCAGCCGCTCGCGCGCCGGGAGCTCGTCGTCGACCAACAGGATCCTCATCGCTCTCTCCAAGGATAGGGAAACGCCAATCGCACCTGATAGTCCCCCTCGACGCGCGACTCGACGACCCGGCCCTCGCCGGGGTACATGGCTGTAATCCGCTGACGCACGTTGTCCATGGCCATGTGGTTGCCGCTGCTGTGAGAGTTCGCTTCGGGGTTCTTCGGCAGAGTGTTGCGCACGCTCAGATTGACCTGGCCCCGGCGGTAGCGGCCGCCGACGCAGATCAGTCCGGGTCCCAGGGCCGGCTGAACGCCGTGATAAACGGCGTTCTCCACCAGCGGCTGGAGGATCAGAGGAGGCAGGGACGCTTCGCCGGGCAGATCTTCGAGGTCCCACTCGATTCGCATGCGCTCACCCAAACGCTGCTTCTCGATGTGCAGGTAGCGTCGCACCAGATCGAGCTCATGGGCCAAGGTCGCGGTGTCCTCTCCCTTTGCCAAAGCGGCGCGGAAAAGATCGGCCAGATCCTGCAACAGCTCGTCTGCAAGGCGGGGGTCGGTGTGTATGACATTGGCGATCGTGTTCATGCTGTTGAACAAGAAATGCGGCCGGATACGGGCCTGCAGCGTCTGGAAGTGCGCTTCCGCCTCCGCCTCCACCTGTCGCCGCCATAGATAATGTAGGTAGAGGTAGCGCAACAGCAGGGCGCCGACGATCGCGGTGACGCCCAGGCTGCGAGCAAGGAATCCCGGGAAACCGTCCTCAGGAAACAGCAGACCCGCGTCCGAAGGGATAAGCTGAAAGGCGGCCTGGCTCAGAACGCCAGCAACCAGGACGAGCAAGAGCAGGGAGACAACGGCCGCTACCGCGTTCCGCAAACGGCCAAGGGCTGGGCGCAGCACGCACAACACAGCGGCAGCCGTCAGGGAGATAAGCTGAACGTAAAGGGACAGCGGCCCGAGACGCTCCCAGAATTCCGCGACCGGATTGGGCGACGCGAGCACCAATAGGATCGCCAACAGCTGCGCCGTCAGCACGACCCCGAACACCATGGGGATGCGGCAGAAGTCCGGCAAAAACCCCCTCCCGGTGGAGGGCTTGTCCGTAAGGGGCTGTTTCAAACGAGGCATGGGACGAGTCGTTGAAACGTGTAAAATCCTTCGTAAACTTACTCCTTCCTGCGCCTAACGATGTTCGACCAGAACACATCTTCGAAACCTTGGGCCGGCCGATTCAACGAGCCGACGGATGCCTTCGTTGAGGCCTTCACCGCCTCCGTGGACTTCGACCGGCGCCTCTACCGCTACGATATCGAGGGCTCCGTGGCCCACGCGACCATGCTCGCCCGTCAGGGCATCCTGACGGACAACGAGCGGGACGCGATCGTCTCAGGGCTCACACGTATCGGCGAACGCATCGACGCCGGCGAGCTCGCCTGGTCGATCCCGCTTGAAGACGTGCACATGAACATAGAGGCCGCGCTCACGGCGGACATCGGCGACGCCGGTAAGAAGCTCCACACGGGCCGCTCCCGTAACGACCAGGTGGCAACCGATGTGCGGCTCTATCTGCGCGCGGAAATCGACGCGATCCGCGTCGCTGTCAAGCGGCTTCAGGAGGCCCTGCTGGACCTCGCCGAGCGGGAGGCCGAGACGGTTCTGCCCGGTTTCACCCACCTACAGGTAGCCCAGCCCACCACCTTCGGCCACCACATGATGGCCTGGTTCGAGATGCTGGAGCGCGATCGAGAGCGGCTCGCCGACTGCCGAAAGCGGGTCAATATCATGCCCCTGGGGGCCGCGGCACTGGCCGGGACGACCTACCCGATCGACCGTCACTGCACCGCAGCGCTACTCGGGTTCGAACGACCGGCGGAGAATTCTCTGGATGCGGTGTCGGACCGGGACTTCGTGATCGAGTTTGTGGCGGCCGCCTCGATCCTGATGATGCACCTGTCCCGCTTCTCCGAGGAGTTGATCCTCTGGTCCTCGGCCCAGTTCGGCTTCGTGGAGCTCTCCGACAGCTTCTGCACTGGCTCCTCGATCATGCCCCAGAAGAAGAATCCGGACGTGCCCGAGCTGGTTCGCGGCAAGACCGGGCGGATCTTCGGCCACCTCATGGGCCTGCTCACCCTGATGAAGGGCCAACCGCTCGCGTACAACAAGGACAACCAGGAGGACAAGGAGCCCCTGTTCGACACCGTAGACAACCTCAAGGGCTCACTGAAGGTCTTCGCCGACATGATGGGCGCGGTTACCTGCAACCGCGAGCGCATGCGCGCGGCGGCGCTCCAAGGCTTCGCCACCGCCACGGACCTGGCCGATTACCTGGTACGCAAGGGAATCCCCTTCCGCGATGCCCACGAGATCGTCGGCAAGGCGGTGGCCCTCGGGGTACGCGAGCGGCGCGACCTCTCCGAGCTCACCCTGGCCGAGCTGCGCCAGTTCTCATCCGCCATCGACGAGGACGTCTTTGCCGTATTGACTCTGGAAGGCTCTGTGACTGCCCGCGACCATATCGGCGGCACCGCCCCGCGCCAGGTGCGGGCGGCCGTGGCCAGGGCTAAAGACCTTTTGCAGCAGGACTGAGCACGATGCCCGAAGACAGGTTGGACAATCTGAACAAGCGCCTGCTGGCGTTTGCCCGCGAACGGGATTGGGAGCAATTTCACTCCCCAAAGAACCTTGTCATGGCCCTGGCGGGTGAATGCGGTGAGCTTTTGGAGCACTTCCAGTGGTTGAATGAAGAGCAGAGCGCCTCACTCGACGCGGAAAAGAAGCAGGAGGTAGCCCACGAGATGGCCGACATCCTGATCTACCTGATCCGCCTCTCCGAGAGACTGGACGTCGACCTGCTCGCCGCCGCCGACGAGAAAATCGCCGTCAACGAGCAACGCTACCCCGTGCACAAGGTACGCGGCGACGCCCGGCGGGCGGGCGAATACGACTGACCCGAGAGCTTATGCCCGAGATCGGACGAGACCTCGTTCAGTCCTCAGGTTGCACTGTCTCCTACTCCTGACAGAACCTGCGAATCAGCTCCCGCAATAGGTCCAGCGTCGGCGGGATGCGGGCACTCTCCAGATACTCGTCCGGCTGATGGGCCTGAGCGATGTTGCCGGGTCCGAGGATCAGGGTCTCCATGCCGAGCTGGTTGAAGAAGGGCGCCTCGGTGCCGAAGCTCACCGCCTCGGCGCCGTGGCCGGTGAGCGCCTCCCCCGCCTTTACGATCGCCGATTCCCCCGACGTCTCTGCAGGCGGGATGCCCGCGAACAGGGGCACGACATCCCACTGCAGACCCCGGCGCTCGGCGACCCCCGCCACCCGCTGGGAGAGCACGGTACGCAGATCCTCGATGGACATCCCCGGAAGGACCCGCAGATCGAGGTGCAGCTCGCAGTCTCCGCAGATGCGGTTCGGGTTGTCGCCGCCGTGGATGTAGCCGGGGTTGATGGTAGGCCCTGGAACGGCGAACGCCGGATGCCTGTATCTGGCCTGCAGCTCCGAGCGCCAAGCCAGAATCTCGCCGAGCACCTCGTGCATGCCCTCCAGGGCATTGTTTCCAAGACTCGGGTCGCTAGCGTGGCCCGTCCGCCCCACCAGACGAACCGCTTCTCCCATGACGCCCTTTTGCAGGCGAACAGGCCGCAGTCCTGTCGGCTCGCCGATCACGGCGTAGCGCCCCAACGGACGGCCGGCCTCCGCCAGTGCCCGCGCCCCGGCCATGGAGGACTCCTCGTCCGCCGTGGCCAGAATCACAAGCGGCCGCTTCAGGTCCTGGGCCCGAAGCCCGCGTGCAGCCTCGATGGCGATTGCCAGGAAGGACTTCATGTCCGAGGTCCCGAGGCCGTAGAGCCGCCCGCGGTCCTCGGTGAGCCGGAAGGGGTCGTGGCTCCAGCGGGCCGCATCATAGGGGACGGTGTCGGTGTGCCCGGACAACACCAGTCCGCCAGGCCCGGCCCCCAAGGTCGCGATCAGGTTGGACTTGCCGGGATGACCGGGGACATCGGTCAATTCGACGCGAAAACCCGCCGCCTCCAGCCAACCCGCGAGTAGCTCGACAACCTTCCGGTTGCCCTGGTCCAACTCCGGATTCACACTGCTCACCGAGGGGGCGGCGATGAGGCCTTCGAGCATCGCGTTCAGCGAAGGGGCCTGATTGCCCATGGCGGGACTCCCGTTGATGACCGGTACTGCCGATGCGGCAGCGGTTTCTTGCCGTTCGTGGCGTTTGTCAGCATAGACGCCACGGGCTCCTGCCGCCAACCCGGTGGGTACTGCTAGAATTTATCCTTATGGCACGAATCTCCCGAGGCCACGGGCTGGGCGTGGTCCTGTTCCGCGAACCCGGAACCCTTGAGAGCCTGCTCCCCCCGCCACTGGAGTGGCTGCGGGAGCGCCTGACGAGATTGCCCCATGTGCACCCTGGTAATCCTCCGCCGCCAAGGCCACGAATGGCCCCTGCTGCTGGCCGCCAATCGCGACGAGATGCGGGACCGTCCCGCCGCGCCGCCGGCGCGCCACTGGGAGGACCGGCCCGAGGTGGTGGCGGGCCTCGACGAGCTTGGCGGCGGTAGCTGGCTCGGCGTGAACGACGCGGGACTCTTGGCGGCGGTTATGAACCGGGAGGGCACCTTGGGGCCTCAACGCGGCAAGCGCAGTCGCGGCGAGCTGGTGCTGGAGGCCCTGGATCACGCGGAGGCTGGAGCAGCCGCCGGCGCCCTGGCGGACCTGCATCCGGACGCTTACAGACCCTTCAACCTAGTCGTGGCCGATGCCAGAGACGCCTATTGGCTTCGCCACGGCGGCGACGGAGAGATCCGCGTCCACCCGGTGCCGCCCGGCCTGCACATGCTGACCGCCACCGAGCTCGACGACTCGGACAATCCGCGTATCCGGGCCAATCTGTTCCGATTTCGCGAGTCCGAACTGCCGGACCCGAACCGCGGGCAGTGGGAAGGGTGGAGATCCCTATTGGCGAGCAGGGCCTATCCCGACGAGGCAGGCCCAACCGCCGCGATGAACCTCGACCTCGGCAACGGATTCGGCACTGTCTCCAGCGCCTTGATCGCAGTGCCCGCCTATCCCGGGACAAAGCCCGAGCCGGTTTGGCTGCACGCCGAGGGACCACCGGATCTCGCGCCATTCGAACCCGTCGATTGGTAGACGCCCCGGAACCGTCCCTCGGACTCTCGCCTGCAACCACCTCGACGGTCAAGAAAAGGCGTCACCACTGAATCGGCTCTTCGCGCGGACCCCGAGCACCTCGCCCAAGAGGGTGTCGTCACGACTATCCTTGAAGTGAAACAAGGATGGACACTATTGCGAGCGATCGCGGGGTTGGGCATGAGCTCGGTAAAATGCGGCTGCAACCGGCGAGGCTTCCTGCGCAGGCTCTGTGTGGCGGCAGGCCTTCTGCCGATCGGCCTCGGTGCACGGGAGAAAAAGGGCCCCGTGAAGGAAAGCGCCAGGGCTTTGGCAGACACCCGCCCCACCACCGTTTTCCTGTGCGGCGACGTCATGACCGGGCGAGCCGTCGACCAGATCCTGCCTCACCCCAATACCCCCGAGCTTTACGAGCCCTATATCCGGGACGCCCGCGCCTACATCGAGCTCGCGGAGCGTGAGAGTGGACCAATCCCCCGACCCGCAGACTTCGCCTACATCTGGGGTGACGCCCTGGCGGAATGGAGGCGCGCGGCGCCGGACCTGCGCATCGTCAACCTCGAAACGGCGGTCACCGAGAGCGCCGAACCCTGGCCGGGCAAGGGCATCCACTACAGGATGCACCCGAAAAATGCGCCCTGCCTGACCGCCGCGGGCATCGATTGCTGCGTGCTCGCCAACAACCACGTCCTGGACTGGGGCTATGCCGGGCTGGAGGAGACTCTGGAGACGCTGCGCGCCGCTGGCATCCGCACTGCCGGTGCGGGTCTCGATCTGGCCCAGGCGCAAGCACCGGCGGTGCTTGAGATACCCGGCAACGGCCGCGTGCTCGTCTTCGCCTTCGGCCACGGCTCCAGCGGCATCCCCTGGCGCTGGGGTGCCGGTAGAAATCAGCCCGGCGTCAACCGACTGGAGGACCTGTCGGACCGAGCCGCCGATCGGATCGCCGAGCAGGTCCACACCAGGAAACGGGCCGGGGACATCGTCGTCGCCTCCATTCACTGGGGCGGCAACTGGGGTTACGAGATCCCTTCCGAGCAACGCCGTTTCGCCCACCGCCTGATCGACCTGGGGAGCTTCGACCTGGTTCACGGCCACTCCTCGCACCACCCCAAGGCCATCGAGGTCTACCGGAACCGAGCGATCCTCTACGGCTGCGGTGACTTCTTCAACGACTACGAAGGCATCGGCGGCAAGGAGGAATACCGCGGCGACCTCGCGCTGATGTACTTTCCGACCATCGACCCGGCCACCGGGAAACTCGTACGTTTCGCGATGACGTCCACGCGCACGGAGCGCTTCCGGGTGACCCGGGCGTCAGCGGGAGACGCGAGATGGATGAGAGATGTATTGACCCGGGAGGCCGGGCGATTCGGCACCGGGGTTTCCCTCGATGATGACAATCGACTGAGTCTTACGTGGCAATCGGAATAGGATTTCCAGGAGCGGGATGCATCGGTAGGTCGGGTTAGCGAAGCGTAACCCGACAACGCTCGCGCCGCACGGTGTCCCGACCGACGTCGGATTACGGCCTTTGCCCTAACCCTAGATACTCCACCGGAATGCGCCAGCGGCCGCCGCCGCATTCCAGCACTGCACATCGGGTCGTGGGCGTGGCGGAGCGTCGTTTCCATCGCTTTCGATCTTCTTCTGCCTGCCGCACAATACGCCTTGTTCACCAAATCCTTGGAGCCCGAAATGATCGACTCGACGCTGCCCGGCCCCGATTCTCGGAACCAGCGACAGGAACATTCGGTGGCCGACCCGGAGCGGGCCCGCCTCCTTCTCCAGAGCATCCCTGACGATCCGCAGACCCTCAGCCGGCTGCGCGGACGC